>CAZJTM010000012.1:23995-54961 GCA_964548925.1 uncultured Verrucomicrobiota bacterium | reverse complement strand
TTTCATCCAGAACGTGGATTTGTTCCGGCATTACACGCAGTTCGCCGGCGTGGACTATCAGAATCCCACGCTCCCGTTGCAAGCCGCCCACTCGCTTGAAACGCCAATGGGCCAGCCCTGTGTCGCCCACGCCTGACGTCGCAGACCTTCGACATGTCCAAACCCGCGCGCCATTGGTCAACCCCGCCCGCCCCGACCGATTGCTCCGCAGCCAAAACCCGGCTGCTCATCGTGGATGACGAACAGGATACACGCGGGCTGCTGGAATACCGGTTTGCGCGCGAAGGCTTCGAGGTGGAAACCGCCCGGAATGGTCAGGAAGCCCTGCGCCTGGCCCGCAGCTTTCAACCGGCGTTGATCATCCTCGACCTCGCGTTGCCCGATTTGGACGGCTTCAGCGTGTGTGATGTCCTCGAAATGGCTCGCCGGGAGCGTGGCAACCACGGCCACACCTTGCACCTGCTGGGCTGATTCCGTGAGTTCTTGCAGAAATGAAATCGTCTGGTCGGCCAGCGTGCTGTCTTGCACCTTGACCGCCGACGCTGCTACGCAACACTCCGCAACTTCGTCCAAGAGAATGAGGCACGGCGCAGCCTCCTTGAGAATCTCCGCAAACAAACCTTTCGGCGCTGTCTGCTTCTCGTCGTTCGCACGGATTGTTTCGTAGAGTACCTTCGCGCCGAGTTGCACCGCCTGTTCACCGCACATCGTCCGGGTGCGGACGCCTTGCGGCGTTTTCCGCCCTTGTGTGGCATCGCAGGTCTGGTTCGTGAACACGGTCAGCGCATTGACCTTCTTGGGGAGCGAATCGCCGAGAAGTTTCCGAAGGTCAGCGCAAGCCGCTGAACGGCGAATCTTCTCGCAGTTCTGCGCCAGATGCCAGAGCGCCACGAGAGCGTGCGTTTTGCCGCCGCCGAAAGCCGTCTGCAAACTCAAGATGCGATCCCCGGCCTCGGCGCTGCCCGTGATGACCTCCGCCGCTTTCTTGAGTGCCCAGCGCCCGCCATGCCGCTCTTTTAGCAGACTGTTCACCCGCGCGCTGGCGCTCCGTTGCCCCAACCGCCGCGCCTGGGCGGGCGCGAAAGGAATCATCTCCCCGCCGCGCGGGTTGGCGTCCATGATCGGCACGTGGCCCAACGGCGCGCTGAAGGCGCGAATCGGTGGCGCGGCGTCGGCGCTGCCCCTCAGGGCATCGAGCGAGGTCAGGCGCGCGGCGGTCATCTGCGCCAGCGGGATGGCCCCCTCTGGCTGCCAGGGGTGCTGGCGCTGGTCAACACGGCGCTGACCGGAAGATCCCTGTCCCCCGTGTCCAGATGCAATTTGTCGCCGATCCAACTCTCTTGAAGCCCCTTGCGGTTGCGCTTGCAGCCCACGTCACAGCGGGTCGGCAGGTCGGCGAGGTTTTCGGCCAGGGAGCGGGGGGTGGAGTTCCAATCGCTTGGGCGACGGGGTCGGGCGTTCCGCTTCCTTCTTTGGCCGCCCGCGTTTGCGGGAAACCTGCGGCGCCGCCGGCCGGTGGAAACCGGCGCCTCAGATTTGCCGGAAGCCGAATTCAACCACGAGTGAACACCGATGCACGCGGATGCCCCCAAGCCCACCTGACTTTGGGTGGGGGTTCAACTCACGCGGAACAGGACGGTGAGGTAGAAGTTGCGCACGCCAAACTGATCGAGCGGCAGGCGCACGGCGTCGCCGTCGCGCAGGACGGCGGGATAAGTCACGTCCAGCGGGAATTCGCTGGTCAACGCGCCGTGGCCTTCGCAGCGCCAACATTCGTAGCCGCCCACCGTGCCGCGTCCGCCACACGTCGGGCACGCCGCCCGGGCCGGAATCCACACACGCACCTGGCCGCCCCATTGCGCGTCTTCGGGGCTGACGACGACCTCGACGGTGAGGCTTTCGAGCCGCTCGGCTTTGGGACGGGTGAGGTCTTCGAAGTTGCTCCAGAAGCGGTCAAACAATTCGTCGAAGCTGGGGCGGTAGGTTTCGAAAGATTCGGTGAGCGAGACTTCGCGGAAGCCGCGGGCCGGCTCGATGGGACGGAACGGTTCGCCCTTGGGCCGGGGAGACACTAGCGGCTCAGCGGTCGCGCGCCGCGCGCGGGAGGTGGGGACGACGGCCGCAAACTGGCGGTCGAAGCGGCGGCGGCGTTCGGGGTCGGTCAGCACGGCGTACGCTTCCTGCAATTCAAGGAAGGGGTCGCTTTGCAGGCCCGAGACATCGGGGTGCAGTTCGAGCGCGCGGCGGCGAAAGGCGGATTTGATTTCGTCGGGCGACGCATCGGCGGTGACGCCGAGAATCAGGTAGTAGTTCTTGAGCATGGCAACGAATGCGGGTTGAGGGTTTGGCGCGGGTGTGGTTCAGCGGGCATCATCATGGGGCAGACTTGTGTTTCAATCTTGGTAAGAGCATGCGGAACTGCGGGATCAAGACGCGAAGGCGCGGCCCGCGACACCCGAGGGCGGGTGTACTCCCCAATTGAGTTCGCGGGCAGAGGGTGCGTCGTTGGGGAGCGCAGCCGCCCCGGCTGTGGGTTTGGCGCACCCTCGCGCTGAGCACGAAGGCGCTTGGGCGAGCAACCAATAGGTCGCGTTTCGCTAGCGCAGGCCGCGCGGGCGCGGCCTGCTGAGCCCGAGGCTGGCGCGCTCCCCTATTGCAACCGCGTTGTTCCGCCACAGAAGTATTCATTGAGCGGACTGGGAATCATGGCCGGGCGTTCCCACCAGACCGTGGTGGGGACTGACGAGTCCCCGGCGAGAGTTTCCATGGTGCGTGTTATTGGATGGTGCGTGACACCCGTAGCCGCCGGCGGGAACTGCCCCAGCCTGCTTCCCGGGTGGAGACGGAGCGGATTGACGCCCGCTGCTACAAGGTTCGGAGGTGTGGCCTTGGCGTTGGCCACTACGTCATCAGGGGATGGTTTCATGGCTCAGGTTTGGGTTGAAAGGGTTCAGCGGCGCGTGGGTTTTACTTCGACGACGACAAAGCGGCTGCCGCCCCGGCTGTAAACGCGTAGCAACGCGCGGTTGCCCTTGACCTGTTCGCTGAGGCGCACGGCTTCGTCGGCGTTCTCCACGCGCTGACGGTTGATTTCCAAAATCACATCGCCCGGTTGGAGACCCGCGGCGGCGGCGGGCGAATCCGGCTCAACGTTCACGACCAGCGCACCCTGCACTTGGTTGGGGATGTTGAACTGGCGGCGCGAACGCGAGTCGAGGTCGTCCACGGTCACGCCGTCGAGCGCGTCGGCCTGCGGGCTGCGGCGCAATCCGCCGGGGCGCCCGTCGCTGCGGGCCAGGCCGCCTTCGGGCAGTTCGCCGAGTTTGACGGTGAGGTTTTTTTCCTTTCCGTCGCGGAGCAGCTTCACGTCCGCTTTCGTGCCCGGCGCGGTTTGCGAAACCAACAGGCGCAGGTGCCGGCTGTCGGTGACTTTCTTGCCGTTGAATTCGATGATGACGTCGCCTTCCTTGAGGCCGGCGTCCTCGGCGGGCGAGTCCTTGGTGACGTCGCCGATGAGCGCGCCGGTGTTGTCCGGGAGCTTGAATTCCTTGGCGAGGTCGGGCGTGACCGGCTGGATCATGACGCCGAGATAGCCGCGCGTGACCTTGCCATCGGCGATAAGGCGTTCCATGACGTAGCGGGCGAGGTTGATGGGCACGGAGAAGCCGATGCCCTGGTTGCCGCCGCTTCGGCTGATGATGGACTGGTTGATGCCGACGAGCCGGCCCGCGGCGTCCACGAGCGCGCCGCCGGAGTTGCCGGGATTGATCGAGGCGTCGGTCTGGATGAAATCCTCGTAGTCCACGATGCCCATTCCACCGCGGCCCTTGGCGCTGACGATGCCCATCGTGACCGTCTGCCCGACGCCGAAGGGATTGCCAATGGCCAGCACGATGTCGCCAACTTCGAGCTGGTCACTGTCGGTGATTGTGATGGCGGGAAGGTTCTTGCCTTCGATCTTGAGGACGGCGATGTCGGTCTGCGGGTCCGTGCCGATGACCTTGGCGTCATAGACGCTCTTGTCGTCGGCGAGGGCGACCTTGATTTCGTCCGCGCCGTCCACGACGTGGTTGTTGGTGAGGATGTAGCCGTCCTCGGTGGCGATGACGCCCGAGCCGAGGCTTTGTTCGCGGCGCTCGCGGGGCACGTTCTCGAAGGGCACGCCGAAGAACTGGCGGAAGAACGGGTCGTCAAAGAACGGCGCGAAGGCGGGCGTCTGGCGCACGGTCTTGGCGGAGTAAATGTTGACGACGCTGGGCGTGACCTTCTTGACGATGGGCTTGAAGGTCAACGCGGGCCGGGCGTCGGCGGGCAGGGGCGAGTTGTCGGTCTTGAGCTTGGGCGTAGCGGCGGCCCAAGCGGGCGCAGCCGCGAGCCACAACACAGCGGTTAGCGAAAGAGATAGTCGGAGGAACGCGGAGCGTTGCCGCGCAAAACTGCGAGCGAGCGGGGTGGAAGCAACGAGAATGGTTTTCATGGTCCTGGCCTCGTCTTGGGAAATCGGGTTGGTCGTTTTGTCAACCGGGCGCCGAGGCGCGCCGGGATCGCAGACGATGGCAACGAACGCATCTGTCATACCCGCGATCCGGCGCGCCTCCCGGCGGCTATTCTCAAGCAGCCGCCTTTTGCGGCTCTGCCGCCTTGTCCGCGGCAGTGTTCTGCGACGACTGGGTCGTTGAATCACAACAGCAGGCTTCGTGGCGCTTGCCCCAGTTGCGGACTCGCTGCCAGAGCCGCTGCCAGAAACCGGCGGACGCGGAGGGATTGGTTTGAGTGTTTACGTTAGCAGTCATGGAAATACTCCGTGTGAAGAAGGGTTCATGCGTACGCACGCGCACGGGCGCAGAGGTTGAATCTCCAATGCTT
The DNA here is from genome assembly GCA_964548925.1 of uncultured Verrucomicrobiota bacterium. Taxonomy (GTDB): domain Bacteria; phylum Verrucomicrobiota; class Verrucomicrobiia; order Limisphaerales; family MWDV01; genus MWDV01. The sequence goes on along the minus strand of CAZJTM010000012.1, from coordinate 50,095 downwards.
TCTCATCTCCCGAAGTGCGTGTCGTCTGCACTCGAAATGACTTTCAGACCCGCGCGCTTCGGGTGACGTATTGCCACCCGAGGCGCGCCTACCATACCTGCCCGAATGCACTCCTGGCGGGGTGACGTCGGGCGTGAGTTGCTTAGCTGACCTTCACTTCGATTTGTTTCGGACGGGCCTTCTCGCTCTTCGCCAGATGGACCCGCAACACGCCATCCTTGAAGTCCGCGTTGACCTTGCTGTCTTCCGCGTCATCGGGGATTGCGAAACTGCGCACAAAGCGGCCATAGTACCGCTCGATCCGGTGGAACTTGCGGTTTTTCTCTTCCTTCTCAGCCTTCCGCTCGCCAGAGATGGAAAGAGTGCCGTTTTCCACGGTAACTTTCACCGCGTCCTTCGGCACTTCCGGCAACTCCACCTTGATGAGGTATTCCTTGTCGTCCTCAATGATGTCCACCGCCGGCGACCATTCCGGCACGGTCATGTTTTCTTCATCCGTGGTCAGAGAGCTGCGACGAAAAGGCGCCAAGTCAAAGACCGAAGCCAAGCGCCGCTGCAACTCGTTCATTTCCCTGAATGGATCCCATCGTGTCAATGCGTTCATAGAGTTCTGTCTTGATCTCGGCGGAGATCGTGTGCAGCCACTCAAGCCACTCCGCCAGCAACGGCTTGACGACTGACTTGGCGAAGCGAGAGCGACCCAAATCGCATCGCGGCCAAGTTCAGCCAACTCATCATCAAGCCGCGTGCCAGCATGGGCTGGCGGGCAGGTGCCGATGTAACCCATTCGTTTTTGAGAATTTGTGTGTTTCTTGTGAGTAATCGAAGCTGCAGGCCAGTGTGTCAGCGCCCGGAAGGCGAGCAATCATGACACACTCAGGTGACACACAGAGATGCAAATGGCAGCGGCAAGGTTGATGGACCAGTTGGTTGTCAGTTGTCCCGTGGCATCGGAAGCAGTAAAACATGCTCAGCCCATGGGAATAGAGAGTAGCATCCTGCTCGTCACGCTGGCTCTGTGGGCAGCAGGGCTTCTCCTGTTGCCCCGGTTGCGGCGTTGCGGCGGAAACTCCTGCCCTCCCCGGGCGCTGCCGGTCAGTGTCATCATCCCTGCCCGAAACGAGGAGCATAACCTGCCCAAGCTGTTGCAGTCGCTGGGGGCGCAATCCGTCAAGCCGGCCGAAATCATTGTGGTGGATGATGGCTCGACGGATCGCACGGCAGAGATGGCGTGGCAACATGGAGCGAAGGTGGTTGTGCCGCAACCGCTGCCCGAGGGCTGGCGCGGCAAGACGTGGGCGTGTCATCAGGGCGCACACGCGGCGACGGGCGAACTGCTGATGTTTCTAGATGCCGACACGTGGTTTGAACCGGAGGGTTTAGCGCGGGTATTGGGTGCGCATGCTGCTCTTGACCCGGCTGCAGCCCCCTCACCCCATCCCTCTCCCCCCATGGGGGAGAGGGCGTACGCAGAACGGGTGAGGGGGTGCGCGTTTTCCGTCGGGCCGTTTCACGCGGTGCGCGAGGTTTACGAAGACTTGTCACTGTTTTTCAACTTCAACATGACGGTGGGGACGGTGCCGGACGGATTGTTCGGGCAGATGTTGCTGGTGGACCGCGAAGGCTATCAGCGCGTGGGAGGACATGAGGCCGTCAAAGGCCGGACGCTGGAGAACTTCTTTCTCGCGCAACAGTTCCGCGCCGCCGGCATCCCGACCCGCAGTGTCACGGGCCGGGGCGTCTTTTCATTCCGCATGTATTCGGGCGGTCTGCGCGAGTTGATCGAAGGCTGGACGAAAGGTTTTGCCGCCGGAGCGGGCCAGACGCCACCGCACGTGCTGTGGCTGGTCGTGGCCTGGATGATCGGGCTGATGCTCGCGCCCATCGGCTGGCTGGTGACCGGCGATGGGTTGGCTTGGGGTACAACGTATCTGCTCTGCGCGGCGCAGGTGGGTTGGTTTGCGCGGCAAATCGGTGCGTTCAGTTGGTTCACCGCGCTGCTGTATCCCGTGCCGCTGATGTTTTTCTTTGCCGTGTTTGCTCGTTCGGCGATGCGCTCCGGCAAACAGGTGACTTGGAAAGGACGGGCCATCCGTGCTGATTGAGCTGCCCATCGCGTGGATTGTCGTGCTGAACGTTGGCGGCTGGCTGGCGATTCAACTTGGGTTCGCTTGGGTGTTCACGAAGATGCCGGTGGCGTGGTTCAATCCGGGCCAAGCCTTTGGCTGGGAACGCGGGGGCCGTTTCTACGAGCACGTGTGTGGCATCAAGGCGTGGAAGGACCGTTTGCCCGACGCGGCGCGGTGGTTTGGGGGCGGCTTCGCGAAGGGGACATTGGCTGGAACGCAGCGCGACTACCTGCAACGCTTCATCCGGGAGACGTGGCGGGGCGAACTCTGCCACTGGGCCGCCATCGCCTGCGCGCCGGTTTTCTTCCTGTGGAATCCATGGTGGGGCGATCTCATCATCGCAGCCTACGCGCTGGCGGCCAATCTGCCGTGCATCCTGGCCCAGCGGTACAACCGCGCGCGACTTCGGCGGCTGCTGGGGCGAGTCAAAGTTTAGTCCTGATCCCGCAGGCTCTGGCGAGACACCAGCCGCGGGCAGCCTCAAACGACGCAAAGAGACCGACGCCTGCCAGGCCCAAACGAAGCCAGGGGGAATGGTCGCTGAGCATCAGCCCTGTCACGATGCAGCCAAGGCCAACCGCCGCGCGAAGAATGCGACCCGCGCGGCCGATGTTGGGAGCAAAGAATTTCATCGGGCCGATTTTATCCGCGGCGAAGGGGCATGCAACCGGACAATCAAACCGCTAATTGAAGCGTTCCGAATTCGTCACGCCTCGCTCTGCTTGTTGCGCGATACGCTCGGCCAGTCCGCTAAATATGAAACTGTGAACGGGGTAAAGGACATACCAGTAGAGAAGGCCGGTCAGCCCCCGAGGGGCAAAGAAGGCGGTCTGCGAAAGCGCGGAACTGTTGGCCCCCCGCGGCTCGACCCGAAATTCCAGCCAGGCTCTCCCCGGCACTTTCATTTCGGCGCGAAGTCGCAACGCACGGTCCGGCTCCACGGCTTCCACGCGCCAGAAATCCACGGCGTCGCCCACGCGGACTTCGCGGGGATCGCGCCGGCCTCGTCGGAGTCCCACACCACCGAGTAACCGGTCAACGGCGCCGCGGATTTGCCAAGCCCAGTCCATGTAAAGCCAACCCGTCTTGCCTCCGAGGCGTGAGAAGCTCTGGAACACAGTTGTTGCTGGTGCGGCAACCGGACGCTGCCGCCGCTCCAGAATCATCCCCTCCTGAGTGGCCAGTTGGACTGGCACAAGATCGCCCTGGCTGCTGGCGATGGCATCGCACCACGCGGTTTCAACGTGACCGCGCTCCAAGTTTGCCAGCGCGAGACGGACGGCCGTGTCATAGTTCAATGGCTTGATGTTTGGGAAGAGACGCCGTGCCAAGTCGTCGCGCACCACCACGTCGTTGCGCAGCCCTTGAATCAGCGGTTGCGCGATCGCCGCCGGCACGGGAGTGACAAGATGAACCCAGTATGAGGAAAGACGCGGCGTCAGCACCGGCACGGGCACAAGCCACCGCCGCAGGCCGCGCGCCCGGGCGTAACCGCGCAGCATGTCACCGTACGTCAGCACGTCTGCGCCTCCAATTTCAATGATGCGCCTAATGCCCTCCGGGGTTTCAAGAACGGCGGCGAGGTATTCAAGCACGTTGCGGATAGCGATGGGTTGGGCGCGTGTGTAAAGCCAGCGCGGGCAAATCATGACGGGCAACCGTTCGGTCAGGTAGCGAATAATCTCAAACGACAAGCTGCCCGAACCAACAATCACAGCGGCGCGAAATTCCGTCACAGGCACACCGGACTCCCGCAAGGCATCGCCCGTCTGTTGGCGGGAACGCAAATGTTGTGAAAGGTCGCTGGCCGGATCGCCCAATCCTCCCACGTAGATAATGCGTTGAACGCCGGCTTGCTTTGCGGCGCGGCTGAAATTGCGGGCCGCTTCCAGGTCGCGATGCTCAAAGTCGTGTCCGCCCGACATGCTGTGAACGAGGTAGTAGGCTACGCTCACTCCTGACATGGCGTTGGGAAGGGTGCCGGCTTGAAGGCAATCGCCGGTGGCGGTTTCCACCTGCCGGTGCCACGGTCGCCCGCTCAATCGGGCAGCATCCCGCACAAGGCAACGCACCTGCCAGCCCGCGTCCAAGAGCCGGGGAACGAGTCTGCCGCCGATGTAGCCGGTGGCGCCAGTGACCAAAATTCGTGGTTTCACAAACGCTGCTGGGTTCCGGGCGGCTCGTGCGATCAGACGGCTTCCCGTTTGGGCTTCCCGTTCTCGAGGATGGTCATGAATTCAGCAGCCTCGGGGTCCTGGGGGTTGATCAGCAGGCGTTGCTGCATCCGCAGTTTCTCAATTTCGGTGACGTCCTCCTGTTCGGCCACATAATAGATGGGTTTGCCACGCTCGCCGTAAATGGCATAGCAATACCAGTTCATGAGAAAGGGTTCGCCGGACTTTCGGTAGTTCCAAGTCTGCCCGTGAAACAACTCGCGGTTGAGCAGCTTCTGCTTCAACAGGCGGAGCACGGCGCGATCCGTGAGTTTCCCCTGCAAAAGCCGGGGTGTCTTGCCCTCCACCTCGTGGCGGCTGTAGCCGGTCATTTTGAGCCAGGCGCGGTTGACGTAAATGATCCGCGGGCCGTGGGGCGGATCAAGGTTCACGTCCGTGACCATGATGCCGCGCCGCAGATTTTCCAAGACGATCAACCAGTCGAAATTGAGTTGCATGAGAGAAATTGTCGTGGATCAAAGGCCGGTTTGGCCCAACCCGCGTTTCCAACGTGCCGCGGCTTCCGCTACGCGCCGTCCCAATGCTTCTCCAGTAAGCTTGTCAGCCTCATTTGGGGCGATCTCAGGCGACTCTGTGCCCGCTTGTGCCATCGCTCCGCTGTAGCTGCTGAGGCGATTGATGCCGCGGTCGTTGTAGGGAGATTCGGCCAAGCCCACCCAAATCATGCCGTGCTGCATGGCCAGGGTGAAGAAGTAATGCAGGGTGCTGAGCTTGTCACCGCTGGGCCCGCCCGAAACCGTAAACCCCGCCGCAAGTTTGTTCTTCCAAGCGGACTTGAACCAGCGTTCGGCAGTGGCGTCGGCGAAAGCTTTGAACTGTGCCGCGGGCCCGCCCATGTAGGTCGGCGAGCCGAAGATCAGAGCATCAGCGGCATCGAGTTCAACAAGCAATGCTTCATTCTTGAACCGGCCTTGGTCAATCTCCTCGGCACGAATGCTGTGGGAGCGGACCTCTGTGTTTGCCACCGTGCGCGCACCTTTGGCCACCGCGTCCGCCATCTTGGCGGTGTGGCCGCTGCCGGAAAAATAGAGGATCGAAATCTTCGTCATGGCAGTCTGATTTTTTGTGTATCTCTTCGTGAGATCTTGCGGGTCGGCGCTTTCCCATTCACGAGACAAGGGTTAACCCGTCGTTCCCGAATCCGTCCATGCGTATTTCCACGCGTGTTAATGGCCACCACGAACTCGGTAGGCTTTCCGAAACAACAAGCCATTGGGCGAGTGGTCCGGTTGGTTCTGGTTATGCTGAGGGGTTGCATGGAACTACTTTGTTCAGGAACAATTCGAAACGGCAGAGAGGCGGAGCATTTGCCACTCCGCCTCTCTGTTCCCGTCATCAGGACTTCGGCAGAATCACGCTGTCAATCACGTGAATGACGCCGTTCTGCGCGATCAGGTCCGTCTTCACCACCTTGGCGTTGTCCACCATGACGCCCGCGTCGGATACCTTCAGGTTGATACTCTGACCTTGGGCGGTCTTGGCTTGCATGGTCTTTACGTCTGCGGCCATAACCTTGCCCGGTACGACGTGATACTTGAGTATTGCAGCCAGTTTGTCGCGGTTCTCAGGCTTCAAGAGGTCTTCCACCGTGCCGGCAGGCAACTTGGCAAATGCCTCATCGGTGGGAGCAAACACGGTAAAGGGGCCTTCGCCTTGGAGCGTCTCAACCAAGCCGGCGGCCTTGACGGCAGCAACCAGCGTCTTGAAGTTCTCAGCCCCGGAAGCCAGGGCAACTATGTCCTTGCCGGAGCAAGACTGGCTTGCGGTTTCCTTGCTGGCACTGCAACTGCTGGCAAAGAGACTTGGAGCAAATGTGACGGCGGCAATCAAAGCTGCCGTGGTAATGATGTTCTTGGCTTTCATGTTTAGTTCTCTGTTTTTGTTTGTTGTTGTTGTGTCGTTTTTCGGTTCAGCAACTGACCATCATTTGCTGAACGTGTGGCAATGTTGTGTAGATATTGTGTAGTGTCAAAATATTTTTTGTGGAGGTTTTGAATTTCATTTTGATTGGCGTTTTATGCCAAAATTCTAGGAATTGAGTCACTTTTTACTTGCGTGGAATAGAGAACTGTAAAAATTTTGTGTAATTTATGGAAAGTACAGAGTTTCCGATCCAGTTGGCTGCCAGGCTCACCGGTTTGAGCCCTTACGTGATTCGCATTTGGGAGCAACGTTACCGCGCGATAGAGCCGGCTCGCAGTCCGACCAAACGCCGCCTTTTTTCGCAGGCGGACATTGAGCGATTGAGCCTCTTGCGGGACCTAACTCAGGCCGGGCACAGCATCGGGCGGGTGGCCCGTTTGCCACTTAGTGAACTGCGGGCTTTAGCTCAAACATTACCCAGCATCAATGGACACGCGGCTCAACCTCTGGCAAGAGCTTCAGGAGTCAGCCCATTATTGGAGGAATGCCTTGCTACAATTCGCTCTCTGGATTCCCGTGCCTTTGAAAGCACATTAAAGCGGGCGAGTACCAGCTTGGGGGCGCAAGGTGTTCTGCAACGACTGCTGGCACCACTTGCGCAACAACTCGGTGAATTGTGGCGAGATGGAGAATTAACGGCAGCTCACGAGCATTTTGCCACTAGCATCATGCGTGGATTTCTAGCGAATATGAGCGCACCCTTCGGTGGCGGCCGGAACGGGCCGGTTTTGATCGTCGCCACGCCCGCCGGCCAATTGCACGAACTTGGGGCGCTCCTTGTGAGCGCACTGTCGTCCAATCTCGGCTGGCAAGTCACATACCTCGGAGCAAGCCTGCCGGCGGCTGAAATTGCAGGGGCGGCACGGCAGAAAAAGGCGCGGGCGGTGGCTTTGAGCTTGGTGTATCCAACCGACGACCCCGATTTGCCTGGTGAATTGCAAACGCTGCGTGAGTTGCTGCCATCCGATGTGAGCCTACTGGCTGGAGGACGCGGCATGTCGGCTTACCGTTCGCTGTTGGAATCTCTCGGCGCTGTCTTGGTAGAGGACCTAGCCAAAGTCATTACAACCTTGGACCAACTGCGAATGACACCGAGAAAGGTCAATCCGTGAAAATGTTCTTCGCTCGGAACATTGACAACAAGAGCCGGCTGGCGCGGGGCGTAATGGGGGCAGAGCTGCTGACGGGCAGCGGGTTCGCCTGCCAGCACTCAACATGGCTTGCCATCGTCCTGGCGTTGGCAGGGTTGTTTACCGTGTTTGAAGCGGCGCGCGGTTGGTGCGCGGCGCAGGCTTGTGGAATCAAGGCCAAAATGTGATCTCAAAATGTGATCTCAATCTCCAAATGTGAAGGAATGTGCCCTGCGATCTGAACTCTGGCTGCCGCGTTCACTCGGCGAAGTGTTTCCCTTCTTCGTGGAGGCGAGAAACCTTGCAGCCATCACGCCACCGTGGTTGCGCTTTGAGGTTCTCACTCCTGCTCGCATAGAAATGCGCGTGGGGACACTGATTGACTATCGCCTTCGTGTGCATGGCATCCCATTGCGGTGGCGCACCGAAATGGCGGCTTGGGAGCCCCCCTATCGTTTTGTGGACGTGCAATTGCGCGGACCGGACACGCTTTGGCATCACACGCACACGTTCGAGGAACGCGACGGCGGCACGCTTTGCACCGACCATGTCCGTTACCGGCTAATCGGCGGCGCACTCGTGAATTGGCTCTTCGTGCGGCGAGACGTGGAGTGCATCTTCTGCTACCGCCAGGAACGTCTGCATGAAATCCTCGGAAGCCGGTCTGCTCCGATGCCAATTCCGGATCGCGGATGATGATTCGCCCACCGCGCTTTTGGGTGAAGTTGGAGTAACCCCATTGGATCATCACGGTCAGTTTCCTGCATCCGATCAGAGACACCAGAGGCACAAACAGCCACGCCAGCCAAGCCGGGAAGCCGCCAACTGCCACCGCCCGATCCTGCTCGCCGTCGCCGAGCACCCAATCTTGCAATCCGGGGATGAGAATGCCGTTGCGGCACTCCAGCGTCCGGCGTAGTTTGGTCGCCGTCAGCATTCGCGGAAGGTCAACATGGGCACGAAAGCCAAGACTCGGGCGCAGAAAGGAACGCGGCGCATCGCCGCCAGACCCGCCCGACGCGTTGTCGCAACACGCCAAATCTCCGCCCGGCGAAAAGCGGCGAAACGCCGTTCGGTCGCCGTTGAATCCGCCACCAGGGACGTCGTCATGCCCGAGCGGACACAGCGGCAAGCGCGTCCAGCGCCCACGGCAAAGCGTGCGCTGGCCGGCACGGCCCGGACGAATGGCACGGTTCCGCCGGCTGAAGCCAGGACTCCGAGGCGGGGTTTTCAATCGCCAGGCAAGAAACCTGTCCGTGCCAAATCCGCGAAAGCCGCCTTGCCTCCAAAGCCCCGCGTCCGGCGCAAGATTGCCTTGCGGTCTGCGGAACCCACTCCCGACGGCGCATTGCACAATGTCGAGTCTTCTGTCCCCGCCCCCCGGCGACGGCGTGGCGGCTTGGCCGCATCGAAAACCGCTCCCACTCGCAAGCCCCGCGTTACGCGCAGTCGGCCAACTCCGCCAATGGCGACTGCGTCCGCACCTGTTGCAACGACGGATTCGACTCCGCCGAAGCCTCCACGCCGGACCCGCTCGCGAACCCCTTTGAAGACTGAACCTTCCCCCCTGACCGGCGTCGCGCGGCCCTCCGTTCCGCAAGAGACGAACCTCAAGATTCCTCCCATTTTGTTGGCTGGCGATCATCCGCCGCCGGTGCTGCTCGAAGGCCCGGGCGAACGATTCGCGCTGAGCGCGAATCCGTCGGTCGCGGCGGCGCCCCGCGTTGAACCTCAACTGCCGGAGGGCTACGGCACGAAGCGGCTGTTCCTCACCGCGCGTGATCCCGAGTGGCTCTACGCGCATTGGGATTTGACCCGCGAGCAGCAACGCGTCTGCAATACGCAGTCGTCGGATGGCCACTTGGTGTTGCGCGTTTATTCGGAGGCGGTTTCGGGCGAGCCGCTCGCGGAAGTCCACGTCCATCCCGAATCGCGGTATTGGTTTGTCCACGTGGGACGCGGCGGGGAGACATTCGCGGCGGAACTGGGCTATTACCAGGCAGGCGAGGTGTGGAAACGGGTGGCGGCGAGTGAGCCGGCGCGGACGCCGGTGGGTGCGCCCTCGCGGGACCGGCAAATTGAGTTTGCCACGATTCCCGCAGACGTGCCTTTGCCGCGTTTGCTGGCGCTGACGCGCAAAGCGGGCTTCACCCAAATGCCGCTGGCGCGGGCGGTGGAGGCTCTGCGCGCCAAGGGACATCGCGAGTTTCCCTTGATCCCGGCACCGCCTCCGGCCCCGTTGACGCCGGAACAGGAAGCCGCCTTGGCCCAACTGGTCAATCTGCCCGGCGCGGAGCGGGTTGGGGCCGGCTCGGTGGAGATCGGCGAACTCGTGCGCGGCGAGCAATCGCCATCGCCGGAGTGGCCCGTGTTGCCCGCCGACGCGGTGGGCAGCCCCTCCAGTCCCTTCGGGGGAAGGGCGGCTGGAGAGAAGACGTTTTGGTTCAATGTCAACGCGGAGTTGATTCTCTACGGCGCGACCGAACCGGATGCCACGGTGACGATCGGCGGGCAGCCGGTGGAGTTGCAGCCGGACGGCTCGTTCCGTTGCCGGTTTGCGTTGCCGGATGGCAGCTACACAGTGCCGGTGGTGGCAGTCAGCGCAGAGAACACGGAAGGGCGCACGGCGGACTTGCGTTTCACGCGCGAGACGACGTGCTGCGGTGCGGTGGGTGAAGCGTCGCAGGATTCGGCCCTGCAGCCGCCGCCGCCTGAGAACGTTTAGTCAGCCCGCGAATCACGCGAAGCACACAAATGAGCAGTTGCCGTCGCCATTTCCGTAGCTGTAGCAGCGGACGTGAGTCCGCTCTGATTCCCAGGAGAATGGAGCGGACTCACGTCCGCTGCTACGGGATTTCAGATGGGCCTTGCGGGAAGACTCATCGAGCATTCTCGTCCGTTCTCGTCATTCGCGGGCCTTCGCCGCAAATCGTATGACCCCGCAGCAACAAGAACATCTGCGCTTGGTGGCGATCTTCCACTATGTCTTTGCGGGCATGGTGGCACTGATCGCCTGCATCCCGTTCATCCACGTGGCGCTTGGACTGGTCTTGCTGTTCGCGCCGCGCAGCTTTCCCGGCGGGCACGGTCCGCCGCCGCCGGCGTTTCTCGGCTTGATCTTGGTGGTGGCTGGCGGTTTGGCCATCGTCGTGGGCTGGACGGCGGCGGGGCTGCTGGCCTTTGCCGGCCGCTGCCTGATGCAACGGCGGCGTCACCTGTTCTGCATGGTGATGGCGGCGATGGCGTGCCTCTTCGTGCCGCTCGGGACGGTGCTGGGCGTCTTCACGATTGTTTTGCTCGCGAAGCCCGAGGTGCAGGCGGCGTTCAAGCCGGGTGGACAGGGCGGATGAACCCCTATGCCAAAGGTGTGGCCATGGTGCTGCGGCTCGTGGCGCTGGCCCTGATCGCGCTGGGCGGGCTGAACGGCTTGCTGGAGTTCGCCCGCGACCGGGTCGGCCAGGGGGAACTGAGCGTGGGACGCTGTGTGTTGTCTGGCTTGTTGTGCTTGGCGGGGTTGATCCTGCTCTTCGGCAGCGGCGCGCTGGCCCGCCGGCTGACGCGGGATTTTGATGAGTGACAGGCCGGTCCTTCCCTGCGGGAATCCCAGCGGACCGTCATCCCGAAAGGAGTGTCTTTGCGCGGTCGCGTCAGTCCAGATGAACGAGCGCATTTGCACGCTGCCGGCTTCATCCCGGAGGGATGAGACGTGAATAGCCGTGGGCGAAACCCACGGAACGGCAGCAAGAATTCCGTCGGCCCCGAAAGCGCCAGACAAACCGCGTGCTGATCCGGTTCGACCCTTGCAGGGTCGGGGATCTCACCGCGTGTAGTCCTCCGGGTTTCACCCGGAGCGATTCACGTCTGACCGCTCCGAGGCCCAGCATTTCGTGACAGGGCGGAGTGGCGCGCGATTCTGCGTGAACCGGAACAAAGAACTTGCCGCGCTGGCATTGACAGCCTTCAATTCGCCCATGTGCCACCGAGCTTGGCAAATCGGACTTGTGCAAAACCAGACGCATGTCTGGCTGAATACCTCTTGGGCGCTACCGTGCGCACGCGACAGGGAAGAACATTGCTCATGAACAAGCGACTTCTTTGGGGGTTCGCCTCGTTGTGCGGTCTTGCCGTCGTGACGCTGCTTCTGGTTCCGTCCAGTCTGCATCAGTCTTCGCCGCGCGACACCGATGAACCACCACCACAAACCAGCACAGAGGGCTTGACCGAAGTTGCGCGGCTCGATTTGCCTGCGGAGCAGTCCAGCGACGGTTCGGATCTGATGGGCACTGGTGATGAGCCGCGCGACGCGGCGAGCATGGAGGCGGCCACTCCCAAGCCGCCAAGCCATCACCTCGACCACCTCAATCAACGCGCCGCCCGGGCGGGGGAGCCGACTCTGGCGATGAGGCAGCCCGAGACAGCCACAAGTCAGGATGCCGGATGGCAGGCAGAGGTGTGGTCATATCCTCCATTGTTACAACAGAACGCCTCGAACAATTTCGTTCGCGCGATGGAGAGATTGGCCAATGCCAAAACAGAATTTGAACGCTACCGCGCCTTGGGGAGCGCCGCCAAGTCGGATTTCGTTTTCGGCAGAATCCAGGATGCTCGCAATTACGCGACCGAGTTGTTGTCACTGGATGAAAGGTTCGAAGCCGAGCCTTGGCGCGATGGGAGTGCGGTTTACGACGCAAACTTGGTTCTCGGTCGCATCGCCGCAAAGGAGGGCAAGCTGGATGAGGCGAGGCAGTATTTGTTGGAGGCGGGCAAGAGCACAGGTTCGCCGGTCCTGCGGAGCTTTGGTCCCAACATGAGCTTGGCAAGGGACTTGGTCCAACACGGAGAGCGAGACGCGGTGCTGGAGTATTTCGAGCTTTGCCGAAAGTTTTGGACGATGGGAAGCGAGAAGCTGACACGCTGGTCTGAGGATGTGAAGGCGGGCAGGATGCCAGATTTTGGCGCAAATCTCTTTTACTGAAATGGCGTCCCACATCCCGTTCATCCCTCACGTCCACTGAATCACTGTGCACGGCTATCTCTCCCTCATCCTCCACGCGCACCTGCCCTTCGTCCGGCATCCGGAACACGAGCAGTTCCTGGAGGAAAGCTGGTTGTTCGAGGCGATCACCGAAACCTACATTCCGTTGCTCCAGGTGCTGGAAGGCTGGCAGCGCGATGGTTTGCCGGCGCGGCTCACGCTGTCGCTCTCGCCCACGCTCTGCGCCATGCTGCTCGACCCGTTGCTCCAGCGACGTTACGCGCGGCATCTGGACGGCCTCGTCGAACTCGCCGGCAAGGAGCTGCACCGGACGTTGCTGGACAAGCCGGTGCATGCGGTGGCGGAGCTTTACCATCGCCGGTTCATCGCGGCGCGCGACGCGTACGCTGCTTGCGGGCGCAACCTGGTGGAGGCGTTCCGCAAATCCCAGGATGCCGGCCTGCTGGAGATCATCACCTGCGCCGCCACGCATGCGCTGTTGCCGCTGCTGAATCACCCGCCGTCGGTGCGAGCGCAGATTCTCACCGCGCAGGCGTTCCACCGGCGTTGCTTCGGACGCGATCCGCGCGGCATCTGGCTGCCGGAATGCGCCTACTGCGAAGGCGTGGAGACCGTGCTCCAGGAAGCCAACCTCCGCTGGTTCATCCTTGATTCCCACGGGCTGCTGCACGCCCAGCCGACCCCACGCTATGGCGTGTTCGCCCCCGTCTTCACGCCGAATGGGGTCGCCGCGTTCGCACGCGATCCGGAATCCTCGAAGCAGGTCTGGAGCAAACACGAGGGCTATCCCGGCGACGTGAACTACCGCGATTTCTACCGCGACATCGGTTTTGATCTCGATCTTGACTATGTCCGTCCGTACTTGCCGTCGCCGGACGTGCGCGGGTTCACGGGCCTCAAGTATCACCGGATCACGGGCCACACGTCGGACAAGGCGGTGTATGATCGCGAAGTGGCGTTGCGCATGGCCGGAGAGCACGCGGGGCATTTCCTCGGCGCGCGCGTGGAACAGGTGCGCAAGCTGGCCGGGCTCATGGATCGTCCGCCGTTGCTGGTCGCGCCCTACGACGCGGAGTTGTTCGGCCATTGGTGGTATGAAGGGCCGGAATTCATTGACGCCCTCGTGCGCAAGCTGCTTCACGAGCAGAAGATCGTCGGTTTGATCACGCCGCAGGAATACCTCGAACGCTGGCCAACCAACCAAGTCGCCGCACCGGCCGCCTCAAGCTGGGGCGAGGAAGGTTACTGGCGCGTCTGGCTGAACGAGAGCAACGCGTGGATCTACCCGCACCTGCGCGTGGCTCAGGAGCGGATGAGCGCGCTGGCCCACAGCCACGGGCGGTCGGTGGGGGTGGAGCGGCGCGCGTTGCAACAGGCGGCCCGCGAACTCCTGCTCGCGCAGGCCAGCGACTGGCCTTTCATCCTGCGCACCGGCACAAGCCCCGGCTATGCGCGCCAGCGGATCAAGGATCATCTGCTGCGGTTCACGACCCTGTGTGAACAGCTTGCCGCCAGCCGCTTGGACGAACCGTGGCTGAAGCAATTGGAGCAGACGGACAACGTGTTTCCCGACGTAAACCCGGCGCTGTGGGCGTGAAGGAATCAGCGGCCGGGCCGGGAACAGCCTCGCCTTCGTGGCCCGCACGCGCCAATCAATCTCCACCCGCCCGCTCAGTTCGCGCAGGGTTTGAAGGCTGGCCGCCCCGCCTGTAGAACGGAGTCACATCCCCATGATTTGATAGCCCGCGTCCACGTAAATCACCTGGCCGGTGATGGCGGCGGCGCCGTCGCTGGCGAGGAAGAGGCCGGTGGCGCCCAACTCTTCGGAAGTCACATTGCGTTTGAGCGGCGCGTGTTGCTCGTAGTGCCGCAGCATCTCGCCAAAGCCGCTGATGCCGCGCGCGGCCAGCGTGTTCACCGGGCCGGCGCTGATGCAGTTGACGCGAATCTTCCGCGGACCGAGATCGTACGCGAGGTAGCGCGTGCTGGCTTCGAGCGACGCCTTGGCCACGCCCATGACGTTGTAATGCGGCACGACCTTCTCCGCGCCGTAATAGCTCATCGCGATGATGCTGCCGCCCTCGGTCATGAGCGGCGCGGCGACGCGCGACAGCGCCACCAGCGAGTAGGCGCTGACATCGTGCGCGATGCGGTAGGCCTCGCGGCTGGTGTCAAGGAACTGGCCTTCCAACGCGTCCTTGGGCGCGAAGGCCACGGAATGCAGCAACAGATGCAACTTGCCGAACTTGGCGCCAACGGTTTGGAAGACCTGGGCGATCTCCTCGTCCTTGGTCACGTCACACGGCAAGATCAGCGTGTCGTCTCCGAAAGTGGCGGCGAGTTCCTCCACGTTTTCCTTCACGCGCTGCCCCTGGTAGGTAAAGGCGAGCCGCGCGCCTTCACGCGCCCACGCTTGGGCGATGGCCCAAGCGATGGATCGCTTGTTCGCCACGCCAAACACAATGCCAAGTTTTCCGTCGAGCAAACCCATGTTCGTCAAGAGAGGTTGAATCGTTGAATCGTCAAACCGTGAATCGGCGGGGAAGATGGCGCCGATGGGGGCGGTTGGCAAGGCGCCAACGGATCTGGAAAGTCACCGCGTCACTGCTGTAGCAGCAGGGTTCGGGGTCGCCAATAAATGCCAGCCCAGGAATTACTTCATCAAACCAGTCAGACTGCTAGAAAAAGTCGAAACCGTGAACGTGGGAACGGACAACGGGTCTAGCGTGAGCCCCAGCCCGGATCGGTCGGGTACGGCGTCCGATAATCGGGATTGTATTGCTTCCAGTTCCAGTCGGATTGCTGCTCCAGCGTGAGCGGCGTGACGCATCCCCCCGAGACAAAAGCCAACACTGCCCAAGCCACGAACCATCGCAGCCAGCAGACACTCGGTTTCATGGCGTCGAGCGTAACGCTGGCGCGGTTCAGATGCGAGCGGAGAAACAAACGAGGCGAATGAGGCGAGGACCAACAGACGAGGGTAATGCCAAGGCTTGGACGCCCGTTCCACGCGGGTTCGCTGTTGGCAAGAGCCCTTGAATCCGAACACGTGTTGTAAACTGACCAAATTCCTGTGGCCATCGGTCAAGACACGAATTCCCCGAATTGACACGAGCCGTCTTCCCTTCGTGTGAATTCGTGAGATTCGTATCTGCCGGCTGCGTGTCCTAGTCCGAGTCCTCGCCTCGCTACGGGATGATGACCGAGGGGGTCGCGCGATAGAAGTTGCGCGGCCCCTGAGGCGCAATCGAGATCAGGCGGGTGGCGCACACATCGGAGTTCGTGGCGACGGGCGACCAGTGCAACAGGTTGGTGGACGCTTGGATGATGTAGTCGAGGTTTGTGCGGCCCGTGAGGTTGAACTGGAAATAGCCGTTGGCGAATCCCACCGTCTCCAAGATGGGGGCCAGCGGCGGCGTGGCCAGCCGCAATTGCCCCACGGCATGCGTGACGGCGGCATTGCTGCCGGGTGGCGAATAAACGCGCCAGACACCTTCCTCGTGATCCACCGTGTAGAGGTTGCCCGCGTTGTCCCAAGCGACGTCCAAATGGTCGTGGCTTTCCTCGCCGGGAACGCCGGTGACGAAGGAGACAACGGTGTCGCCGGTGGTTGCCTCAAAGAGGATCGTGCGACCTCCCGTCCGCGAACCGTTGTTGGTGGCGCCGGCAAACGCCACCGCCACAAAGCGTCCCGTTGGATCCACCGCCACCCCGGCGGCGCCGCGCATCGGGGTGGTGACGCTGCTGAAGCGTTGCCAAACCGCATTGGTCAGCGCGGGCGCGGCGTGCGGATAAGGGGGGAAACTGAGCAGGCGCGGCGCGGAGTCCAGGACCGCGTCGCGATACTGGATCGTGTAGATGCGATTGCTTGCGTCCAACGCCACGTCACACGGGGCAATGGTCAGGTCGGAATCGCCGCCGGCTTGGACGACGGTTGCCCCAAGATCGCCTTCGGCCACCGTGCCATCGCCCAGCAACTGCCAACGCCGGATTCCCAGACTGCCGGCGGGATTCCGATCCGCCATCCAAAGGCAGGCGTTCGCGCCCCGGCCGGTGATCGCGAGCCCGTCGAAATTGGCGTCTTCGGGCAGGTGGTCCTCGCGCAGGACGACGCAGCGGGACGCGGAGGACAGCCCCTGATCGAAGCGGAGCACCACCTTCCGGGCTGGATCGTTGACGTAGAGGAAGTCGTCTTCCGAAACCTCCAGCTTCCCCGGGCTGCGGCCCTCGCCTGCCCAGTTCCAGCCCCCGGTGGTATTGGTGGCCTCCGAGGGACGGCTACCGTCGGCATTAAGCATCAGAATCCCCACTTGGTCGCTGAGATTGAAATCAGGACTGGGGCCGAGGCTGGCGTTGGCCAGAAAGATCCGACCGTAGTGCGGACTGTTCGTGTTCCGGTTGACGGCAATGCTAGTGGGTTCCCACGCGGAGTTGCCGGGATTGGAGTCGTCGCTGATCTGCGTCCAAGTGTCATGGCCCCGCGACGCCGCCGTGAGGCGAACGGTGTAGGGCACGAACGGCACGTTTTCACCTTGCGCGTTCTTCCCGTTCCACGAGATCCGGTGCTCCCCCCGCTCCGTCTCGGGACTGCCGCCGGGAAGGAAGATCGAGTGGCGGACGGTGTCGCCATCCAGAAAGTCAATGGTCACTCCGGCGCTGGCGGATTCATTGAGCAGGTAACTGATCTCGACGGTGAAGCAGGGATAGTAAAGCGTGACCCCGGCGGCGCTGCCGTTGATCCGGACGTTGGTGGCATAGACATTCGCATGCAATTGGAAAGCTGTGCAAATCCAGCAACCGGCAAACAAACCGAACCAACACAGCCGCCCAATGCCCAAAGGCAGGACAGTCCCGCGTGCGAAATCAAGCCACTCGAACCACCCCCACTCAAACCATCTGCATATCTTCATTGGTAAGGCCAGTGACCAAGCCCGAAGCGTGCCAGTGGCTGCCGTCCAACCGCCTCCAAGCGGCGAACCCGGCCGAAAGGCGGTGAGACACTCGCGCCCGCTCGCTTTGCCATTGCCAGCCTCCGCCTCCCGTTGCACCATGCGACCAACAACTACACGACCTATGCCCATCTATCAGGAACAACAGTTGCAGGAAATCTCGAAGCAGTTTCAGATTTACGGTGAAATCCTCCACGCCGAAACCTGCAAGATCGGCCATATCAACGAAACCTATTCCGCCACCTACGACCAGGGCGGCATGCGCGTGCGCTACATCCACCAGAAGATCAACAAGAACGTCTTCAAGCATCCGCCCGCCGTGATGCGCAACCTGGCTCGCGTCAGCGCACATCTCCGCCGCAAACTGGAGGAACAACGCCTGCCGCACATCACCCGTCGCTGCCTCACCGTCGTCCCCACGCGCAAAGGCGATTCGTTCTACCTGGACAAGGCCGGCGAGTACTGGCGCACGTTCGTCTTCATTGAGGGCGTCCACACGCTGGAAGCCGTCCAGTCGCCGGCGCAGGCCTACCAGGCGGGATCGGCCTTCGGGGAATTCCAGAACCTGCTTGTGGACCTGCCCGGCGACCGCCTTCACGAAACCATCCCGGATTTCCACAACACGCGAAAGCGCTTTACCGCCTTGCAGGAGGCCATTCAAAAAGACCACATCAACCGCGCCCAACTGGCCGGCCCGGAAATCGAGTTCGCCCTCAAGCACGAGAAGATGGTGGACGTGATCCTCAACGGGATGGCCAAGGGTAAAATCCCCGAGCGCATTACCCACAACGACACCAAGTTCAACAACGTCATGCTCGACGTCGTCACCGGCGAGGCGATGTGCGTGGTGGACCTCGACACCGTGATGCCCGGCTGCGCGCTCTACGATTTCGGCGACATGGTGCGCACGACGACCAGCCCCACGCTGGAGGACGAACAGGACCTCACGAAGATCAAGATGCACATGCCGATCTTCGAGCAATTGGCCGAGGGCTACCTGGCGACGGCCGGCAAATTCCTGACGAAAGAGGAACGCGCGTTGATGGCGTTCTCCGGCAAGCTCATCACCTTCGAGATCGGGATTCGCTTCCTGACGGATTTCCTGAGTGGCGACACTTACTTCCGCATCCACCGCCCGGGCCACAACCTGGACCGCTGCCGCACGCAGTTCAAACTGGTCGAATCCATCGAGCAGCAGGAGGAAGCCATGCAGAAACTGGTGGACAAACTGGACGGCATTGAGGCGCGCAAACGCAAAGCGGTGAAGGGGAAGAAACGCCGGTAAGGCCGGGCCTCAAACCCTGACGCGAATCCCGGTAGCACGGCGAGGGCCGTGAAAAGGGTGGAATATGTTGTGAAAAGGGTGGCGGCGAGCCGGCGAAAATAGGGTGGCGCGGCTCAAAGAACCACGTCCACATATTGCCACGGGCTATGGTTCACGCCGTCGCTGGCGCGCGCCCAGATGCGCAGTGAGTAGGGCACGGTGGTATTGACGGTGGTGCCGCCCGTGACGTAAGTGGACGGGGCGACCGAGCCGATGACGCGGCCGGCCCAATGAATCTGCGTCGCATTCACCCCGGTCGCCTCCAGCGTGATCGGGCGTGGCGCGGGCGAGTAGCCGTCCTCGGTGAAGGTGATGCCGCCAAGGCCCAGGCTGGAACTGCCCGGCAGGATCACGCGGCGGGTGCTGGTCGTTGTGCGGCCCTCGGCATCCGTGGCGACGCAGACCAAGTCAAAGGATTGGTCGTCCGCCTCCTGCGCCCCCAGGTCAATCGGCCAGGTCAAGCCCTTGAGGGCGCGGAGCGCGTCCAGCGTGACGGCGTTGCTGGCGGGGAACGTGGCGTCCAGGTGGTTCGTTTGCACGCCCGTTGCGGCGGCGATGCTGTAGAGCTGCACCCGCACCAGGTTGCCATCGGCATCGGTGATGGTGGCGGCGGGGGTGATTTCGCCCGAGGTGGCCAGCGCGTAGGGTGACGTGGCGGGCGTGCTCCAGGCGATCACCGGGGCGCGGTTGTAGGCGGCGGGGAAGGCGAAATCAAACTCGGGCAACGGGTCGGCGTTATCGGCGGCGGCTGGGCTCGTCAAACGGCAGTTGACGTCCGGCCCAAACATGGAAGGATAGCGGCGTGAAAGCGCTGATTCTGTTTGTGGGATGGTTCATCTTGCTCGTGCTATGCTGGCCCGTGGCATTGCTGGCCCTGGTCCTTTTTCCGGTGGTGTGGCTACTCTCGCTGCCGCTGCGGCTGGTGGGGATCACGGTCGGCGCGGCCTTCGCGCTGGTGCGTGCGATCCTGTTTCTGCCCGCCCGTTTACTCGGGGCGCGGGAGCCTGCGTCCCGAACCTGAAGCGGCTCCTTTGGAGCGATCCTCGCACTCCTTTGGGCGCTCGGCCCGTTCGCAGCGTTCTAGCTCGCCATGACCTTCCGCACGCTCATCAAGCGCAGTCTCCGCTACCATTGGCGTGCGCATTTGGGCGTGACGCTCGGCGCGGCGATTGGCAGCGCGGCGCTCATCGGCGCGCTCGTGGTGGGCGATTCGGTGCGCGGGAGTTTACGAGAACGGGCCTTGGAGCGTGTGGGCCGGATCGAATGGGCCATGCCCACCGGAGACCGCTTCCCCCGGGAAAAACTGGCGAGTGATCTGAGCGAGGCATTTGTTGGAGGCGTCATTCCCGCGCTGCAATTGTTCGGGGTCGCGACGTGCGAGGGCCAGACGCGCGCCAACAACGTGCAGATTCTGGGCGTGAACGAGTCGTTTTGGAAACTGGCTCGCACGCGGCATGCGTTCACAAATGCGCTGCGGGGCGGATTGGCAATCAACAGGTCGCTGGCGGCCCAACTCGAAGCGAAGCCGGGACAGGACGTCTTGCTCCGGATAAAGAAGCCGGCAGCGCTGTCGGGGGACGCCTCGCTGGCCTTGAAATCAGGTGTTTCCGTCACGCTGCGGCTGCCCGTTTTGGCCGTGGTCCCCGATTCGCAACTGGGCACGTTCAGTTTGCAGGGGGCGCAAGGGCCGCCCTTGACTGCGTTTCTGCAACTGGAAGAACTGCAGCGGGCTGTCGAACTTGCCGAACGCGCGAATCTTTTCCTGATCGGTCATACGGAGGATACCACGACGTCACATTGGCCAAATGCGGAACTGGCAAGCCGCTGGCGACTTGCTGATGCCAATGTGGAATTACGCGCCGGCCCGGATTATGTCGAGATGCATACGCGCCGCGTGTTTCTTGATCAACCCTTGGCGCTTTGCTCGCTCTCCAGTGTTCCTGACAGCCGCCCCATTTTTACCTACCTCGTCAACCTGCTCGCCTCCGGCACGAACGCCACGCCCTACTCCATGGTCACCGCCGCCGGGCCGCCATGGACGCCGGCGGACCTGCGCGACGACGAAATCCTCGTCAGCCAGTGGCTCGCGGAGGATTTGCAGGTGAAGCCGGGCGATGAACTCATGTTCAGCTACTTCGACCCCGAATCCGGCGCGCGGTTGATTGAGCGCACGAACTCCTTCCGCGTGCGCGGCATCGTGCCCATGGAAATGCCGTGGGCGGATCGCACGCTCATGCCAGACTTCCCGGGCATCGAAAAGGCCGAGCGCACAAGCGACTGGGACGCCGGTTTTCCACTGACTTACAAAATTCGGCAGAAGGACGAAGACTACTGGAAGCAATACCGCGGCACGCCGAAAGCCTTTGTCACGCTCGCCGCCGGGCAGAAAATGTGGGCGAACCGGTTTGGCAATCTGACGGCCATCCGGTTTCCGCTGCCAACGTCTCCTTCTGAATCCCGTAGCAGCGGACGTGAGTCCGCTCCATCTTCCACGCAGGGAAATGAGAGCCGACTCACGTCGGCTGCTACGATGGAGAATTATCACGCCGCGCTGGAGAAGAAAATTCTCGCCAATCTGAAACCCGAGGAACTCGGCCTGCGTTTCGAGCCGGTGTGTGAACAGGCGCTCAAAGCGGCCGAACAATCACAAGACTTCGGCGGGCTGTTCCTCGGGTTCAGTTTCTTTCTCATCGCAGCGGCGTTGCTGCTCATGGCGATGCTGTTTCAACTCGGCCTGGAGCAACGCGCGCCGGAGATCGGCACGCTGCTCGCGCTGGGCTTCACCCCCGGACAGGTGCGCAAACTCCTGCTGGGCGAAGGCGTGGCGCTGGCGTTCCTCGGCGGCGTGCTCGGTGCGCTCGGCGGGCTGGCTTACGCGAAGGCGATGTTGCACGGATTGGCAACCGTGTGGCGGGATGCCGTCGGCGCGACGGCGCTGAACTTTCACGCGACAGCGCAGACGCTGGTCATCGGGCTTTTTGCCAGCGTAGCTGTCAGCGCGGCAACCATCTGGCTGGCGTTGCGCAAGTTCGTGCGCAGGCCGGCGGCGGAACTGCTGGTCGGGGAAGTCGGTGAAGAGGGTAGCCGCGCTCGTGAGAGCGTGGAGGGTGGTCGAAACAGGTTCCGCGTTCTCACGAACGCGGCTACGACGGGTTGGCTCGCGCTTCTGGCCGCACTGGCAATCGTCGGCTGGATGTTAACCAACGGCGACACGGCGAACGCCGGCGCGTTTTTCGGCGCGGGCGCGCTGGTGCTGTTTGCTGGACTGGGTTTCGTGAGCGCGTGGCTGGCCAGCGTGCTGCGGACATCCTGTCCGCAGAACCGTTCTTCTTCCTCCACTTCCAAGCCACAACTGGAGTTTGACCCGCTGGCGGGACGCCGGCAGCAGGTTTCGCTGGCTTCGCTCGGTTTGCGCGGCTGCGCGCGGCGACGGAAGCGCAGCCTGGCCACCGTGGCGATGCTCGCGTGCGGCAGTTTCCTCATCGTGTCCATCGGCGTGTTCCGGTTGGACGCGAACCGCGACGCCACGCAACGCAGTTCCGGCACCGGCGGCTTCGCGCTCATTGGCGAAACCACCCTGCCCGTCGTGCAGGACTTGAATTCAGCATCGGGCCGCGACTTCTTCGCGCTGCGGGAGGATGACTTGCAGGGCGTGAGCTTCGTCCCGCTCCGCGTGCGGGAAGGCGACGAAGCCAGTTGCCTGAACTTGAATCGCGCGCAAAAGCCGCGCTTGCTCGGGGTGAAACCGGAGTTGCTGGAGGGCCGGTTTACCATCGCCAGCATGATCCATGGACCGCCGCGCAACTTGAACTGGCAATTGCTGAAAAGCCCGCCGGAGCCGTGGAACCGTGATGGCGACGCGCCCTTGGTGCCCGCGATTGGCGACGCGAATTCAGTGCGGTGGGCGCTCGGCAAGAAGTTGGGGGACACGATCGAGTTTCGCGACGCGCAGGGCCGGCCCTTCAAGGTCTGGATCGTAGCCACCGTGGCCAACTCGATCCTGCAAGGCCAACTGCTGATAGACGAAGCCGAGTTCGTGAAGTGTTTCCCCGACGAGAGTGGCTACCGGCAATTCCTGATTGACGCGCCGACGAACCGCGTGGTCGAAGTCTCCGCCACGCTGTCGCGGGCGATGCAGGACGTGGGATTGGAGCTGACGCCTGCGGCGCAGCGGCTCGCGCAGTTCAATGCGGTGCAAAATACTTATCTCGGCACGTTCCAAGTGCTGGGTGGGCTGGGCTTGCTGCTCGGCAGCGTGGGCCTCGGCATTGTGGTGCTGCGAAACGTGCTCGAACGGCGCGGCGAACTCGCCGTGCTGCTGGCGGTGGGCTTCCGCAAACCGACACTGCAACGCCTGTTGCTGATCGAAAACGGCGCGCTGCTCGGGCTCGGACTGGTAGTGGGCGTCGTCGCGGCGGCGGTGGCGGTGCTGCCGGCGTTGCTTTCGCCCGGGACGCAACTACCTTGGCTGACGCTTGGGCTGACGCTCGCCGCGGTGTTGTTGAACGGCGCGCTCTGGACCTGGGCGGCGACGCGAGCGGCGCTGCGGGGCGATTTGCTGGCGGCGTTGCGGAATGAATGAGTTGAACCCCGGATGCACACGGATTGACACGGATGAAGAGAAGACTGGGAAGAACAATTCTGTTGAGTTGCGTGAGTTTGCTGGCGATCACCACCTTTGGCCAGACGAAGCCACTTTACGAAAACAACTTCGAAGCGATTGAAACTGGCAAAGCACCCGAGGACTTCCTCGTGCTGAACGGCAATTTCGCCGTCAAATCACTCGGGACGAACAAGGTGCTCGAACTACCCGGCTCACCGCTGGACTCTTTCGCGGTGCAATTCGGTCCGGCGGAAACGGTGGGCGTGACCGTGAGCGCGCGCATTCACGGCACGGCGCAAGGTCGGCGCAGCCCAACCTTCGGCGTCGGTCTTGGCGGCGCGGGCGGCTGGCGCTTGCAAGTCTCGCCCGGCAAGAAGGCGGTGGAACTCTTCAAAGACCAGGAGGCGAAAGCCAGCGTGGCGTTCGATTGGAAGTCCGGCACTTGGACGCACTTCAAGTTGCAGCTCCGTCAGGCGAAAGACGGCGCGTGGCGGGTTGAGGGCAAAGTTTGGGCGGACGGTGAAGCCGAGCCGAAGGAGTGGACAATCGTGGCGGATGAAACCGAGAAACCCATCGTGGGCCGCGCCTCCGTGGCCGGCAGTCCGTTCTCAGGAACGCCCATTTGGTACGATGACCTGCGCGTGGAACGGGTCGCCAGCCAGTAACCGGTTCAGGGATCAATCGTTCCGGCCTTGAACTTGAAGCAGACTCACTGAAACGAACGTCCAACAGCACATGATTGCGACACGAATCCTGACCGCGCTGCTATTCACCGCCGCAGCAACGGCGTTGGCGGCGGACTGGCCGATGTTCCGCGGCCACCCGGCGCTCACCGGCATTGCCCAAGGCACGCTGCCGGAGAAGCCCGCGCTGCTCTGGAGCTTCAAGACGGGCGGCCCCATCAAATCCTCGGCGGCCATTGTGAGCAACCGCGTGTTCATTGGCTCGAACGACACCAATGTTTATGCGCTCGACCTCACGACCGGTAAGCCGGTTTGGGTGAGTGGCACGGGCGATTCGGTCGAGTCTTCGCCGCTCGTGCTGGATGGCCGGGTGTTCGTGGGCTCGGTGGATGGCGCGCTGTACGCGCTGGATGCCGCCAGCGGTAAACAGCTTTGGCGCTACGAAACGGGCGACAAGATTCTGGGCGCGCCGAATTGGGTGAAGTCCCCGAAGGGCGACGCCAATTGGGTGCTCGTGGGGAGCTACGACTTCAAGCTGCATTGCCTAGACGCCGCGACGGGCCGAACTAACTGGGTTTATGAAAGCGGCAATTACATCAACGGCTCGCCCGCGGTGGCGGACGGGCGCACGGTGTTCGGGGGGTGCGACGCCTTGCTGCACGTGATCTCGCTCGCGGATGGCAAAGAACTGAAACAGATCGAGGCCGGGGCGTACATCGCGGCTTCGGTGGCGCTGGCGGGCGGACGGGCTTACTTGGGCCACTACGAAAACCGGTTTCTTTGCGTGGACCTCGATCTCGGCACGAATATCTGGACCTTCAAGGACAAGAATTTCCCCTACATGTCCTCGCCGGCGGTGACGGAAACCCGGGTGGTCTTCGGCGGGCGGGACAAACAACTGCATTGCCTGAATCGCGCGGACGGCAAGCCGGTGTGGGCGTTCGCCACGCGAGGCAAGGTGGACAGTTCGCCCGTTGTGTGCGGGGACAAAGTGGTGGTGGGCTCGAACGATGGCCGGCTTTATATCGTGTCGCTGGACAAGGGCAAGGAGCTCTGGTCCTACGAGATTGGGCAGCCCATTGAGAGCTCGCCCGCAGTGGTGGATGGCCGGATCGTCATCGGCTCGGACGATGGCAGCGTGTATTGCTTCGGGGCAAAGGGGAAGTGATGGTTGCGCTCTGTAGCCGAGAACGCGAGTCCGTGCGATTTGTTTCGGAGGAAGACGATCCGACAAGGTGAGGCAACCGCATCCGCATGCCGGGCTTCACGGGCAAATAATGGCGTCGACTCGCGTCGGCGGCTACGAAGCTTGCGGGGGCGACGGCCTGCGCTTCCTGAGTCTTCCCGCCCATTCTCGCAGCACGCGGACGAAGTGCGCATCGAACCGGCGATTGAACACACCTACGACGGAGCTGCCCGTGCGCGCGGCAAGGACCATCGTCCACGCGAACAAGCCCACGGAGATGAGCTGGTTCTGCCAGCCATCGAGCCGCCACTGCCCTTTCCAAATCCACATCGGGTCTTTGTCGAACGGGCCGAGGTAGAAGATGGGCCAAAGGTCTTCCGGCGATGGTCCGCGTGAACCGACGAAATCGCAAAGCAGGTGCAGGTGAAACACGGCGAGCGCCAGCAGCAGCACGCGCCAGCGGCATTGCGCGAACGCTGCCAGCAAGATCGCAATCAGCAAACCGCCCGCGATCCCATGGAGCAGGTAATGGTGGTAGTGCTGATAGAGCGGGAAGCGGTCGCCACCGGTAAGGGCGTTGCGCGCCATATCTGCAAGCAAGCCCAAGCCATCGAGGTCGGGCGCGATGCCCGCCAGCGTCACCATGCGCACGTCGCGTGGGTTGTCGCAGGTCTTGGCGGCGATCACCCAGGTCGCCAACAGATGGGTGACGGGGGACATCGCGAAGTGGCGGCGACTATGGGTGGCGCGCTCAGGCCTTGGGCTTGCGACCGATGCCCCAGATCAACCAGATGCCCAGCGCCAGAAGAAGGATCAGCCACCAGAAGTAACGCAGCTCGCGCGCGGCCATTTCCACGAAGGCGTAGGCGCGGGGGAAGAGCAACACCAGCGCGCCCAGCACCAGCACCAGCACGCCGATTTGCAGTCCGGCTCGAACGCGCGG
>CAZJTM010000012.1:0-23895 GCA_964548925.1 uncultured Verrucomicrobiota bacterium | reverse complement strand
TTCCAGCGCTCGACAATTTGCAGCCGCAGGAATGCCGGGTTCAGCTTCAAGGCGTCGCCGCGCGCTTTGATGGCTTCGGCCTCGCCCTTGGCACGGATGACGGCGGTCTCCGCTTCCACCTGCGTCTGCATTTGCGTGAAGCGTGCCTGCACCGCCTGTTGTTCCGCCACCATTTTGGCTTCGATGGCGCGCTCCAGCTCTGGCGAGAGGTCAATGCTCTGGATCACGATGTCCTCGACGTGGAGGATGGTGCCGATCTTCTGCCGCGCGGAGGCGATGGCTTTCTGTTTGATCTCCTCGCGACCTTTTACGATCTGCTCGGCCGTCTGGAGCGCGGTGACTTCCTTGAGCGCCTCCTGCACCCGCGGAGCGATCAGGCTGTCGAACGGGTCGCCCGCGAACTGCCGGTAAATCTGCACGACGGATTGCTCGGGCACGCGGTAGAGCACCCGCAACTCCAGCAGCACCTGCTGGAGGTCGGAGGAGAAGCAATCTGCCCGCACGGGCTGGGTCTTTTGGCGGACGTTGACGGGCACGATGGTCGTGATGAACGGGGCTTTGAAGCCGAAGCCTTCCGGCAGGAAGCGTTCCGCCGGTTTGCCGAGCGTGACCTTGATCCCCCGCGTGCCGGGCTCGACGACGTAGGTGCAGGTGGCGCTCGACACCACAAGCATAAACACCAGCACGCCAACGCCGATGAGCTTGGCCACGGACGCTGGATTCACGGCGCTACCGAACGGCTGGGCGTCGCGGTACGGCGGGCGCGGATTTCGTTGTTGAAAGGACATTGGTCTTTATTTCCCGGAGTCGTTCCAGGTCTTGCAGCGGAAAAACGAGATTGTCGCCGCCGCCGATGACCAGCGGCGTGAGGCCGTCCCATTTGTCCACGATCTGCAAATCAATGTAGCTGGGGTTCTCCTTGAGCGCCTGGCCGCGGATGCGGATGGACTCCGCCTCGCCTTTGGCCTTGATCACCGCGGTGTCGGCCTCGATCTGGGCGCGCTGCTGAACGAATTTCGATTTCGCCGCCTCCTGTTCCTGCACCATCTTCGCCTCGATGGCGTGCTCCAGTTCCTTGGTCAGGCTGATGTTCTGAATGACGATGTCCTCGACGACGAGCATCGGTCCAACCTTCTGGCGCGTGAGGTCCAGTGCCTTGGTCTTGATCTGCTCGCGGTTCTTCACGACCTGCTCGGCGCTTTGCAGGGCGATGACTTCCTTGAGCGCCTCCTGCACCCGCGGCGCGATGAGGGTTTCAAACGGTCTGCCGTCGTATTCCTGGAAGAGTTTCACCACAGAGCTTTCCGGAATGCGAAACAGGACACGCAGTTCGATGTGAATCTGCTGAAGATCCGACGAGTAGCAGTCCGCCTTGTCCTCGGCGGTCTGTTGGCGGATGGACACCGGATGGATGGCGGTGATGAGCGGCGCCTTGAGGCCGAACCCCTCGGGCTTGAACGTCGGCGAAACCTGGCCCATCGTCACCATGACGCCACGGTAGCCGGGCTGCACCACGTACGTGCCGGATGACGCCATGATCACAACCACGAAGATCAGGATGGCGGCGCCAACCAGCCGGGCGATTGCCTGTGGGCTCATACGGTCATTGTGTGTGCGTTACTGTAGTCGCACATCCCGGTGAAACAAGTAATCATTTGCCTTTGGGCAGCATGCCGGGCGCATTTCCCTTTCTTGCCCGCCGAAGGATGGAACGAGTGCTGGCTGGGCGCTATGGTCGGTCAACTTCTGGCGCTCCAAGGCGTCAACAGGATCACCCTCCTGCCGTTCAGGCCGCGCGCACGACTTCTTCCGGCGCGGCAACCACAGCACGCAAACCCGTCAAGTCCCGCGTCAGCCGCCGCCAGGTGAACCACAGGATGCTGGCCACCGAAATCAACCCCGCCGCCAAGCCGGACCAGATCCCCACCACGCCGAACTTGAATCCGAAGCCGAGCGTCAAGCCCAGCGCGAGCCCGACGGGATAATGGCCGATGAGATTTGCGACCATCGCCGCGCGCGTGTTGCCCAGTCCGCGCAACGCGCCGGTGGTGCTTACTTGAACGCCATCGCCGATCTGGAAAAGCGCCACGAGCAGCAGAATCTTCGCGCCGGTTTCAATCACGGCCGCGTCCTGCGTGAACCAGCCGAGCAGCGTTCGCGGGAAGACCAGATAGCACACGGCGAAACCCGTCATCACAGCGACAGACACGCCGATGCACAGCCCGCCGGCGAGCCGCGCCCGCGCCGGTTCGCGCGAGCCGATGAATGTCCCCACCCGCACCGCCGCCGCCGAGGAGAAGCCCAGCGGAAACATGAAGGTAAACGCGCTGAGCATCAGGCAAACATGATGCGCCGCCAGCGGCACCGGCCCGAGCAAGCTCACAAACAGCGCCGCCAGCGCGAACGCGCCCACTTCCAGCCCCGTGTGCGCCGCCGCCGGAAGACCGAGCTTGAAGATCTGCCGCTGGACCGTCCAATCCACCCGCGGCAGCTTGAGCGTCACGGTCTTGAGTTGCCACCAGGTGAACCCTGCTGCCGCCAGCAACATGGCGTAGCGGCTGGTCACGGTGGCGAACGCGATCCCCTGCACTTCGAGCCGGGGAAAGCCCCACTTCCCCAATCCCAGCGCCAGACAGGCCATCAGGTTCAGCACATTCGCCGCGAGGATGATGACCATGAATGGCACCACCCGATGCCGCGCCTGCCAGTAGCGTTGCAGCACGAAATAGAGAAACAGGCTGGGCAGCGACCAGATGATGTTCTGCAGGTAGCCGGCGAAGGCGGCCCGCGTGGGACTCGGCGCGGCGAAAGCGACGTAGAGGCCGTAAGCGCCAGCCACCGCCGCGCCGGAAAAGGCCGTAACCATGCCGCACGACCAGAAAGACTGTGCGAAGTACCGCGCCAGCCCGCGCCCGTCCCGCGCGCCGACGGACTGGGCGAAAAACGTGTCGAGCGAGAGCAGGCAGCCGATGCAGACGCTCGTGAAGGTCCAGTAAAAGTTGGACGCGAGCCCCAATCCCGCCAGCGCCTCGGTGCCGATGCGCCCCGCGATCAGCGTGTCCACCAGTCCCATGGACATGTGCCCGACCTGGCTGAGCACAATCGGCGTGGCGAGTTTCAGGGTGTCCCTGAACTCGGCGCGCAGCGGTGGATGGTTGTGATGCATGCGTTGGAGCGCAATCAAAGGCAGGGCCGGCTGGATCGCCCTCGGTCGGCGCCGGAAGTCCTGTTCACGCGCCGGCAGGGTGACGCATTCCCGCCGGCTTGGCAAGGGGCGGCGCGGGGAGTTTTCCATCGTCACCCGCCGTCGCTTGGTTTAGCTTCGCCGCATGCTGTCCTTGAAACCGTGGAGAACCGAAGCGCTCGTCCGGCTCGCGCTGGGCGTGGCGGTTTGCGTCTTCATGGGCGTGCTGGGCCTGAGTCTGTTGCGTCTCAAGTCGCCGGGCGTCACGGTCCGCGTCCCGGTCTTTGCCGCCGTCGTGATCGCCGGGTTTCTGGCACTGGCCACCGCTTTGGCGGCGACCCGCAAGCCGTGGCAACTCGAGATCAGCCGAGCGCGCCTGATGCTCTTTGTCGCGATGCTTTACGTGGGCTTGGCGCTGGTGGGTGTGGCGCAAAAACTGACTCACGCCGCGGCGGGGGACGTGACCCAGTGGCAGATGGTCCTGGCCAGTCTGAGTTTCCAAGGGGCGGCCCTTGTCCTCATCGGCGGCTTCTTGCGCGAGCATCAACTCGGCTGGGCAGAAGGGTTCGGCTTTCGCAACCGGCCGGTGCGGGCGCTCGCGTTGGGCCTGCTGGCCACGGTCGCCCTTCTGCCGGTCGCGTGGCTGCTCCAAATGGGCGTCGCGGCCTTGTTGAGCTGGTTCGACATCGAGGCTGAGTCGCAAGCTGCGGTGCGGGTGTTGCGCGACGCGCCGGGGTGGCTGGACCGCGTGCCGCTGGGCCTGGTGGCCATCGTGATCGCGCCGCCCGCGGAGGAAATGCTGTTTCGCGGCCTGCTCTACCCCACTGTAAAGCGGGCGGGCTTTCCGCGGCTCGCGCTGTGGGGGACAACGTTCCTCTTCGCGGCGATTCATTGGAATCTTCCCTCCTTTCCGTCGCTCGTCCTCCTGGCGCTGGTGTTGACGTGGCTCTACGAAAAGACGGACAACCTGCTCGCGCCCATCGCCGCCCACAGCTTGTTCAACGCGCTCAACTTCGTGGCGCTGCATCTCTACGAGCAACTTCCGGAACATCTGCGCTGACGCATGAACGAGTTTGAACTTATCCGACTCCTGACGCGTGCATTGCCCGTGAACGACTCGGTCGTTGTCGGGCCGGGGGACGATTGCGCGGTGTTGGACTTGGGCGCGGGCGACCGGCAACTGCTGTTCAAGACGGACGCCGTCGTTGAAGGGGTGCATTTCACCGCCGAGACGCCGCCGGAGAAGATCGGGCGCAAGGCGCTTGCGCGCTGCCTCAGCGACGTGGCGGCGATGGCCGGCACGCCGAGCGCCGCGCTCGTGACGCTCGGGCTGCCGCGTGCGTTCAAGCCGGAGTTCGTGGAGCAGGTCTATGCCGGCATGAATGCGTTGGCCCAACAACACTGCGTCGCCATCGTCGGCGGCGAAACCACGCTCAACCCGGAACGGGTGCTGATCTCCGTGGCGCTGGTCGGCTCGGTCGCGAAAGGCAAGGCGGTGCTCCGCTCCGGGGCGAAGGTGGGCGACGCAATCTTCGTCACGGGGGAATTGGGCGGCAGCCTCGCGGGCAAACACCTTGACTTCGAGCCGCGCCTGGTCGAGGCCCGCTGGCTGGCGGAGCGGTTTGAGGTTCACGCCATGATTGATTTGAGCGACGGGCTCGCGGGCGACCTGCGCCACGTGCTCAAGGCCAGCGGCGTCGGCGCGGAGCTACTGAAGAGCGCCATCCCCATCAGCCGCGCCGCGAAGGAGCGTAGCCGCGCTCGTGAGAGCGCGGAACCTCACGCCCACACGCCGACTCACGTCGGCGACTGCAAACCCGCGCTGCTCGCCGCGCTCACGGATGGCGAGGATTTTGAGTTGCTCTTCGCCGTCGCCAGCAAGAGCGCCGTGCCGCTGTTGGATGCATGGAAAGAGCGGTTCCCAAAACTCCGCCTGAGTTGCATCGGCAAGATTACCGCCGGGGACACCGTGACCTTGCGTGACAAGACCGGGCTTCACCCCATGCCCACGCGCGGGTATGTTCACTTTGCCTGAGCGCCCGCTCTTCGTACGCCCCAGGCATGAACTTGTTGTCCAGTCCATGAGAATGCCAAACCTGCAAATCACCGCGCGCAACATGTCGGCGTCACCCGACCGCGACTGCTCCACTGTCGCGGCGATAACGACTGTGCATCGGAATCAACTTGGGGTACGCAACCGTCGCGCCCGGGGAACGGGAGCAGTCTGGTTTTGGCGGGAAGACGCTTGGCCATCCGCGGAGACAATCTGCCTGAAGTCTCAATGCTTGGCCAAGCTCACGATGCTGGCCACCTTGGGCCTGCCGTTTCGTTCTGCGGCGCGGCGCAGTCGAGCTGAGCGCGACAGGCGGCCTATCTTCCGTCCGACGGAGTCTTCGGTGAAGTTTGCACTGGCTTGCATCTGCCTGGGCCTCGGCATTGCCGCGGGACTTGCTGCCACGAGTGCTCCCCCACCGAACGCCGCCCTGTATCTTGCCGCTGTGCGCCAGTTCGCCGACCAAGCCCTCGCCCAGGGCCGGGATGTTTATGGTAAACCCACGCCGCTGTTTGTGGACGGCCTGAACGTGGACACGGGCGAGCCGGTAAAGTGGAAGTGGGCCGACGGCAAGGAATGGGTGCTCTGCAATCTCGCCAACCAACAAGGCTTGTTTCGCACGCTCGACGGGCTGACGCGGCTGACCGGCGAGCCGCGCTACAGGGATGCCGCGTTGGAAACGCTTCGCTACGCCTTCGATCACCTGCGCTACGGCACGCAGAACAACGGCGGCTTGCTGGTCTGGGGCGGGCATCTCGCTTACAACGCCACGGACGACGTATTCGCCGGCAACCCCGGCGGCAAAGGCCGCATCCACGAGTTGAAGTGCTTCTTCCCGCATTACGAACTGATGTGGGAGGCGAATCCCAAGGCCACGCAAGAAGTCATCGAGAACATCTGGAACGGCCACATCCTTGATTGGGCGACGCTGGATTTCAACCGCCACGGCAATCCGGACAAACACGGCAAGCTGTGGGCCAACGAGTATCGCGGCGGCGAAGTGTTCTTCTGGGGCAAGGGGCTGACCTTCCACAACGCCGGCAGCGATTTCTATTGCGCCGCCGGCTTGTTGACGAAACTCTCCGGCGCATCCGAGCCGCTGGTCTGGGCGAAGCGGCTTTCGCAACGCTACGTGGAGACGCGCGATCCCAAGACCGGCCTGGAAGGCTACCAGTTCAGCCAGTGCGCGACTGCGTGGTGCGACGACGCGGGCAAGCTGCTGGGCGACCGGGCGCAGTATCAATACGGGGACGATTTCAAGGGCCATCGCGTGGTCGAGGGAACGCTGTTTCCGTGCTATGGCGACACGCCGCAGATCGAACCCCAAGTGGGCCGGCTCCTGCTGGGCGAGGCGTTGGGCGAACCGGGCCGCGACTTCACGCGCCAGGCGGTCGAGCAACTAACCGCGTGGGGCAAGTCCGCCTACCGCGCCAAGGACAATGCATTCATTCCCATGCTGACCGACGGCACCAGCATGGAAGGCTACGTGTGCAAGAAGGACGGGTATTTCGGACCGAAGGGCCGCGTACTGAAGGCCGGACATCCGGGGGCGGATCATCTTTGGGTTTATGCGTTGGCGTTTCGGCTCTCGGGTGACACGTTTCTTAGGGAGATGGCGCGGAACATCGCACGGGGCAACGGCTGGGGCGACATCGGTGAAACGGCCAAGACTGAACCGAAGTTGAGTTTCCCGAAAGGCAACTCGGATCCGCGCCTGCTGTTTGCGTTGTTGGAACTGCACCGGGCAGGTGGCAGCGCTGGATTCCTGAAGCAGGCCGAGGGCATCGGGCGGAACATCTTGAAGCAGCGCATGCGCAACGGCTGGTTCGTTCCCAGCCAGCGTCACGTCTATTGCCGCCTGGCGAACGACGAATCACAGGCCCTGCTGCATCTGGCCGCGGCAATGATAGGCAAACCGGAAGCCGTGCCCGCGTTCACCGGTGCCGAGCCGTTCTTCCACGCCGAGTACGGTACGTCCAACGGCCGCGTGTATGACTCGGCGGATATCTACGGGAAGACACGCTAACGGCTGCCTTTCGCATTGAACATTCGAGATGCGCCCGCGCCTCCTTTGCCTCACACGCTGACCAGCCGTTCAACCCCACCATGAAATCCGCCGCCATCGCCCTTCTCGCCTCGGTCTTCGCGACCGCCGTTACGCGAGCCGCATTACCCGTGCAGACCACGTTCGCAGACGCGAAACCCGCGCAGACTTGGCTGCTCAAGGAACTCGACGCAAGTCTCCCGGCTGACTGGACCGGCTACGAGTTTCTGGTGCTGGAGTTCAAGGCGTCCTCGTCGCAGCGGTTTGATCTCGGGCTGGAGACGCCGCAGGGTCGCACCGCCAAGCGGATCGGGCCGTTCGCAGGCGTGTGGGTGCGTGCGGCGATTCCGCTGCGGTTCTATCGCCAGCCTGCCGGCGACGGAGTGGATATGGCGGCGACCTACAACCAGCCGCGCAACTCGTATTGGATCAACATCCATACCAGCGCGCATGGGCCGCTCACGAATGTCACCGGCCTGTCTGTCTCAATGGATCGCCCAGTCGGGTCGCCGACGCTGGAGATTCGCTCGGTCGCGCTGGCGAAGACCGATCCCGGTGACGCGGTGCTGGAAGGCAAACCGTTGATTGACGAGTTCGGTCAATACACACGCGTCGAGTGGCCCGGCAAGGCGCATTCGCTCGATGAGCTGAAGAAAGTTTGGGCCGCCGAGGAAACCGCGCTGAAGGCGGCCACCACCGAACGCTGTCCGTATGGCGGATTCTTGAAGACTCAGGCCAAGGCGACTGGTTTCTTCCGGGTTGAGGAGATTGACGGACGTTGGTGGTTCGTTTGCCCCGACGGCCACTTGTTTTACTCGACCGGCCTGAATGGTGTCGGCACCGGCTCCGGCACGCGCGTGCAAGGGCGCGAGGATTTGTTTGCGGCGATGCCACCGGACAGCCTCGCTGCCGGCGGGCGGGGCGGGCGCGCGTTTGGCGGCTCGTTCTACACTTGGAATCTGCAACGGCGGTTTGGCGACGACTGGCGGCCAAAGTGGGCGGAGTTTACCTCGCAACGGTTGGCCGCTTGGGGTTTCAATACGGTCCACAACTGGGGCGCGCCGGATCGCAGTCGCCCCGAGCCGCGTGTGCCCTACGCGCTGATGATGCGCGGCTGGCAGATGGGCCGATCGGTCATGGGCCTGCCCGACGTGTATGCGGAGGACTTCGCGCGGCGCGTGGACGAAACCGCCGCCAGCCAGCTCGCGCCGTTTCGGGATGATCCCTTCATGCTTGGCTTCTTCATTGGCAACGAACCGCCCTGGCCCGGGCGTGAGAGCCAGTTGTGCGACGCCATCCTCGCCGGTGAGCCGAGCGAAATCCAGAAACGGCTCAAGGCGCATCTCGCTGCGAGGGACACGCCCGCGCGGCGAAAGGCGTTCGTGATCGCGGCGTTTCAACATTACCTGGACACGATCAACGCCGCTGTCCGCCGGCACGACACGAACCATTTGAATCTCGGCATCCGTTTCGGCGGCCATCCGCACGATGAGGTGATGAAAGCCGCGCACGGCTTCGACGTGTTCAGCGTGAACATCTACCGCTACGCGCCGGACCGCGCCGACCTGGATCGCATCTACGCGCTTGTGCCCAAGCCGATCCTCATCGGCGAGTTCCACATCGGCGCGCCGGAGCGCGGACTCTCGCCCGGCCTGGTGCAGGCGATGCACCAAACCGAGCGCGCGGTCGCCTACCGTTACTACGTCGAGCAATGCGCCGCCCACCCGGCGCTGGTGGGCACGCACTGGTTTCAATGGCTCGACCAGCCGGCAACCGGGCGCAACGACGGGGAGAACTACAACATTGGCTTCGTGGACGTCACCGACCAGCCGTACGCGGAGATGGTCGCCGCCGCGAAGCTGAGCCATGCCCGGCTGCTGGATGTTCATTCCGGAAAAACGGCCCCGTTCAACCAAAAACCCAAAGCCTCGGCGGCTGGAGCGCCATGACGTATGGAGCAAGACAAGAACGCTCAATTGTGTGAAGTTCCTCCCGGCTTGCGACGGGGCGACGGTTCGGCAGAGCGCCGCCGGTTTTCGCATACAACGATGAAGCCCCTGTTTTTTGTCGCCTTGCTTCCCATGTTACTCACCGCCGTCTGCGATGTGAACGCTGGAGCGTCCGCGCACACGCGCGTTGCCCTGCGCGAGGGGCGCTGGTGGATCAACGGGCGGCCGACCAATCCCGGCAGCGCCGCCGAGGGTTTGTTGATGAACGTGCGCATGGTCAACGCCGTGTTCGAGGATCGCAAAAGGTCGGATTTCGATCCTGACGCCAACACCGCCCGGTTCATTGCCTGCCTCCCCGACTACGCGGCGCACGGGGTGAATGCGTTCACGATTTGCCTCCAAGGCGGAATGCCTGGTTACGAAGGAGCGTTAAATTCGGCGTTTGAATCCGATGGCCGCCTGCGGGCGGATTACTTGAAACGGGTCGAGCGCGTCATCAGCGCATGTGACCGACAAGGGCTGGCCATCATTCTCGGGCTTTACTATCAACGGCAATCGGCGGTCCTGCGCGACGAGGCAGCGGTGCGCGCGGGCGTGGTGAACGCCGCGCGCTGGGTGCGCGAGCGGGGGTTCTCGAATGTGCTGCTCGAAATCGCCAACGAGTATCCACACTCCGGCTTCGTCCACGCGCTCATCCGCAGCCCGCAAGGCCAGGCCTCGCTCATCCGACTCGCCAAGGAAAACGCGCCCGGGTTGCTCGTGTCTGCCAGTGGCTGTGGTGACGGCCGGATTCACCCGGAAGTCGCCGCGGCAGCCGATTTCTTGCTGCCGCACTGGAACGACACAAAGGTGGAGCAAATCCCGGAACGCATCGCCGCGCTGAGGCGTTTCGGCAAGCCCATCGTGTGCAACGAGGATGACAAAACCGGCGCGAACGCGGGGGCCGCGTTATTCGCATGCGTGACGAACGGCGCCAGTTACGGGCTGATGCTTCAGGGTCACAACCAGACGTTCCCGTTTCGTTTCGACGGTGCCTCTGACGATCCGGTGTTCTACGCGCGGCTTCGTGAGTTGACGACCCCGGATCAACCCCCCGCAGCAGAGGCCGGGGTGGTCAACTACTTTCCACCGCCAGAATCTCAAGGCGGCTGGCGCAAGCTGGATGAACCCGACGACATCCGCCGGCTGGGCGGCATGGACGCCGCGAAACTCGCCGAGCTGCGCGAGTGGCTCTTGAAATCCGACGACCGCGACTTCGCTGCCGTGGTCATCCGGCACGGCTACATCGTCCTCGAAGTCGAGCGTGGCAACAGCGCCAAGACCGACGCGCGCCGTGTGGCGTCGGTGTCGAAGGCCGTCTGCGCGACCGTGCTGGCCATCGCTTCAGAGCGGAGCCAGCAGGGCAAGACGCCCCGGAAGATGACGTTCGAGGACAAGGCGTTTGACTTCATTCCCTGGGCGCAACCGTTGAGCGACCCGCGCAAGGCGCAGATCACCGTGAGGCAACTGCTCAATCACACCTCGGGGATTTGTCCCGAGGCCACCGGCGCACCGAACGACGGTGAATGGGAATACATCCTCGGCCACACGGGCGACGCGCGTACCGCGAAGCTCGCGTTCGATCCCGGAACGGGTTGCGGCTACTCGACGCACGCGCTGGCGCACGCGTCGCTCGTGTGCGAGACGGTGACCGGCAAGCCCTACGATCAATTTGCCATCGAAGCGCTGTTCAAACCGCTGGGCATCGAGCATTGGTGGTTTCAGTTCTATGACGGCAATGAGAAGATCGGGCGGCATCCTTCGCACGGGATGGGCATGCCGGCACGCGATCTGGCCCGTATCGGCTTCTGCATGCTGCGCGAGGGGTGTTGGGGCAAACAGCAAGTCATACCGAAGTGGTTTGTTCGGGAAACCGCCGCGCCCACGCACTCCGTGACGACACCGGAAATGCGCTGGAAGCTCAACCCGCAGGTTTTCTCGCACGGCTGGGAACTCCCGTCGCGGCACTGGCCCGAAAGCGGCCGCAACGGCGAGGGCATTCCGGCCGATGCCCGCAGCAAGCCCGGTTCGGGCGGACAACTTGTGGCCTTCGTGCCGAGTTTGGACCTAGTGATCACGCGCCAGACCGGCAGCAGCGGCGATTGGCAGTATGAGGAGTATCTGCGCCGCGCCTGCGCCGCGGTTGTGCCAAGTCATGAGCCCCATTGATCGCCGAGCATTTCTTCACGCCGCCACCGTAGCCACCGCCGGCGTGGCACTGGTGGGCTGCCAATCCGCGTCCCCGTCTGCCGCAGGCGTGTCTCCCAATCCCTGTCTGCCCACTGCGTGGCGGAAGCACGGCGTCATTCTCGAAGCCACCGAGCCTTGGGAGGACAACGACGTCCAGAACTTCACCTGCCCGGCCGAACCGCTGAAGGGCGGGGCGTGGCGGCTGTGGTATTCGGTGTCCAGCCGGCGCGAGCGCTTCAACCTCGCCTACGCGGAAGGCGTGCCCGGCCGGCCGATGAAGAAGGTTGCGGCACAACTCTCGCCGGGTGATCCGCCTGACGCGCCATTTGCCATCGGCAACCTGCCCGACGGCTGGCGGCCCGTGCAGGGGATTCATCTGCGTCTGCGCAACGACAGACACCGCCTCTACTTCTGGGCGCACGGGCTGGGCATCCTCCGCTACCTCGCCGCCGACAGCGACGATGGCCGGCGCTATCGCGTTCTTGACCCGCTCCGCCCGTTGCTGGTTCATCCCAGCGACCGCGCTGCGTGGGGGGTGGCTTCGCCCGACGGATTGCTCATTCACAAAGAGCAGAACAAACACCGGCCCGCCGACGAGCCGCTGGCGCTTTCCCGCCAGCTCTCGAACGACGCGACGAACATCTACCAACTGCCCGATGGCTCGTTCGAGCTTTACTCCGTCGCATTGCTGCAAGTGCCGAAGACCGATCCCGCTTACATGCCGCACGACAACGCGCCGGGGTTGCTCCGCGTGATTGACCGCTACACATCCGAGGACGGATTGCACATCGCAACGCGGCAGCGGGTGATCCAGCGCGACGCGCAAGACCCGGTGGACCAGCAGTTCTATTTCCTCTCGGTCACGCGGACGCCGAAGGGCTGCGTCGGCCTGCTCGGTCACTACCGCTGTCAGGCGCAGACGATGGATTTGGAATGGTGCTTCTCGCGCGACGGCGTGAAATGGGAGCGCCCGCTTCGTCAGGCCTGGCTGCGGCGCGGCGAGCCGCCCGCGCCAGATTGCTATGGCATCTACGCCAACAACCAACTCATCCATCACGGCGGACGGTGGCATCTCTTCTACACCGGCGTGAACAGCGCCCACAACGGCAAGCATGCATACGGCAAGGCACGCCAACTCGTGATGTACGCCACGACGGATTCGATCTAGGAGTGAACCGCCCGCCCGATGACCTCGCGACGAACACCGAGTTCGGGCTGGTTCGGCGGCTTGTGTCAGAGGTCATACTGGCTTAGTCTCATCGCATCGTGAAGCAACTGGTCGTCAATGTTGAGGAAGACATCGGCAAGGTCGTCGGCAGACGAACCGAACCGCCCGACGCACTCCAAACCGGCATGAGACTGCAAGCCCTCGCCGTGGAGTTACATCGCTCCTTTGCGCACCGCTGGGCGCGGCCGGGAGTCTATCGCTTCAAAACGCACGAGGAGGCGGACGCATGGATGATGCGCATGCTGGCGAGAAGCCAGACCCCAACGAATTAGCGTCGCGCCCGCCGATGGAGGCTGACTTGGTCGCGCTATGCCGCGAACTGAACGGTCGCGGTGCCCGTTACGTCGTGGTGGGCGGCTTCGCGATCATCGCCTCCGGCTTCCCGCGGATGACTTCCGATATTGATCTCATCGTGGCCAGCGATCTTGAAAACGAGGCTCGGGTCTTCGGCGCCTTGTCCACGTTGCCCGACAATGCCGTCCGCGAACTCCAACCCGGTGAGCTTCAGCAATACAACGTCATTCGCGTCGCCGATGAAATCCTGGTGGACTTGATGCGCTCGGCGGGGGGAATTGACTATGCAGAAGCCGCGAAGCATGTGGTGGTGCGCGAGCTTCAGGGCGTTCCGATTCCGTTCGCTTCCCCCAGCTTGCTCTGGCGCATGAAGGCGGTCACGCATCGCGAGAAGGACTTTGGCGACTTGGTGTTTCTCCGGCACTGGTTTGCCGAACGGGGCGAGTCGCCGCCGACGTTGTGACGGCCCCGCCAATGGTCCGTCACCGCTCTTGCTGCACATGCCAATCATTGTCACCCGAAGCCCCGCCGAAACTGAAGCCCTGGGCGAAAGCTGGGGGCGCTCCGCCGAACGCGGTCTCGTCATCGCGCTCAGCGGGGATCTCGGCGCGGGCAAGACACAACTGGTGAAAGGCTTGGCGCGCGGGCTGGACTTTGCGGGCCGCGTTCACTCGCCCACGTTCACGTTGGTCAACGAATACGCCGGCGGGCGGCTCACGCTGTTTCACCTCGACCTGTATCGGCTGGAGACGGCGGAGCAAATCCACGGAGCCGGGTTGGATGAATTCCTGCGGCCGGACGGCGTGGCAGTGATCGAATGGGCGGAGCGGTGGGAGGAAATCCGAAATCCGCAATCCGCAATCCGAGGCGGCAGTCGGCGGCTGCGCCAGGTGCGGCTTGAAGTCATCAGCGAGACAGAACGGCGGATCAGCTATGAAGATTTTGGCGCTTGAGTTCTCATCGTCGCAGCGGGGCGTGGCGTTCGTGGACGCCCACCCCGGCGGGGCTGTGCTGTACGCCAGCGAAGTCGTCCAATCCGGCGGGCGCGCCACGCCGGCGTTCGCCATGACCCACGAGGTTCTGGTCCAAGCCGGCGTCGAACGCGACGCCATCGAATGCCTCGCCGTTGGTTTGGGGCCGGGTTCGTATCACGGCATTCGCGTGGCGATTGCGCTGGCGCAAGGCTGGCAATTGGCGCGCGGCGTCCGGCTTCTTGGCATAAGCAGTGTGGACGCGATCGCCGCGCAGGCGCAGGCCGAGGGCCTGCGTGGCCCGGTGACCGTGGTCGTGGACGCGCAACGCGATGAGCTTTACGTGGCCGACTACGAATTGCACGAAGCCGGCGGCGGCGAAACACGCCCCCTGCGGCTTGTGCCAGTGAAGGAAGTGCATGCTTCCAGAAAAGCGGAAGCAGTCGTCATCGGCCCGGAAGTCACGCGGTGGTTTCCGGAAGGTCGAGTTGTCTTTCCCCGCGCGGAGATGCTCGGCCGGCTGGCGGCAAATCGGAGCGCCTTTGTCTCCGGCGAGAAACTGGAGCCGATTTACCTCCGCGCCACGACCTTTGTGAAAGCCCAACCCCCGTCGTTCACGCATGAAACCGCTCGCTGATTGTCGGCTCTACGCGTTTGTGGACACCGCCTACTTGCACGGGCGCGCGCCGGAAGTCCTCGCGCAACAACTGTGTGAAGGCGGCGCCGACGTGATTCAGCTTCGCGCCAAGACCTCGCCTCCGGACGACATCCGGCGCATGGCGGAGAAGCTTCTCCCCGTCACGCGGCAAGCTGGCGTCTATCTCGTCATTAACGATCACCTCGACATCGCGCGCGAGGTTGGGGCGGAGATTTGCCATCTCGGGCAGGAGGATTTCTTCGACGCGGGGCACAAGCACGTGGATGAAATCCGAAATCCGAAATCCGAAATCCGAATTGGTTTGAGCACACACGCGCCTGGGCAAGCGGAGCGGGCGGTGGTGGCGGGCGCAGATTACGTGGCCATCGGACCGGTCTTTGCCACGGGCACGAAGCCCACCGCCAAGCCGGTGACGCTGGATTACGTTCGCTGGGCGGCGTCGAACATACGCGTGCCGTGGTTTGCCATCGGCGGGATCAACCTTCAGAACCTGGACGCCGTCCTGGCGGCGGGGGCGCAGCGCATTTGCGTGGTGTCGGCCATCCTGAACGCGGACGACGTGGCGGCGGCGTGCCGGAAGTTCCGAGCGCGCCTCGGCTAACCCGCAACTTGGCTAGCGTTGAGTCGCCGCCGCCGCTAAACTTGCCGCGTGTTGGGGCGGGCAATAGGCTGCCTTGCCGCGCTCAAGCTGTGAACCGAAAACTCGTCATCTGCATTGCGGGGCTGTGCCTCGGGGGCGTCGCTCCCGGGGTGGCGGATGACGTGTGGAACAGCGGGCCGCTGTTTGATGAGTTCAAGCTCACGCTCGATGCCGGCGAGCGGACGGAAATCCTCGGACCGCTGTTCAACACCGAGTGCCGGGAGGAATCCAGCCATTGGGCCGTGCCGCCACTCATGTCCGCCGGGCGCAATC
Organism: uncultured Verrucomicrobiota bacterium; assembly: GCA_964548925.1. Classification (GTDB taxonomy): domain Bacteria; phylum Verrucomicrobiota; class Verrucomicrobiia; order Limisphaerales; family MWDV01; genus MWDV01. The sequence continues at coordinate 8,372 of CAZJTM010000012.1, read as the reverse complement.
AGGGCTTGGAAACGGCGGACTTTGATCTGCTCTACCCGCTGGTGACCTACGACCGGTTCGGCGGCGAGTACCGGTTTCACATCCTTCAGGTGTTCGCCTTCGCCGGCGGCCGCGACCAGGAGGACAACGCGGCGCGGCGGTTCACGCTGTTCCCGTTTTACTTCCAACAGCGCTCGGCCAAACCGGAGCAGAACTACACGGCGCTGCTCCCGCTCTACGGCGATCTCCAAGGCCGGCTGTTCCGCGACGAAATCCACTTCGTCCTGTGGCCGGGTTATGTGCGGACGCGGAAGAAAGACGTGGTGACGGAAAATTACCTGCTCCCGTTTGTCCATGTCCGCCGCGGCGAGGGATTGGAGGGCTGGCAGTTCTGGCCGTTCTACGGCGCGGAGCACAAGGCAGTCACCACCCGCACGAACAGTTTCGGGGACGCGGAAACGGTTGGCGGACATGACAAGCGCTTCGTTGCCTGGCCGTTCTTCTTCGACCAGACGACCGGCCTCGGCACGGAGAACCCGGCGCATCAACAAGCCTGCGTGCCGCTCTACAGCTTCCTGCGGTCGCCGCTGCGGGACTCGACCTCGTATCTCTGGCCGCTGGGGGTCACGATCACCGACGACCGGGCCCGCGGGTATCGCGAAGTGGACGCGCCGTGGCCGTTCATCGTCTTCGCGCGGGGCGAGGGCAAGACCACGAGCCGCGTTTGGCCGCTGTTCAGCCGCGCGGCCAGCATCAATCAACAGAGTGACTTTTACCTCTGGCCCCTCTACAAGTACAACCGCTTCCAATCCGCGCCCCTGGATCGCGATCGCACGCGCATCCTTTTCTTCCTGTTCGCCCGGGTGAACGAGCGGAACACCGACGCCGGCACCGTGCGGCAACGCACGAGTCTCTGGCCGCTGTTCATCCACAAGCATGAATTCGACGGCGACACGCGCCTGCAAATTCTTGCGCCACTGGAACCGCTGTTGCCGAACAACAAGAGCATCGAGCGCAACTACTCGCCGGTGTGGTCGGTCTGGCGGGCGGAGCGGAACGCCCAAACCGGCGCGTCCAGCCAGTCGCTGCTCTGGAATCTCTACCGGCGCGAAACCACGCCCGAAACCAGAAAAAGCTCGTGTCTGTTCGGCCTGGTCCAGTATGAATCCGGCTCGCAAGGCCGGCGCGCCCGGCTATTCTACGTCCCGCTGGGCCGGCGGCTGGCGCGGCCCTAGCGGCGGGCAAGTTTATGTTTCAGAACCTGGGTGAAATGGTACTGCTGTTCTGGCGCGCCTTGGCGGCGTTGCCGCTCACTTGGCGGCAACGGCGCAAGGTGGTGGAGCAGTGTTTTGAAGTGGGCAATGCCAGCCTGCTCATGGTGTGCGTGCTGTCGTTCTTCATTGGCGCGGTCATCGCGCTGCAAACGGGACCGGTGCTGGTCGAGCGCGGCTTGACGGCGGCGGTGGGTGGCATCGTCGGCATTTCGATTTGCAAGGAACTGGCGCCGGTGATGATGGCGATTCTGATCGCCGGGCGGAACGGCTCCGCCATGGCGGCGGAAATCGGTTCGATGCGTGTTTATCAGGAGGTGGACGCGCTGCGCACGATGAACATCAACCCCGTCCACTACCTTGTGCTACCGCGCCTCATGGCGGTGGCGATCACCGTGCCGTTGCTGGTCATTGTGGCGATCATGGTGGGCTGGTTCGGCGGGGCCGTGGTTGCCGCCAACAATCCCCAGATTGCCATCGGCTTCGGCGTGTTCTTCGAGAACCTCCGGGATATCGTCGCCTTGGGGGACGTGGTGCATGGCGTCTTCAAGAGTTTCATCTTTGCGCTGATCGTGGGCACGGTGTCGTGCCACCAAGGCCTCGTCACGCGCGGCGGCCCGCGCGGGATCGGGCGCTCCGTCACCAAGGCGGTGGTCAACTCCATCGTGTTGATCGTGATTTCGGATTACTTCCTCACCCGCATTCTGCTCAAGTGATGAAAGCTACCAACCATCACGGCGTCAGCGTCCAGGTGCGTGGCCTGCGGAAAAGTTTCCAAGGGCAGGAAGTGCTCAAGGGTGTCGAATTCGAAGTCAACCCCGGCGAAGTGTTCGTGCTCATGGGCCCGAGCGGCAGCGGCAAGAGCGTGCTGCTTCGCCACATCATCGGCCTGGAGACGCCGGACGCCGGTGAAATCCTCATCGCCGGCGAGCCAATCCAGTCCCCCGAGATGATGAACCGGCATCGGATGGCGATGGTGTTCCAATCGGGCGCCCTGCTCAATTCGTTGACGGTCGGCGAAAACGTCGGCCTTTACCTGGCGGAGCACCGGCTGAAACCGCCGGAAGAAATCGCGCGCATTGTGACCGAGAAACTGGACGTCGTGGGCTTGAAGGGAACGGAAGCGAAGATGCCCAGCGAGTTGTCGGGCGGCATGAAAAAGCGCGTTGCCATCGCCCGGGCGCTGGTCGTCGAGCCGCAGTTGATCCTGTACGACGAGCCCACCAGCGAACTCGATCCCCTCTCCGCCGTGATCATTGCGGAGGAAATCGTGAAGCTGAAGGACCGCATCGGAGTAACGTCGTTGGTCGTGTCGCACGACCGCGACCTAGCCTTCAACGTCGCGGACCGCATGGCGGTGATCCACGAAGGCCGGATTGTGGCCGTGGACACACCGGCGGCCATCCAGCGCAGTACCGACCCCTTGATCCAACGCTTCCTTCAGGCCGGATTGAAAACCAAGTAACGAAAGATCAGAACATGAAAGATTCACTCGAAACCCGTCTCGGCGTGTTTGTCGCCCTCGCGCTCATCGCCGGCGTCCTGGTCCTCGAAATGGCCGGCGGCATGGACCACTTTCGGCGCGGGCTGCGTGTTCACGCGCTCTTCAACACCGCGCAGGAACTCAAGGTCGGCGACCGCGTCAAGATGGCGGGCGTGGAGATTGGCCGGGTGGAGGCCATCGGCCTCACGAACGTCGGGCCTGACCTGGGCCGGGTGCGGGTGACGATGAAGCTCCGCGCCGATCAACCGGTCAACACCGAGTGCGTCGCCAGCATCAAGTTCACCGGTTTGATGGGCCAGAACTTCGTGTCGCTCGACTTCGGCAAACCCGGCGCCCCGGCCGCCACGGATGGCACGGTGCTCAAGTCCGTGGAGCAGGCGGATTTCGCCGCGCTGATGTCGAAGCTCGACAACGTTGCCTCCGGGGTGGAGAACCTCACCAAGAGCTTTGCCGGCGACAAGATTGACAATCTGCTTGGGCCGTTCACGGATTTCCTCAAGCAGAACAGCGGCCCCCTCAGCGACACCATTACCAACATCAAAACCATCACCGCGCAAATCCGCTCCGGCCAGGGCACGGTGGGCCGGTTGGTCATGGAGGACGCGCTTTACACCACCACGCTCACGGCCATTTCCAACCTCAACCAGAACCTGAGCCTGACCAGCGACGAGATTCGCGGCACCGTGGCGGACGCCCGGAAGATCGTGAACGAGATCAACGCCGGCCAGGGCAGCCTGGGCAAACTGGTGAAGGACGAGAAGCTCTACAGCGAAACCACCGCCTCCATGACGACCCTGAAGGAAATCCTCCAGAAGATCAACCAGGGCCAGGGTTCCGTGGGCAAGCTCGTCAATGACGACAGCCTGATCAAGAACGCCAAGCTCACGCTCCAGAAGCTCGACAAGGCCACGGAAGGACTCGAAGACCAAGGCCCGCTGAGCATCCTCGGCATGGCCGCGAACAGCCTGTTCTGACCCAGTCGGCGCCGCCCGTCCGCCGTGGGACTTCGGAAGGCTCTCCCTAGTCCAAGGCTGTGGACAGGCCGCAGGGCCTTGGAGTCGCGATGAAGCGGCTACCCAAGCCCGGCGGTGTGGAGCAGGCGTTGGAGGTTCCCAAGGTGACACCCACTCTCAATCACACCCAGGGACGGGAATTCAATACCGACCCCAGGCCCGGCCCCGAAATCCATCGCGCAGCAGGTAGTAGAGGAACAGCGAATTGAAGCGCACATAACGCGGCCCCAGCCGCAGCGGCTCGGAGCAAAGCCGGTAAAGCCACGTCAGCCCGGAGCGCTGCATCCACACCGGCGCGTCCGGCTTCAACCCCGCATTTGCGTCGAATGCGAAGCCGACCGTCAGGATCACCCCACGCCGGATCAAGCCCTTGTGCCGCGCCGCCCAGGCTTGTTGCTTCGGCGTGCCAAATCCGACCCAGATGAAATCCGGCGAGAGCCGGTTGATCTCCTCCGTGACCGTCCGTTCCGCGTCCACTTCCAGGCGACCGTCCAAACCGCAGCGCCCGTGAAATGCGCCCACGAACTTCACCCCCGGATTCCGCTCCGTGAAAACCTGCCGCAGCCGTGCCCCGCATTCCGTCGAGCCGCCCAGCAGGTAATGCGTTGTGCCCGCCGGAGACCGCTCCAGGAAATGCCGCATAAACGTCGGCCCGTACACCCGGTCGCGCAGACCCGCGCCCGCGCGGTTCAGACACCAGACCAGCGGCATGCCGTCCGGCAACAAGTGATCGTAGGTCGCCATGACCTCACGGAACGCCGGATCGTGGCGCATGAGCGTGACGATGTGCGTGTTCACGAATTCCAGGCTCGTGCAGCGCGGCGCGCGCGCCCAATCGAGACAACGCGCGGCCAGCTCGTCGTAGGTCGTGACGAGCAACGGCGCGCCCAAAACGTGCAAGGTGTTCATCGGTTCGCCGCGCGCTCCGGGCTGCGGACTGCGGTTGGTTCCATCCGCAAAACGCTACGAAAACATGTCTCGTAACGCACGCTCATTCCAACGCGGGCGACCGCCGCCCCAGCCCGGGCATTTGGCGCTCGTTCACGCTTTCTTCGGCTCCGGGCCGCAGGCCCGTGGATTCTGCCCGCAGGCAGAGGGAAACACTTCCCCACGGGGCTTGGCCGGGGCTTCGCCCCGGCCTAGCAGGCTCGCCGGGCGGCGGGGCCGCATCGGGTTCACGGGGTGTCCTGTCGCGCAGGGCACGGTGTTACGGATGGGCCGTTCACCTCCGGCAGCTCGCCACCCCGTGTTGCCGCGACGCTGTCGCCTTCGGTTGCGGGCCGGTGAATGTTTGACCCGACGGGGACTTCCACCCCGCGGGGTGGACGCCTTCACAGGCGCACTAGGCCGGCTGCCCTCACCCGGCGGCCCTATCTGGTCCATAATGAAAACTGCGGTGTCAGCGGGGCCAACGCCTCTCGGATTTCGGACTTGGGGTTTCGGGTTTCCCTCCCCCGGGGTTGCCCTGTTGAAAACTGAGGCACGCCTCGCAACCGCACCCTGGCAAAGGAGCGTTTGAAAAGCCGCTTTCCGCCCGCTACCCTCAGCGAGTCATGCTGGTTGATCGTGAAGTCGCCGGTAGCCCTGTTTTCCGCGGGCGGTGGTCGTTGACGACGTGGCTGGTTGTCGTCAATGCGATCGCCTTTGTCGTCCAGCAAGCGTCCTACTCAGCTTTCCCCGCCCCCACCCGCTTCGCCGTGTCCCCGACGGACCTCTGGTTCGCCTTGAGCCTGGGCGGTTTGAAGCAGGGATACGTTTGGCAGTTGCTGACGTTTCAATTTATGCACGCCGGGCCGTGGCCTTGGCATTTGCTGTTGAACTGCTGGGTGATTTTCGTCTTTGGCCGCGAGGTGGAGGAGGCTTTGGGGCGGCGGCTCTTCCTCACCGTGTACCTGGTGAGCGGAGTGCTCGGGGGATTGCTGCAGATGGTGGGTGCCTGGGCGGTGCCGCGCCAGTTTGGCGGGGAAGTGGTGGGCGCGTCGGCCGGGGCATTCGGCTTGGTGGCGGCGTTCGCCACGCTTCATCCGGAGCGCCTGCTCACGCTGTTGCTGCTCTACGTGTTTCCCGTCCACTTGCGGGCGAAATACCTGCTCTTCATCAGCGGCGTGTTGGCGGCGGTGGGGCTGCTTGCGCCGGACTTGGTGGATCGGCTGTTCATGGCCAAGGTGGCGCACGCCGCGCATCTGGGAGGCATGCTGACCGGAATCGCCTGCGTGCGTCTGACCGGCGTCTCGGTCAATCCAGCCCCTCCCACCAACCCGGATCGCGCCACTCCGGGTTTGAAGAAATCTGACCGCGCCACTACGCTTAATCCGCCATGATCGAGCATCGGGATTACATGCGAGACGAGCCGTCGCCGGGGACGCCTTTCCGGTTCCACGGCTCGGTCAGCGTCGCTCTCATGGTCGTGCTGGCTGTGGTGTTTGCCCTGCAATGCATCAACGACGTTTACGTCGAGTCCTGGGTCGAGCGGTGGCTGGCGCTGACACGCTCCGCGCTGACTCGGGGGCACGTTTGGCAACTGCTCACGTTCCAATTCCTGCACGTGAGCCTCTGGCATCTGTTGGGCAATCTGATGGGCCTGTGGTTCTTTGGCCGGTTTGTCGAGGAAGCGCTGGGTCGCCGCCGCTTCCTGGTCGCGTATCTGGGGTCGGGCGTTGTCGGCGGTCTGCTGCAATGCGTGCTGATGCTTCTGTTTCCGCGGCACTTCGTGGGATTCGTGTTTGGCGCCTCGGCCGGAGTGATGGGCGTCTTCGCCCTTTTTTGCCGGCTGCAGGCGGGGGCGGAAGTCCGCTGGAATTTCATTCTGCCGATGCGCGCCGATGTGTTGCTGTGGATCACGGGGGGCATCTCGTTGTTCTTCACGCTCGTGCCTTCGCAACGGGGAGGCGGCTATGCCCATGCCGCGCATCTGGGCGGCATCCTGGCGGGGCTGGCGTGGGTGAAACTCGGCTGGCATCACGATTACGTGACGCTGCCTTGGGAGAATCTGGCGGGCCGTTGGCGCTCCTGGCGCACCCTGCAATCCCGCCACCGCAAGCGGGAACTGGTCCGGGCCGCGTCCATCCGCGGGCGGCCGTGGCGGGAGTCCACCGCGCCGCCGCCGGAACTCCCGCCGGGGGACTTCATCAGCCAGGAAGTGGACCCGATTCTCGATAAAATCTCCGCCCACGGCATCCACAGCCTGACGGAGCACGAGCGGCAGATTCTCGAAGCGGCGCGGAAGAAGATGGAGCAGCGGTAGCGCCGGTTGAAGCGTTCGATCTTCAAACTGTTGAGTCGGCACAGCCCCGCCCGATTCAACGGTTTGCCATTTCAACGCCGCAACGGTTTGCGTAATCTGCGGCCATGATTACGCGCTATTCCCGCCCCGAAATGCGGGCCATCTGGACCGACGAAAACAAACTCAAGATCTGGCTGCAAATCGAACTGCTCGCCAACGAAGCGCTGGTAAAGGAGGGCGTCGTGCCCGCCAAGGATTTTAAGAAGATCAAGGCCGGTTGCGACAAATGGTTTGCCGACCTCCCCGGCCTCGTCGCCCGCCAGCGCGAACTCGAGAAGGTTCTCAACCACGACGTCATCGGCTTCACCACCGCCGTCGCTGAGGCCATCAACGACCCCGCGAGCCGCTGGTTTCATTTCGGCCTTACGAGCAGCGACGTGGGCGATACCTGTTACGCGGTGCAGATGATGCAGAGCGCCGCCATCCTGATCGCCGACGTGAAGAGCTTGCTGCCCGTCATCGCTCGGCGCGCCCAAGAACAAAAGTTCACGCCGTGCATCGGCCGCAGCCACGGCATTCACGGCGAACCCACGACGTTCGGCCTGAAGATGGCGCTCATGTATGACGAGTTCAGACGAGCCCTCCGCCGCCTCGAAGCCGTGCGCGATGTCGTGGCCGTCGGGAAGATTTCCGGCGCGGTTGGCACGAGCGCGCACCTGTCACCGCGCGTCGAGGCTTACGTCTGCAAGAAGCTCGGCATTCGGCCCGCGCCCATCGCCACGCAAGTCGTGCAACGCGACATTCACGCGGAATTCCAACTCGCGATGGCCCTCGTCGGCGCGAGCATTGAGCGCTGGGCGGTGGAGTTCCGTCACCTACAACGCACGGAAGTGCTCGAAGCGGAAGAGCCCTTCACCAAAGGGCAGAAGGGTTCGAGCGCCATGCCGCACAAGCGCAACCCCATCACGTGGGAACGGCTCACCGGACTGGCTCGCGTGTTGCGCGGCAACGCGATGGCGTCGCTGGAAAACGTCGCCCTCTGGCACGAGCGCGACATCAGCCACAGCAGCGTCGAGCGCATCATCTTCCCGGACAGTTGCACGCTACTCGATTACATGTTCGGCCTGCTCACCCGCCTCATGGACGGCCTGGCCGTCTATCCCGAGAACATGAAGCGCAACCTCAGCCTGAGCCTTGGCATGTGGAACAGCCAGACCGTCCTGCTCGCCCTCATCAAGAAGGGCCTCACCCGCGAAGCCGCCTACAAGCTCGTCCAAGACGCCGCGATGAAGACGTGGGAAGTGAAACACGCCGGCCGCGACGACGCGGACTTCCTCGAAATCCTCAAAGCTACCCCCGACGTGGCCAAACATTTCAAGAAA
>CAZJTM010000011.1:43460-56939 GCA_964548925.1 uncultured Verrucomicrobiota bacterium | reverse complement strand
TGGTAGAAAGCAAGGGAGCGCCTTCACACATGGCGCCGGAATTCTGGGGCTGCTTCAGCACGGCCTGCCCGGCCATCGACGCGTATGCGTTCGGCGTGTTGCTTTACGAAATCTTCTGTAACCGGCTGCCGTTTGCGGAAGCCACCAGTTTACAGGCGTTACGCCAGGCGCACCGGGAAGCCGCCGTGCCTGACCCTCAGCAGTGGAATGCAGCGATTCCCGCGGCGCTCGCGCACCTGATGCAACGGTGCCTCGCCAAAGATCCCTCGGGGCGGCCAGCCGGGTTTGACGAAGTGGGAAGAGAACTGGCGACGATCTACGAATCGGTCGCGGGATGCGACCACGGCACCGTTCGGCAACGACCCGCAACGCCGGAGGTGGATCTGGAGAAGCGCAAGCACGAGGCTTGGCAGAAGATCCTGCGAGGAGTCGCCGTCAGTCGCGGTGGCGAGGTTGAGACGGCCTGCCGCATGATCCAAGAAGGCGAGGACGTGTTTCGCTCCCTGAACGACTCAGAAGCATTACAGCAGGCGTTGTATCGGCACTCTGTGGCGCTGTGTGAATGGGGCCGACTGGACGAAGCCTTGTCCTTGGCCAAAGAGCAGGAGGCCCTTTGCCGTCAGCTCAACGACCGGAACGCTTTGGCAGGCTGTCTGAGCGTTCAAGGGATGATCCTGCAGAGCCAAGGGAGGCTGGACGAGGCGTTGGATTTGCTCGCTGCGTACGAGGCTCTCTGCTTGGAGTTGGACGACCCAACCAACCTGGCGAACTGCTTGTTCAATCAAGGGGGCCTTCTGGTAAAGCTGTCCCGCTTGGATGAAGCCGCGCAGAAGCTGGGCGAGTCGGTGAGGGTTTGCCGGCAGATAGGCAGGCAGGACGACCTCCAAGGCATCCTGCATTACTACGCGTTGATCCTTGAATTCGTGGGCAGCCACGAAGAAGCCCTGTTGGCGCTTCAGGAGGAGGAGGCCATCTGTCGGGGCCTGGGCGATTCGGAAGCACTGTCAACTTGCTTGGAAAAGCAGAAGACGATCCGCCGCGAAATGATGGGACGGTGAACGACCAACGTCAGCCTAGAAGGCTTGGGTCAACAATGATCCGCACGATTTCCGCCGCCGCCACAAACCCGAACGCGCCCGTCACGAAGCACGCCGTCCCGTAGCCGCTCCGGCAATCCAGCCGCAGGTCCGCGTCCGCTTCAGGCTTCCCGCACACCGAGCCGTCCTTCGCCGGGAACACCTGCGTCTCCGGCGAATAGAAACAGCGAAGGCCGAATTAGGGTCTACCGGACGCTCGGAATCGTCTTCCTTTGTCCGACCACGCAATCAGCAAGCCGCTGAATCACCCGGCGAACTTGGCGGCGGTTTACGAGTTCGCCGCGGAGTTGCTGGGGCAAACTGCGGAAGGTTTGGAAACCAGCGTGGAGGATAACTTCCACCGGCTGTTTGGCGGGTGAACCCAGGCCGGCGGCTACCGATGTTTCACCGCCTTCAACAACGCTTCCACCAATCCCTCGGTCGTGTGCTCTTGGGCCTCGACTGCCGGCTTGAGCCCGAGCGCTTCAAGCGCCCTGGAGGTTTCCGGGCCAATCGTCGCGAGTCGGGTGTCCGGGAACCGCTTCAGCAATTCGGGCAACGGGAATCGCGCGTGGAATTGTTCCACCGTCGAGCCGCTGGTGAACGTGATCCAGTCCGCGCCCGTTTCCAACAACGCCGGACCCGCGCCCGCCGGGTCTTCAGTTTCGGCCTCGGTGCGATAGACCGCCACGTCGTCCACGATGGCGCCGAGCGCCTCCAGCGCCTCCGGCAAATCGCGGTTCGCCACTTCCGCCCGCAGCAGGCAGACGCGCAGGTTCTCCATGCTCTGGAACTTGGCGAACGCCTTCGCGATCTCCCGCCCCAAAGCCTCGTCCGGCATCAGGTCCACCTGCAAATGCAGCTCGCGCAGCTTGGCCGCCGTGGCCGGGCCGACGGCGGCGAGGCGCACGCCGCCAAGGTCGCGCAGGTCTTGGAAGCGTTTGAAGAACATCTCGAAAAACGCCGTCACGCCGTTGGGGCTGGTGAAGACCAGCCAGTCGTAAGCGTTCAACTCCAGCAACACGTCCACAATGTCCGCGTGGTTCGACGGCGGCGCGGACCTGATGACCGGGAGTTCCAACACGTCGGCGCCAAGGTCGCGGAGGTGTTTGGCGAACGGCCCGGCCTGGTGGCGCGAGCGGGTGACGACGATCCGCTGGCCGAAGAGCGGGCGCCGCTCAAACCAGTTCAGCTTGGACCGCAGCTTCACCACGTCGCCAATCACGGCAACCGACGGCGGGGCGAAGCGGGTTGTCTCAATGAGTCTGCCGATGGTGGCGAGCGTGCCTTCGAGCGATTCCTGACGACCGGTCGTGCCCCAGCGGGTCAGGGCCACGGGGGTGTCGGGCGACATGCCGCCGGCGCGGAGGACTTCAGCGATTTGACCGATGTGCTCCGTGCCCATCATCACGACTTTCGTGCCCGGCAGCTTGGCTTCGGCGGCCCAATCCACCGAGGTGGCGGCGTCCGCAGGATCGCCATGACCGGTGATGATCGTGAGCCGCGAGCAATGGTCGCGATGCGTCACCGGCACACCGGCGTAATTCGGCACGGCCACAAACGACGAAACACCGGGAACCACCTCGAACGGCACGCCCTCGTCCGCGAGGCGCTCGGCCTCCTCGCCGCCGCGGCCAAACACGTAGGGATCGCCCCCCTTCAAGCGCACCACCGTCTTGCCGGCGCGGGCGTGAGCGATCAGGGACGTGAGGACGGCTTCGCGGTCGTTCGCGGTTTCGTTGGCGCGCCGTCCGCCGAAGACACATTCCGCCGTCGGCGAGGCCAGACGGAGCAGGTCGCGATTGACGAGCGCATCGTAAACGACGACGTCCGCGCACCGCAGCAACTCCGCGCCGCGCAACGTCAGCAAGCCGGCGTCGCCCGGCCCGGCGCCCACAAGGTAAACGATGCCCGATTTCTTCATGCGCCGGGAAAGTAAGGCCAGCCGGCGTGCCGCCGCAACCCAGGGTTACGGGCGCATCTCAGTTTCTTGCAAGGTCGTGTAAGCTGGCGGCATGACAATGACCATGGCCTCGACCGCTCCCGTTCCGACCTCGACTCGTTCCCCGCAGGCGGGGACGCCCATCCCGCCCGTTCCCGAAGCCCTCGCCGTGCTGGCGGCCCGCACCGCCGTCGCCTTGGAAACGTCCCTTACCCGTTTCCTGGCCGCGACCGATCAGAACCTCGGCCATCTCGAAACCCAGGCCGCCCATGACGTGCAGGAACTCTTGCGCGCCGCCACCCAACGTGCCGCCCAAGCCAAGGCCGACGCCACCCCCCGCCGCTGTCCCGTCTGCGGTCAGCCCCTCACGCGTTGCGCCGCCGGCCACGCCCGCACCTTCCAGTCCCGTTTCGGTGACATCACCATTCAGCGCCCCCGCGGCTACTGCAAACGCTGTCGCAAGTGGCGCACGCCCGCCGACACCGCCCTCGGCTTGGAGGAGAGCGCCGGGTACTCGCCCGCCGTCCAGGCGCTGGCCGCCCTGGCCGCCAGCAAACTGCCCGTGGCCGAAGCCAGCGTCGTGCTCGAACACCTCGCCGGCGTGAAGCTGCCGCCCGCCACCCTCGACCGCGAAGCCAAACGCCAGGGCCAACGCGCCCAACGCCTCCGCACCCAACTCGACCAGCAAGCTGCGGCGGAGAAAAGGCAACTCGAACTGGTCCTCGAACCCTACCAAATCATTATTCAACTGGACGCCTGGAACCTTCGCGAGCGCGACGCCTGGGGGCAAACCGCCACGCTCCGGCGGCGCGGGCGCGAACCCGAACGCTGGCACTGGGTTTATACCGGCACCGTCTTCCGCCTCGATCACCGCGGCGCAACCGCCGGTGGCCGGCCCGTCATCGGGCAACGCGGCTACGTCTTCACGCGCCAGGGCCTGGACGCCTTGCGCGACCAACTCCACGCCGAGGCGTTGCGGCGCGGGTTGGGCCAGGCCGCCAGCGTGCTGGTGCTCGGGGACGGGGCGGTGTGGATTGGGCGGCTGGCCGACGACCGTTGGCCCCAGGCCAAACAACGGCTGGACTTTTATCACGCCGTGCAACACCTCGTCGCGGTGGGCCGGGCGTTTTGGGACGAAGACCAAGCGCAATTCAAGGCCTGGCTCAAACCGCTGGTGCGCCAGCTCAAGCACGCATCGGCGGTCAAAGTCATCCGGCAATTGGACGAAGCCCTGGCCGGGCTGCCGGTGGGCCCCGCGCGGGACACCGTGGCCAAAGCAGTCGCCTACTTCCACGAACACCAGCACCGCATGGACGACCGCGCGGCGCAGCGGGCCGACGAACCGATCGCCAGCGGTTCGGTGGAAGCGACGTGTCGGCAAGGCCAGGTCCGCTCCAAGCGGACCGGACAATTCTGGAGCACCGCCGGCGACGAAGCCCTCCTCTGCCTCGAAACCTTCTGGCGCAATGAACGTTGGGACCTCCTCTTCCCCCACACCGCCTACGACCCCTCAAGAAACTGAGATGCGCCCCAGGGTTACCCGCCGCACTGCAACCGCTTGTCTTCCGCCAGCAGTGCCCCCAAGTTGGCCCAGTTCACCTCGTTCATGTCGTTGAACGCGTTCAGGTACACCGCCACCACTTCCGGCGGATACTTCGCGAGCAGGCCGTCCACGGCGGCTTTGAGTTTCGCGTCATCCATCGTGGCGGGTAATTCCTCCACCACGCCCTCCTCATTCTTGATGTCCAGCGCGGTGAGGAAATCCACCAGCATGGCTTTGTATTTCTTGAGCAGCCAGGTGCGGATCAGCGTGGCGGCGGCCATGTCCAGCGACGGCCGGGTCAGCGTGGTGAGGATGGTGGCGTCGCGCTGGGTGCGCGGCTGGCGCTCCAGAAAGACGGGCCGCAGCTTCCGCGCCTCGGCGACGGCGGCCAGCGTGGCCTTGTAGGTCGGTTTCTCCGATTCGAAAGTGAAAGCCAGGATTTCTGCCGCCAGCGTGGGCGACATGAAACCAATCAATTCATGTGACTTGAGCATCGTGTTCCTGAAGTTGAAATTCCAGTCGGGCCATCAGTGGCCCATCGTCGTCAGCGAGATACTGTGCCGACGGGCCAGCGCGGCGCAAGCTTCCTCTTCCAGCACCAGACTGCGCCCCGCCTCGAAGGCGAACACGGCGATGCCGGCGCTGGCGCACGTTTCGAGCGTCTTCGGGCCGATGCAGGGAACGTCAAACCGCATATCGTGGCCAACTTTGGCCACCTTCACCGCCACCGCGCCACCGTTCTTGCCGGCCAATTCGCCGCCGCGCGCCAGGCATTTATCCGTGCCCTCGAATCCCTCCACCGCCAGCACCGTGCCCTCCTTCACCACAACGGTCTGCCCGATTTCCAGCCGCGAGATTTCCTTGGCGATGCCGAAGCCAAACTCGAGGTCCGCCTGCTGCGCCGCCGAGGGCTTCGGGCCGAGCAGAAATCCCGCGCCCGGCATGAGCGGCTCCAACCACGGGGTCGCCTCGATCAATTCCACGCCGTCCTTCTTCAACTCGTCGGCTATGCCGCCGAAGATCGTGTGGGCGTTCTTCTCTTTTAACCGGAGCAGCATGCCCAGCCCACGCAGGTCCGGGCGCACGTCGTAGAGATTCTTCGGCGCGATCTGGCCGACCATCACGCATTGCTTCACGCCGCGGTTCGTGAACGCGTTGATGAGCTTGGCGAGCTGGCCCACCTTGATCCACACAATCTCGTCCACCAGAGACGCAAGCGCGGGTTCGGTCTCGCCATCGAACGCGACCGCCACAAGCCGTTTCACGCCCATCTGACGCGCTTGTTGGGCGAGCATCAGTGGGAGTGACCGGTTGCCGGCAATGATGCCGAGCAATTCGACGTGGGCTGGTGCAGTCATGACGACTATCTTAACAGACTTGGTTCAATGAATGGGCGGGGTAGTTTCCATCTGGGACGCCGGCCGAACAGAACACTGCCGAGCAGGCACAGCAGTATTGGTGTTGGTTCCGGGATTTGGATGATTGAGAACGCTTGTATTGCCGCGCTAGTCGTGAAGGGTTGACCTAAGTTCAGGTTCTGAAATGCTAGCCAAGCATGCCGATCGTCTTGTGGTCCGAAGCCCGCCAAACCCTCCACCGACGTGGGAAGGTCGAGCGTATTGAGAGCCGAAGGTGATGCCCCAATTTGGTTAAATTCCAACCCAGCACCGATCAGAGAGAAGTTGCCAGCGTAAGCACCTCCCAGAGGGGCGATTGCATGGTAGGAGTCTCTGTAGCGGTTCGGGCCAGCAAGGCGAATGTTGTTGTCCACGCGGAGCTCACCATACGGTGTGCCGAAAAGTGCATCGTTCAGATCAACTCGCGCGCCCTGCATGGGATACATAGCAGTGCAGCCGTTGTTCTGAATGGTCGCCGGCGACAGCTCGAACATGTAGGTCCCCTTGATACTTGTCGTCGGCAAGCCGCCAAAACCGCTGTCGAAGACTGCCTCGAAATTGACGAGGTAAACCGGAGCTGCTCGACTGGAGTGCAAGAAGTTGCCACAAGCGCAAACGACCGCGACCAGAATAACAAACCTTCGCAAGCCGCGTGCTTTGCACATCTTCATGGTCTCTATGCTAGAAGCATTGCCGACTTGCGTCCAGATGATTGCCATCGTAGACGAGCTATTCCAAGCTTACGCGTGGTGATTCCACCTCGCTCATCGGCACATCGGACTCCCCGGTCTGCTCCATGTCATCCGGTGTCAACTCCCGTGCGGGAGACGGTTCTTCTTCCTCCGCTTCGTCGCGCAGGACCGGTGGTTCCCACGGCTCGGGATTCCCGTTTTCATCCAGGATGGGAAACCAGCGCTTGCGATCCGCCAGATCGCCGAGGGCTGTCTTGCGGCAACGGCGCACGAGCGCCTTGTAGAACACGTCCGCCGTTTCGGGATCGCGCGCCTTGAGCCACGAGCCGGCGATGCACAGGACGCGCGCGGTTTCATCTGAGTTGTTCGGCATCAGCTTCGCGGCTTCCCAGGCGAGGAGCGCGGCGTGGTAGCGGTAATGAAAACGTGTTTCCGGATCGGCGTTGTGCGAAGCCGCGCGGCGCACTTCCTCCGGCGATGCGCGCAGGACTCCAAAGCTCTCATCCAGGCGCAGCGCGGCGCTGACGCCGCCCTCGAAGCCGCCGTTGTAGATGTGCCAGTCGGGCTCGACCTCCGTCCCGAGCAGTTCCATCCCGTTCGTGCGTGCGAGGACGGCGGCGGTGAACAGCGCCGCCGCGCGGGCATTGGTCGGTTGGCTTTCGTCCCACCCCGCGTCCAGCGCCCGCGTCAGCGCGTCGAATTGCGGCTGCCATGCGGCGGGGAAATAGTCCCGTGCTTCGAAGCCTCGATTCAGCCGCGCCAGCCGCCGCGCCAACAGGTAGCGGATGTCCCGCCGCAGAACTTCGTCGGAATACCGCGGCGCCATTTGCTCGCGATCTTCGGTCGTCGGCGATGCGAACCCGGGCAACCACTCGCGGTCCACATAGGCTTTCAACTCGTCCACCGTCAGCACGCGCTCGGCGACGTAGGCGGCGTCCATCCAGTAGCCGGAGCGCAGCAACGCGTCCAGCGCCTCGGTGAATTCGCGTCGCGCCAACCTCAGCGTGCCCAGGTCCGCCAGCGCCTGCCGGCCGGCCGGGATGTGGTCGCCGTACTCAGGCTGGACAACCACAAACAGGCTTTCCACAAACGAAGTCGAGGTGTTTGTGCCCGGCGGTTCGAGCGGCAGGCGGCGGCTCACCCTGGCCAGCAACGCCGCGGCTTGCGGCACTTTGCCCGCGCGCAAGAACAGCTTCGCCTGCAACCAGTCCGCCACCGCCGAGCCGGGCGCGCGTTTGATCCAGCGTTGGGCAGCGTCGAAATCCCCCGCTCGATACGCGGCCAGCGCGAGTTTCTCAGCGGAGTCCACGTCGCGCACGCCGGCGGTTTCCACAGCGGCCAGCCAGTGGGTCGAGGCGTCGTCTGCTCGGTCGGTGACCTCCTCGATTTCCTCGCGCCCCGTCGGCCAGTGTCGGGAGACAAGGTAAGCCGTGAGGACCCGCTGCGACTTGGCGTCCTTCGCCAGACCGCGCAACACCTCGCGCTGCGCCAGTGCCTTCGACGCGACGATGCGCAACGACTCAACCGCAGACTGGTCGCCCGTGCCGAGTTGTTCCAGGTAAAGGGCGATGGCCTGCGTGTAAACTCCCTCGCGGAAGCGAAGGCGCGCTTCGAGGCCAAGGCTCGCCGCCGCCAGCCCGGGTGAATCTGCGAAACCACGCTTCGCAAGATCGCGAACCTGCTGGAAGAACTCCGCCGCCTTGTCCGGGTCTTCCTGCTCCCACGACTTGCCCAGCATGAACGCCGCCCAGGTGGACTTGAACTTCCGATCGGTTGCCGGGCGTTCGAGCAAGTGCTGCCAGGCCTCGCGGGCGGCCGCCTTGTTTGGGAGTGTCGGATTGTGCCAGGCCGCCGCGCCCTCGAAGTAATCCGCAAATTCCGCGGGCAGTCCGTCCACGGCTTCGAACCGCGGGAATTCCGGTGGCGGGCTTTTCGGCTGCGCCCGTCGAGAACCTTCTTCTGTCCAGACCCACTCACCACTGGCACGCCAGGTTTCGTGGGCGTCGAGAAACTTCAGGAGTTGGTTGCGTCGGACGCGATGCGCGGCTATGACGCGAGCCGTTTCTTCGGCCGGGCGTTTGGACCTTCTCAACGCCGCTTCCAAATCCGCCAACTCGGCTTCCTGTGTCTGCTCGGCGTAAGTGCCCTGCGGTTCCTTTGCCCGAAGACGGGTTGGAACCAAGGCCATGCGTTCCAACTCGCGGGCAAAATCCGCCGTCGGCGCGTCGTACACCGCGTCGCCGCGGTCCAGCATGTGATTCGGGAAGAACGGGCCGCAGGCGAGGGCGCGCAACGAGAACAGAACCAGGAGCGCGCAACACACTGGGAAAACCCGAAATCCGAAATCCGAAATCCGAAACAAATCCGAAGTCCAAATTCCCAATCTCGAAACGCCGCTCATCTTCACCCGCCCGCTGACGAGATCTGCCGCCGCCTGCGACAGCCTTTTATTTTTGCCCAGGCTCCACCGCTCAAGCGGACGTGCGGCCCGGAGCGGGTTTTGTCTTGGATTTCGAGCTTCGGGTTTGTTTCGGGTTTCGGATTTCGGACTTCGGATTTCCGCCAAGCAATTTCGGACATCCGCGCCGTTCCATTTCCACCCATCACCGCTCACCACCAACCAACTTCCTCGCTTCACATTTCACCTCACAGTCGCGATCGAATCGCAGCCAGCCCACGACGATGCTCTCGCCTGCCCGCAAACGGGAGGGCTGGTTTTGGGTTTGAAAACTCGCTGCGGACGAACCGCCGTCCACAAGCTGAAAGCCGCGCTGACCGTCGCCTGACACCAGGCGAGCCCCGGACCAGCGAGCTTCCACTGCGAGCCGTGAGGAAATGTCGAGTTCGCCTTCGTTCACGAGGCTGATTTCCACCAGCCCCGCCTCGACCCGGCGCGTGCCCGCGCGGAAACTCTCCCGTGGAACACGTGCGGCGAGCATCGCACCGAGGGTCGGCCAGCGCCAGTTGAAGTTATCCACAGCCACCGGCAGGCGATACCAGATCACGCCGCGCATCGCTGCGGGCCGGTCGGCGGTCCATCCCTGAAGCAACGCGGCGAGCTCGATTGGGTTGGAGGAAACCTCGCGCAGCCTTGCGCCCGCGGGCCAATTCCGGCGCGGACCTTCGGCGGAAAGACCGAGGAACTGTCCGTTCGTGGCGAACGCGAACATATAACCATACGTCGGCAACGCCACGCGGAAGGGCACGCCAAGCCGGCCCGCGCGTTCGACCGCGCTGTGCGCATCCGCCGGATCGCAGAGTGAGAACGGCGCGTCGAAGCTGGCGGGGCGTTCGACGGAATGAACCTGCAAAACGTAATTGGGCGCAGTTTGGGCGAGGCGCTTGAACGCGGACGAACGCAGCCAGCTTGGCAAGGCGGTGATCGTCACCGGCAATGGCGCGACGCGGCGCTGGATGGCTTCGAGCCAGATGCGGTAGCCGTCGAGCTTGGACGTCGCGCAATCGAAATCCAGTTGCAGTTCGGCGGGAGAAACACCGTTGTTCCGGGCCTCGGCCACGAGGGAGGCGGCGATGTCACAAAGATAGGCGGTTACATCTTCGCCGTTGGCTGTTACGCCGTCCTGTTCCCGCCGAACCGTGGCAGCCGACGTGAGTCGGCTCTGATCGGCTTCGGGCTTCAGACTCCGGACTTCTGATTTCGTAGATGGAGCGGACTCACGTCCGCTGCTACGGGAGGTAAGGGGAACGAACGGCCCGGGATACGGCCCGATGCGTAATGCCAAGCCGATGGGCCGGCCCGACTTGGCCAACGTCGGATAATCCACCGCCACGCGGGCAAGTTCCGGCTTCTTGTCCGTCCACGTGATCTCAGCCTGGAGCGGGACGACTTCGGCGAAGTTGGTGGCGCGCTGGGCCACAGCCTCGCGCACGGGCTGCGTCCACGCGCGCTGCCAAACATAGACCTCATGCCGCAACGGCCCGCTCGTACGCCGTCCGGGCCAGTTGAATGAGAAAAGCAGCGCAGCTATGGCGACAGCGGCGACCAACAACGCAGACAGGACGACAAATCGGTTCTTCATCAACCCGCCGTCAGCATGGGCGAGGCGCCCGCCGCTGACAAGGATTCGCCACCGTCTCCAGGCCAGATCAAACGAAAGGCAAAGCCAGGGCAAGTGCGCGTGACCAGGTTATTCCCCTCCATCAACGTCGGACCACGCGTGGTTCCGGAGTCTTCCTTCTTCCGGTTACGTGTGGGCACGCAAGGTTGACAGCCGCCCGCCGTGCGCCAATCATTCCCCCATGAGCAACCTGATTTACCCGCGCAGCCCGCGCGAGACGATGGATGGCTGGATGCACCTGCCGCGTTACGTGGACAAGATTCGCCTGCACCTCGCGGGCAAACTGCACGCTGATTACAAGGAAAACCTTGGCAAGGGCTTCGACGGCATGTGGCTGAAGGCCGCCGGCCTGAACCACGAGCAAATGGTCGCCGTGGTGAAGGCGTCCGTGACCGACGGCGAGGTTTGTGACTGGGTGCGGCAGAACGTCAAGAAGTCCGCCGCCGAGAAGGCCGCGCACCGCGACGCGATGTTGACCTACCCCAAGCCGGACGACCAAGCCATGCAGGAGCGGCTGAGGTTGCGAAAACAGCAGAACGGCTTGGCGCACCGTGACGACATCCGGACCTTCGTGGATTTCATTGATGCGGACGAGAAGCGCATCTGACCGGGCTTGAGCCCGCGCACCCCGTGAACTGGTTCACTGACCGACATTGTTTCCTGCTGGCCGTGATCGTTTATGGCGTCAGCACGGTGCATGCGGTGTTTTTGTGGCGAAAGGGCTTTCGCCGTGACGATCACGTGAGCTACGCGTTGCTCGCCGGGGCGTTCGTCTTCCACACGCTGGCCATGCTCAAGCGGGGGATGACCCTGCAGTCCTGCCCGGTCAACAACCTCTACGAGGCCACGACGTTCATCGTGTGGAGCATCGTGCTGGCGTTTCTGGTGGTGGGCGTGTGGCGGCGACTGCGGTTTCTGGGCGCGTTT
Organism: uncultured Verrucomicrobiota bacterium; assembly: GCA_964548925.1. Taxonomy (GTDB): domain Bacteria; phylum Verrucomicrobiota; class Verrucomicrobiia; order Limisphaerales; family MWDV01; genus MWDV01. The sequence goes on along the minus strand of CAZJTM010000011.1, from coordinate 45,283 downwards.
GCGTCGCCGGTTTTGTTTGCCGTGGGCGTGTTTGCGCTGATGCCGGCGCTGGACCCGCCCCACGGACCGAAGCCGGAGTTCAACCTCGCCCTGCAGAGCCTGCACGCGGGACTGATCATGCTCGCCTACGGGGCGCTGGGGTTGGGCGCGGTTGCCGCGGCGATGTATCTCACGCAGGAACACAACCTGAAGTTCAACAAGCTCCGCGCCGTGCTCTCCGTGCTGCCGCCGATTCAACGACTGGAGCGGGTCACGCGCTGGCTGGTGCTGGTGGGCTTGGTGTTGCTGGGAGTTGGGCTGCACCTGGGCGGGCGCCTCCCGCGCCCGGAAGGGGTCCGGTTCATTCAGGACCCGAAAGTGGTGTGGTCCATCCTGCTCTGGCTGGTGTGCCTGGCCTTGCTGGTTCTGCGGTGGCGGGGTCTGTCGCCGCGCCGGTTTGCGTGGGGCGTTTCCGGGATGTTCCTCTTTGTGCTCCTCACGTTCTGGGGCACCAATCTGCTTTCCCCGCTGCATAACCCATGACCGCTCGTTTCGGATTTCGGATTTCGGATTTCGCATTTCGCTGACCATGTCCATCCTTGTCATCGGCTTGAGCCATCGCACCGCGCCCGTCGCCGTGCGGGAACGGTTCGCCTTTGGCGAGGCGCGGATTCCCGCCGTGCTCCAGACCTTGCGGGAAAGCGGTTTGGCGGACGAGGCGGTGATTCTCTCGACCTGCAACCGCGTCGAAATGTATGTCGCCACGTCGCTGCCGGTCCCGCAGGCCTTTGCCGAGTTACAGGCGTTCCTGGTGCGGATTCACGACTACCGTGATCCGTTGACGGACGAAATTTACCGGCTGACCGAGCCGCACAGCGTCGAGCATCTCTTCCGTGTGGCGTGCGGGCTGGATTCGATGGTGCTTGGCGAGACGGAAATCCTCGGCCAACTCAAGAAGGCCTACGACCTCGCGCTCCAGCACAAGCACACCGGCGGGAAGTTGAACAAGGCCTTCCAACGCGCGTTCAACGTGGCCAAGCACGTCCGCACGGAAACCAACATCCAGCGCGGTAACATCTCCGTGGCCTCCGTGGCGGTCGAGCTGGCGGAAAAGATCTTCAGCAACCTCGCTGAACGCACCGTCATGGTCATCGGCGCCGGCGACACCAGCGAGAAAACGGCGCGGGCGCTGGTTTCGCGCGGGGTGACGAACGTCGTGGTGACTAATCGTTCGCACGAGCGGGCCGAAGCCCTGGCCGCGACCCTGGGCGGACGGGCGGTGCGGTTCGAGGACTGGCCCGCCGAGTTCGCCCGGTTGGACATTCTCATCAGCAGCACCGCTTCGCCGCATTACGTGCTCGACCGGACCCGGCTGGCGGGAATGCTGAAACATCGCCCCAGCGCGCCGCTGCTGCTGGTGGACATCGCCGTGCCGCGGGACATTGACCCCGAGGTGAACAATCTGGAGGACGTGTACCTCTACAACGTGGATGACCTGCAGAGCATTGCCGACGATTCGCTGCGTCAACGCAAGGAAGAGGTGGTGCGTTGCGAGGCGATCATTCGCGAGAAGGCGAAGGGGTTGCTGGACCACGTGCCCCCTTCGCGCCCGACTGCGGCGCAGAACCCCGCCCAATCCAATGCCTGACCCGAACCGTCCGATCTTGATTGCCACCCGCGGGAGCGCGCTCGCCCTGGCCCAGGCCAACGCCGTGCTCGCCCAGTGCCGCGCCGCCTTCCCGGAACTCGAGTTCGAGTTGAGGATCATCAAGACCACCGGCGACAAGTTGCAGACCGCTTCGATGGCAAAGCCGAACCAGAACCTGCCCAAGGGACTGTTCACG
>CAZJTM010000011.1:7146-43450 GCA_964548925.1 uncultured Verrucomicrobiota bacterium | reverse complement strand
TGTCGCGGTGGACGACACCGCGCTTGTGGGCGTGCTCAAGGGCCAGGCCGATCTCGCGGTGCATAGCCTCAAGGACCTCCCCACGGAGTTGCCGTCGGGACTGAAACTGGGCGCCGTGGGCCAACGCGCGGATGTTCGGGACGTGTTGATCTATCGCGACGCGAAGGGCGGCTCCGGAAGGGCGGCAGACGGAGCCAAAACGGCTGCGTCTGGCCGGGCGGCGTTGCGGGGTTTTGGCCCAAAGCTCCGCCTTGCGGACCTGCCTAGCGGCGCGGTGATCGCCACCAGCAGCACCCGACGGCAGGCGCAATTGTTGGCGCAGCGCCCCGACCTCGGAGTAATGGAGATCCGCGGCAACGTGGCCACACGCCTGCAAAAGCTGGCCACGCGGCCGGAGATGGACGCCACCGTGTTGGCCTTGGCGGGAATCTCACGCCTAAACCTCCGCATCACGCCGCAGGGGAGGTTCGAAGGCGAAGCCGTGCCGGAAGGACTACTGGCCGTCGTCCTCGATACCGAGGTCATGCTCCCGTGCGTGGGGCAGGGAGCGGTCGGGATTGAAATCCGTGAAGGAGACGACCGCATCGCCCTCATTTGTGCGCGGCTGAACCACGAGCCCACTTTTCAAGCCGTCACTGCGGAGCGCGCGTTCCTGCGCGCGATGGGCGGCGGCTGTCAAAGCCCCGTGGCGGCCTATGCCGAACCGGCGGATGGCCACCTGCGCCTGCGGGCGGTGTCGTTCCTGGGCACGGTTCGCCGGGCGGAGGCCAAGCGTCCCATCGGAGAAGCCGTGGCCCTAGGCGATGCGATGGCGGTGCAGTTGAGAAGTTGAGTCACGTTTCTGGTCTTGAAAGCCGCAGCCCTGGCTTTACAGTAACGCCATGACTCCGACAGCGGAAATGTCAGCGTTCGACCGCGGGGTTCGCCCGGTGGCGGAGATGGTCTTCCCGGACAAGGCGCGCGTCGTGCTCGGCTTCCGGCCCGACCCGGAATTCCAGGCCCGGATTGAGGAACTGGCAGCGAAATCCACCGAAGGCCAATTAAGCGAAGCGGAACGTGAAGAATATGCCGGCTACGTCCGAGCCAACAAGTTCATCGCCATCTTGAAACGCCTGGCCCGGGAAGTGAGCGGCCCCGCGGCTTGACGCGATGGACTCGCGCACCCGAGCTCGCGTGCGGGAACGGGCGGATCACCGCTGCGAGTATTGTCACCTGCACCAGGATGACTCCCCGCTGGCGACTCTTCACGTCGAGCATATCGTTCCCAAAACCCATGGCGGGACTGACGACTTGGAAAACTTGGCGCTCGCCTGCATTGACTGCAATCTGCATAAAGGGACGAACTTGGTCGGCGTAGATCCGGAAACCCGGCTGGTGACGAGGCTGTTTCACCCTCGACAACAAGACTGGAACGAGCACTTCGAGTGGCGGAGCATTCGCTTGGTCGGCAGGACGGCGGTCGGACGTACCACGGTTCGCGTTCTGAACATGAATTCGGAAGATCAACTAGCGCTGCGCTCCATCTGAACCAACAACCATTCAAACCACATGCAAACCATCCCCTTGGGGGTCAGTTCCCTCGTGAGCAGCCGGCTGGCTTACGGTTGCTGGCGCGTCGCCGGCTCGTGGAATCCGGCGGAAGTAACGCCGGAATCCCGCGCGGCCGGACGGCGCGCCATCGCCACGGCCTACGAAGCTGGCTACACACTGTTCGACAACGCGGACATCTATTGCCGGGGCGAGGCCGAACGCATTCTGGGCGACGCGCTGCGCGAGATTTCCGGCCTGCGCGAACAGGTGCTTATCGCCACCAAGGTCGGCGTCCGGTTCCCGGGCACGCCACATCCGGATTCGCCGCAGCGCTACGACTTCTCCGCCGAGCATATTCTCCGTTCGTGCGACGAATCGTTGCAACGCCTGGGGATCGAGACCATTGACCTGTACCAATTGCACCGCCCGGATTACCTCGCCGATCCGCAAGAGGTGGCGTCGGCCTTCGAGAAACTGCGCCAGGCCGGCAAAGTGCGCTGGGTCGGGGTGAGCAATTGCCGCCCGTCGCTGCTCACAGCGCTCCAGTGCGCCTGTCCCATGCCGCTCATCGTGCAGCAGGTGGAGATCAGCCTCATGCAGCGCGACGCGTTCACCGACGGCACGCTGGATCAATGTCTCGTCGAACACATCACGCCGCTGGCGTGGAGTCCGCTGGCGGGTGGGTTGCTGGGCGACGGCGCCAAACGCCTGCTCCGCTGGCAGGAAGACTACCGGGCGGACGCCACGGTGGCCGCGCTCGACGCCATCGCCCGGGCGCGCGGAACCACCCGCATGGTGATTGCCCTGGCGTGGTTGCTCAAGCATCCAAGCCAGATCGTGCCGATCGTCGGATCGGCGAATCCGGAGCGCATCCGCGAGGCCGTGCGGGCCACCGAGATCGAACTGACCCGCGAGGAATGGTATCGCCTGCTGCTGGCCGCGCGGGGCGAGCCGTTGCCGTGAGCGATTGCCTGCGACTCTTTATCGCGATTGCGTTGCCGGAGGAAGTCCGCCAACGCGTTGCGGCCTTCCAGCGCGAATGGCAGACCGGAGCGCGCGGCGACTTCATCCGCTGGACGCCCGTTGAACAAATCCATCTGACGCTGCGCTTTCTGGGAGACATTCCCGCTGTCGCCGTCCAGGAAGTGGAGACGGCGCTGCGCCGCGCTTGTCACGGGGTCAAGGGGTTCGATCTGACTGTGGACGGCTGCGGCGGCTTCCCGGATGCCCGCCAACCGCGGGTGCTTTGGGTTGGCGTGGGCGGAGCAATCGAAACCGTGGTTCAACTTCAGGAACGCGTGGCTGACGAAACAAAAGAGTGGGGCGAGATCGAGCCGCGCCCGTTCCGCGCCCACCTCACGCTTGGCCGCGTCAAAGCGGCCCCGCCCGCCGTCTTGCGCGAAATCAGCCGGCGCTTGACGACGCAGCCTTGTGGCCGATTGGGAAGTTGGCGCGTGAGCGAAGTGCGGCTGATGCGGAGCGAGCTTTCCCCGACCGGCGCCCGACACACGGAACTCTGCGGCGTCGCGCTGGGCGGCTGAACGCGTGCCCTCGGCACAACGGCGCGTCGGCAGACCGCCACCATCGGAGAAGCGGTTCAGTTTGCGGCGCTCTTCCGGCCCGCAGCTACCGGGCGTGGCTCAACGGCAGACGGGTCACTTATCGCCAGCGCCCGGACGCGCGATCTGGGTCAGCCCGGTGGCCTGGATCGTGACCTTGCCGGTGGCGGCCCACTCCGTGCCATGGAGCAACAACGCCTGGAATCCCGGCGTCTCCATGAACTCCGCTGCATGGCCAAGCAACAACGTGAAGCCACGTCCCCTGCCCAACTGCGTCGTCATCGCGAGCGGTTGCCCGTCAGCGGTGGCGATGACCCGCGCGGCGGGATGGAGGCCGGGTTTAACCCACAGTTCATCCGTGGTCTTGAACGGCGCGAGCCCTTGCGTGATCGGATGCGTCGCGTCCGGCAAAACGGTGAATTCGTGCGGCGCACCGTGACTCGTCTGGGCGAGGTCCCAGAACGCCCCGCCAATCTGCTGGTACTCGGGCCAGTCGTAGAACGAGCAACCGCCGGCGTGGACAATAACATGCCCGCCGCCGGCGCGGATGAAATCCAAGAAGGCCTGGCGCGTTGCGGCGGGCCACTCCTTGATGGCCGCGTCGCCCCAAGAGTTCCAATTGCACACGATCACGTCGGCCCGGGCGAAGGTCCCGGCCGTGCATTGGTCGGGTCGTTCGGTAATCTCCACGGCAAACCGTCCGCTGCCGACCAGGATGGCCCGGAGCTTGGGCGTGGTGGTTTTCCAATCGTGGTTGTTCTGTCCGCTGAAAAGCAGGACTCGGGGCAAGGGCGGCGTGTTGGTCTCCGCCCTCGCGAGGCACAGCGACAGGAACAGCAGGGGCAGAACGCCCAACGCAAGCGGCTTCCGGTAACAATGGGTTTTGATTGGATCAGGCTTTGATGGAGGCATGGCAAATCTGGGCAGTGGTTGGTTTCCCGGTTATCCTGTTACGATTCGAGGTGCAGGATGCCTCGTTCCACGGCCACGCGGGTGGCTTCCGTGCGATCGCTGACTTCCAGTTTCTGCATGATGTTCTTGAGATGCCACTTCGCGGTTGTTTCCGAACAGCCCAGCACCGAACCGATCTCGCGATTGCTCAATCCCTTGCTGACGAGTTCCAGCACTTCGAGCTCTCGGCCGGTCAGCGCCGCGCCCGGCCCGCGCTCGGCCAGTCGCGCCGCCATGGCTTGAGTCACGTAACGCCCGCCCGCGTGGACCGTCCGGATGGCCAGCAGCAATTCCTCCAACTGCGTCGCCTTGGGCAGGTAGCCTGCCGCGCCGGCCTGCAGCGCCCGGTAAACATCTTCCTCCCCCTCATCAATTGAGAGCATCAGCACCCGGGCGTCCGGGAACTCGCCGCGCAAGGCGGCCAGCGTCTCCACGCCACTCAACCCCGGCAGCCGGCCATCCAAGAGGACCACATCGGGCCGGTGCTCGCGGTAGAGCTTGATCGCCTGCAAGCCATGATCGGCTTCCGCCACCACACGCATGTCCGGTTCGCCGTTGAGGGAGCAAGCCAGCCCCATGCGAACGAAAAAGTGATCGTCCACCACCATCAGGCGGATTCGCGGCTGGTTCATATTGCTGGATGCCCGTTCAGCGGCACGGTCACCGAAACCACCGTGCCCTCGCCGGGCTGGCTGTTAATCCGCAGACAGCCCTGCAACTTGTTCGCCCGCTCCTGCAATCCCAGCAGCCCGAAGTGGCCAGCGACCGTCGCCAGGGCCTCGTTGGCGTCAAATCCCCGCCCGTCATCCTTGACCTCCACCAAAACCTCGCGCTCCCGGTAATCAATCCGCACCTGGATTTCTCCCGCAGCCGCGTGGCGCACCGCGTTGGCCACTGCCTCCTGGCCAATGCGCAACAGATGATGCTCCACAATCCCCTCCAAACGCCGCGGCTCGCCCTGCACCTTCATGCGCAGACGCGTCGCGGGCGTCGTGGCAACCAGGGGCTGGATCAATTCCTCGAGCGCGGTTGGGAGACTGCCGCGTTCCAGTTCCTCCGCGCGCAAATCGGCCACGGAGCGTTTGGCCTCCGCCTGCGTGTGGCGGATCATCCGCCGCGCCAGGCTCAGCGCCCGCTCGGCTTGCTCGGGCGACTCCGGCAGCCGCGCCGCCGCCGAATCCAGTTGTAACGTGATGCCGACCAACTCCTGTCCCAACGAATCATGGAGCTCTCGCGCGATGCGAGTGCGCTCCCGCGCCACAGCTTCGCGTTCCAATTGCCGCCCGATCACGCTCGTTTGAAGCCTCACCTGGCGGCGCAACAAAACCACCCATCCGGCCGCCAATAACCCCAACAACAAGGTCAGCCCACACAGCCAGAAGACCCGCCGCACGGTCCACCACGGGGGACGCTCAAGAATCTCGGCGTCGGCGGCTGACGTCAGCCAGAGTTGGAAGGCGAAGGTGGACGGCAAATTCTCCAAGAGGGGCATTTGTTTCGCCAGACAAAGACCGCCCAGCCGCAGCCGCATGCCACGCTCCAGCGCGGGTAACCGCTCGTTTCCCGCGTGCAACAGCCGCGCCAGAAACACGACGCCTTGGTCCTCCAGCACCAGCGAGTCCTCGCCCACGCTCCGCTGTTGCTCCACCAGCCGACCCTCGACGGCGATCATGGCGCCGTGAGCGCTGTTCGCACCGGCCTTCACCTCGGATGCGGTTCGCCGCCAACGGGACGGCAAGAGGCCCGGCTTCTCCACGCGAAAGAACGCATCCGTGAGCAGTGGGCGGCTGTCGAACATCTCGAGCCAGCCGACCGCCTCCACCCAATCGCCCGAGGCGAGTCTCCCGGGCGCGCTCGTCTGCACCCACACATTGCCGCCTCCTTCCATCTGGAGGAAGAAACCAAGTCCCGGACGGGCGAACTGGGTTTGGCCTCGAATCCGCACCCGCGGGGGATCGCGCGTGATTTCAAATTCAAAGAGCCGGTTGAAAGTCTCCAGCGGCCGTTCAAACAAGCCGGCCAACGCCTCCGGCGCCACTTCCACCGCCTCAAGCGACGGCACATACAGCACCGCTTGCACGCCGCTGTCGGTCGGTTGCGGAGTCGGGCGCCCCAACACACCACGCGCGGAAACGTCCTGTCCTCGGAGATACCCGGGCAGGGACCAATTCTGTGGCCAACGGGGAATGGCCGCCCGTACCGGCACCCCATCGGTCAACAGATCCAGCCTCACCCCATCGTGTGCCCGTGTAACCGCCGTGACCCTGCCTCGAACGCTCATCCACTGCGCGTCATACGCGTCGCCGCTCAAACATGCGGCCACCGCCTCAATCGGTTGCGGCCACGGCGCCGTCCCTAGCGCGCGCACTCGGGCCTCACCCGCATCGCGCCCGGCAACGATCGGGAGTGTGCGCCCCGAAGCGCTCACGCCTTCGACCTCCACTTCCATACCCGCGCGCAGGGCGGGATCGAAATTCCTCACGTAGATGCCGCCGGTGGCATCCTGCACGAAGCTCAGAAACCAGGCCGGTTCATGAAACGTGATCACTCCCCGCAGTTGGACCGGGCAGCCTCGCTCCGCCTCCTCCCGGCTCAACCCCCGCACCTCGCGCGCCGTGGCCAGCAACGGCAAACCCTCCGTCGCTTCAACTCGCGCCGCCAACCCGCCCAGCAAGGTCGCGGCCCAGACCAATAATCGGCGCCACTTCATGGAAACGCGTTCGATCGGCAGAATAGTCCGGTCCGCTCCGGCGGCACAGGAGAAAACGCCGGCCGCGGCTTCAACACTCCCGTCTGCTTGGCTGGGCGTTTGACTTCGCCACCCGCCTTCCTACCTTGCTCGCGCCATGTCGAAGCCGATTTCAACAGCGATGATCCGCCTGCGAGGAGTTCGCCAGAATAACCTCAAGGGCTTCGATCTCGATCTGCCGTTGCACCGGCTGATCGTGATTACGGGCTTGAGCGGCTCTGGCAAGAGTTCGCTGGCGTTCGACACGCTTTACGCGGAGGGCCAGCGCCGCTACATCGAAACCTTCTCGCCCTACGCGCGCCAGTTCTTTGACCGCATGGATAAGCCGGCGGTGGACAGCATCGAAGGCATTCCGCCCGCCATCGCCATCGAACAGCGCAACGCCGTTCGCACCACGCGCTCGACCGTGGGCACGATGACCGAGATTTGCGATTATCTAAAGGCCCTCTGGCCGCACGTGGCGCAGTTGCACTGCCGCGGCTGCGGCCAGCCAGTGCGGAAGGATGCGCCCCAACAGGTTTGGGAAACGCTGCTGAAATCCGAAATCCGAAATCCGAAATCCGAAACCAATCCGAAGGCCGAAGGCCGAAAGCCACAGGCTGAAATCTTGATCACGTTCGACCTGCCGTTGTCGGAGAAGCTCTCGCTTGATGAATCGCTCGGCCTGATTGCCAAGCAGGGTTTCCAGCGGTTGCTCCTGCAAAACGAAGTGATGCGTTTGGATGAAGTGGCTGGCCACATTCGTCATTCGCCACTCGTCCTTCGTCATTTTACGGTCATCCAGGATCGCCTCGCGCTCGTCCCCTCCGTCCGCGCCCGGTTCATCGAAGCCTGCGAGCAGGCCTACCACTTCGGCAAAGGCAAGCTGGCCGTTCACCAACTCGACTCCGAGGATTCGTCATTCGTCATTCGTCATTCATCATTGTTTTCCAACCGCCTCCACTGCGCCCGGTGCGATCTCGAATACCGCGAACCTACGCCCGCTCTATTCAGCTTCAACCATCCCGTCGGCGCGTGCCCCACGTGCAAGGGCTTTGGCCGGATCATCTCCATTGACTACAACCTTGCCATCCCGGATCGGACGAAGACGCTGGCGGGCGGCTTGGTGAAGCCCTGGCAATCCGGCACCGGCCTCGAATGCCAGCGCGACCTGCTCCGCATGTGCCGCGCACTGGAAATTCCGACCGACGTGCCGTTCCACCAGCTTCCGCAAAAGTGGCAGGACTGGGTGGTGAACGGCGATCCGGATTACGGCAAGGACGAGGAACACGAATGGCCCCGCTGCTGGTACGGGGTGAAGGGTTACTTCCGCTGGCTGGAATCCAAATCCTACAAGATGCACATGCGCGTGTTGCTCTCGCGTTACCGCGCCTACACAACCTGCCCGGATTGTGGCGGCGCGCGGTTGAAGCCCGAGGCGCTGCTGTATCTACTGGACGTAGCGGCGCCTCGGCAGAGCGCCGCAAATCAAGGCAAAACTCAAACCGCGGCGTTCTCCCGAGCCGCCGCTACGGGGCTCACTCTGGCCGACTTCTACGCCCTCACCGTCACCGACGCCCTGCGCGTGATCCGGACGCTTGCCCAACAGCGCGCGTTCAAACCCGGTGATCCGCTGGCGCTGGTGTTGGACGAAGTGCGCTCGCGCCTGGCTTACTTGGAAGAAGTCGGCGTCGGCTACCTCACGCTGGATCGCCCCACACGCACGCTGTCCGGCGGCGAAACCGAGCGCGTTAGCCTGACCACCTGCCTCGGCACGCGGTTGGTCAACACGCTGTTCGTGCTCGATGAACCCAGCGTCGGGCTACATTCACGAGACACCGAGCGCCTCGTCCGGATCCTCGAACGCTTGCGCGACACGGGTAACACGGTGGTGGTCGTAGAGCATGAACCCAGCGTGATGCGCGCGGCGGACCAAATCGTGGACCTTGGCCCCGGCCACGGCGCGACCGGCGGCCAGGTGGTCTTCCAAGGCTCGTTCCGCGAAATCCTGCGGAGCAAGGCGTCGCTCACTGGCCGATATCTGAGCGGGCGGAAGCAAATTGAAATTTCGAGGCGGCGGCCAGTGCCATGCCCGGAACCCGAAACCCGAAACCCGAAACAAATCCGAAGCGCGAAATCCGAAGAAAAGCCGGCGGCTGCCGCCTTTCACGATTCGGCCTTCGAGCTTCCTTCGGATTTCGGGTTTCGGACTTCGGATTTTCCCTGGCTCATTGTTCACCACGCCTCTCGTCACAACCTGCACGACCTCACGGTCCAAATCCCGCTGGGCCGATTTGTCTGCCTGACCGGTGTGAGCGGCTCGGGTAAGACGACCCTGGTTCGGGAGGTTCTCCTGCCGGCGCTCGAGGCCAATCTCAAATCTGACATCTCACATTTGGAATTGCCGATCACCAAAGCCTCCGACCGGTTGGAAGAAGCTGACAAGTCGGACGAGTCGGGCGAGCTGTCGGCCATCGGCCATCCGCCATCGGCCATCCTCACCGGCCACGAACATCTAGGTCGTGTCGTGTTAGTGGACCAATCCTCACTCGGCAAAACGCCGCGCTCGAACCCGGCGGTTTACATTGGTGCGTTTGACGACATCCGCGAAGTCTTCGCCCAGTCGGAAGTCGCCAAGCAGCGCGGCTTGAACGCCAGCGCGTTCAGCTTCAACTCCGCCCAGGGTCAATGCGAACGCTGCCGGGGCGCCGGCTTCGAGAAGATCGAGATGCAGTTCCTGAGCGATGTCTTCATCCGGTGCCCCGACTGTGCCGGGCGGCGCTATCGCGAGCACATTCTGGTGGTCAAAGTCCGTAGCCGCGAACGTGAGTTCGCGGATGCTACCACCGATGCAGCCGCGGACGTGAGTTCGCATCCCGCGCCAGCCAGACCCCACCGATCTACATCGGCGGCTAAAGTTCAGGAATGGTCCATCGCTGATCTTTTGGAAGCGACGGTCGAAGAAGCGGCGGCGTTCCTAGCCGGGTTAGCGGATTCCAAGCCTGCCCAGCGCGCCGTGGCCAGCCTGAAGCTGCTTGAGGAAGTCGGCCTTGGCTACCTGCGGCTCGGCCAACCGATCAACACGCTTTCCGGCGGCGAAAGCCAGCGATTGAAGCTGGTGCGGCACCTGGCGGAAACGGAGGCTGCCGCAAATCCGAAATCCGAAATCCGAAATCCGAAGCCAGCCCGAAACCCGAATTCCGAACTATCACCCAGCAAGACGGAGCAAGACGCTGCGGATCGCGGACCAATGACTGGCGGCTTATCTGCGAACACACTGTTCCTTTTCGACGAACCGACGACGGGCCTTCATTTCGACGACGTGCGCCTCCTGCTCAAGGTGTTCCAGCGCCTCGTGGATGCGGGCCATTCGGTGCTCGTCATTGAGCACAACCTCGAAGTCATCAAGTGCGCGGACTGGATAATTGACCTCGGGCCGGAGGCGGGCGCGGGTGGCGGACGAATCGTCGCCGAAGGCACGCCGGAAGACATCGCGGCGTGCGAGGCCAGTTACACGGGACAAGCATTGGGCAGCGTGCTGCGCTGAGAAGGGAAAACGCTTGCCCGCGGTCTTGGGACGCGCATATTGCCGGCACCATGCAAAACGAAATCTCCCGTCGCGAATTCATCGAAAAGACTGCCACCATCACCACTGTCAGCTTGGCTGCCCCCAGCTTGTTTGCTGCCAGCAAGACCAAGTCTGCGCGTCAGCCATCGCTCAACGGCAAGATTCAGCTTGGCCTCATCGGTTGCGGCGGCATGGGCCAGTCCAACTTGCGTTCATGCTCGAAGCACCCGGACGTCGTCATCACCGCGGCGTGCGATGTCTGGCCGGATCGCCGGGAGCACGTCGCCGAGCAATACAAGCCAACGTGCAAGGCTTACGCCGACTGGCGCGAAGTACTGGCGCGCCCGGACGTGGACGCGGTGATCATCGCCACGCCGCCACACTGGCACGCGCTTCAAGCCATCGAGGCGTGCAAGGCCGGCAAAGACCTCTATCTCCAGAAGCCGATGACGCTGCATCTGGGCGAGAGCTTGGCGGTGCGGAACGCGGTCAAGCGGCACGGCGTCATCAGCCAGATCGGCACACAGATTCACGCCAGTGAGAACTACCGGCGCGTGGTCGAGTACGTCCGCTCGGGCAACCTCGGCAGCATCGCCACCGTGCGCACATTCAACGTCATGAACCAGACGCCGCTGGGCCTGGGCCACAGCACGCAGAATCCCGTGCCCGAGGGTTTCGATTGGGAGATGTGGATCGGCCCCGGCCCGATGATGCCGTTCAACAAGCTGCTTGTGCAGGATGCCTTCAACCACAGTTCATGGATGGCCTACAGCGGCGGTTGGACGCCCGGCATGGCGCCACACATCATTGATCTGCCCGTGTGGGCGCTGGATCTCGGTTATCCGACAGAAGTCAGTTCAAGCGGCGGGCGCTTCGTGCTCCAGGACGATGGCGATGTTTACGACAACCACGAGGTGCTCTGGCGCTACCCGAAGTTGACGATGACCTGGATGTCCTCGCTCACGAACAGTTACGGATTCGATTTCCACGGCGAGCCCGTGCCGCAACGCCGCCTCGGCATCTACTTCCACGGCGCTAACGGGACGCTCTATTCCGACTACGGCATGCACAAGATCGTGCCGGAAGGCGACAAGCTGAAAGGCAAACAAGCGCCACCGCCAAGCATCCCGCCGTCACCGGGGCACGAGATTGAGTGGCTGGATTGCATCAAGAGCCGGCAGCAACCGAGTTGCAGCGTCTTCTACCACACCCGCGTGGACGTGCCCATCGTCTTGAGCCTGCTCGCGCTCAAACTGGGCCGCAGCATCCGGTTTGACCCCGTCAAAGAGCAAATCGTTGGCGACGCGGAAGCCGCGAAACTCGCCGTGCCGGCGTATCGCAAGCCGTGGAAGTTCCCGAAGGAATACTTGAAGGCGTAGGACGGGCTTCCAGCTTGTCTCCATCTTGAGTGGAACAGGGCCTTTCCAGCGAACGAGTGTACCAGACCTGCGCACCATCCCGTAATCACTCCGCTGGAGTATGGAGACAGGCGGGAAGCCTGTCCTACGTCGCAGGGCACGCCTCCGCAGGAGACCTCGACTGCATGGACCTGGCAAAGGTGGCGCTCTTCCGAGCCGCCGCCACGGTCACTCGCTGACCAGCTTGATCTCCGCCCAGTAGGCCGCCTCCCATGACCAGCCGCTGGGCTGGTTCACCAATTCGAGTTTCACCTTCTTGCCGGCGAACTCGCTCAGGTCCACCACCTGAGTAAGCCAGTGACCGTCCGTGGCGGTGGCGGCACTCACAGGTTTGCGCAAAAGCTGTTTCCCATCGGCCCGCACAACCAGCTCGAAATCCCCTTGCGGATCGTGGCCCACCACGAGACGGAGTGTGGACTTTTTCCCCGCCGGCAATTCGACGGTGCGGCTCAGAACGCAGCCGGTGAGGTTGTCGAGTGGATGCGTGACCAGCACATTCTTCTTGCCGGACCATTCCTCCCGCAAGCCGGGGCTCATGTCGTCCCCGCAATTGGCAATGCCCCAACCGGGCGCGAACTTCGCCACTGCTTCCAGCATTCGCGGCGGCATGTTGCCGGCCGTGATGCGCTTCATCTCGTCGGGCGTGAAACGGCTGTTCGCAATCGGCCCGGGCGCCCAGCTCAACTCCAGCTTGCTGGGTTTGGGCGCGGCGGCCGGCAAAACGAAGAATTCCTCGCCGCCCTGCTTCTCGATCTTGCCGCCGTATTTCACGACCAGTTCGCGCGTCAGCTTCTCGCACACTTCGAGCAAGCGCGGAAAGCTGTAGGCCGTGTGGCTGAAGATCGAGGCTGGATTGAGCTCCTTGTGAAATCGCTCGGGCACGTTCGCCATGCCCATCGTCGTGAAGAGCACGCCCGCCGAACTGGACGGATTGCAGTCCGAGTCTTGTCCACCGCGCATGGAGATGATGATCGTTTTGTCCGGATCGCGCTGGCCGTGGAGCAGGCCGAGCAGGACGTAGGCCCCGTTGATCTTGCAGTCAATGCCGCCGTTCGACGCCTTCTGGTAGTCCGGATTCTCGCGGTATTTCTTCTGGCAAAGCTGCCACGTTTTCTCCCAGTCGCCTGGATTGGCGCGATACCATGCCACCAGGTCGCGGCACATCTCCGCGTATTGGCTCTCGGCGGGGATGGCCTTGAGCGCGGCTTCGACGAGCTTCACCGGGTCGCTCTCGAAGAACGCCTCGGCGTAGAGCGCGCCCATGAACTGGCCGGCATACAGGCCATCGCCATAATTCATCAGGCGGCCGAACTTCTCGCCCAGGTCAATGGCCACTTGTGGCAGGCCCGGGGCGATGAGGCCCGAGTAGTCCGCCTCGATCTGGTAATCAATATCGTTCGGGCATTTGTTAAACTGGGGGTGGCCGGAATCCGGCGGCGCGATGCCGGCGCGCAGGTTTTTGCGCCCGGCGGCATTCGCGCACCAGAGCGGATAACCGCTGTTCGCGAAATCTATGCCCGCCTGCCGGATGGACACGTCGAGACCGTATTGCTCCAGACTGCGGAGGAACGTCATCTCGACGTAGAGATCATCCTGCCCGAATGCGTCGTTGATCAACGCCGGTTTCCATTGCGGCACCTTGTCGGCGGGGATGATCTGGTCCTTCCATTTGAACTCGGTGGGCGCGCCCCACGTGACGCCAGCCATCTGGCCAATCCACCCGGCTTGCATCTTTGAGCGATACTCCTTCACCGAGATGCGGCGTGACTCGGCGGCGGAGATGACGTGTGCGGCAAGGGTAACAAGACAAACGAAGGTGAAAGTCCGGTTCAGTTTCATGCGCCGAATGTGACGCAATGGCGAAGGGAAGGGAAACAGAAAGTTGACCGCGTCCAGGTCTCACATGCACCGCGAAAGTGCGGGCTCCTCAGTGGACTCCGAAACCTCGCGCCAGCGTTTGGAGTGCGTGCGGTTGACCGCCGCTTTCCCAAACCCAAACCACGCAGGCCAGGGCCGACGTTGCCCGCAAGCGATGATCCACCCCAGAAAGCGTTGCTGAAGACACACGCAGTCCAGACGCTGGCGCGACCATTGGCGGACTGGGCTGAGACGGAGTCCACTTGCCTTCGCACGCGATTCCACCCGTGGCAACGCGTCCGCAGCCAGTCACGCTCCTCTCCTCGGCTACGCCATTCGCAGCTTCATGCGCCGGCGCATAAGCACGACCAGCAGTGCGGCCAAGGCGACGCGCTGGCACCAGACCATCCCTGCCCCGAAATTCCACTCTGAGATGATCGCACCAAGACCACTCCCCGCTATCTTCGCGTGGGCGCCAGTCCACTGAAGGAACTGCCACAAGATCACGTCTTCGTTCAGTAGGAGCATCACGCCAATTGAAGTCGAAAAGGGGTGTCGTCGGAATGCTCGCGCGATCCAGCCACCAAGCTTCGGTCGCCAAGCCGTGAAGACCCAACAAGCCCAGAACGGAATCGCCCATAACACCAACTCCAGCACCGCCATCGTCAAGCCAGCCAGATGCTGTATCACGACCGATGAACCCAACGCCGTCAACATCCAAGCGGCTGGAAGCAGAACCATGCCATGCAGTTCGCAGACACCGAACTTAACCAGCATGTAACCGGCAACCATCCACGTCAACCTCTCCAGCCAGAGAGAATTCGCGGTGCCCTTCTGCGTGAAGCTTGCGAACAAGGAGGATCGCCGCACTCGCACAACGCGCGTTGCGAGCACACACAAAGCGACAGCCCAGATCACTTCTTCCCCGATCCTGCAGCAGAACGAAATCCTGTTCATCACGGCCTCGTCCGCGAACGGAGTCTGGATCATCGGGTAGAGCCAGGCATGCAGTCGGGGCGCGAATTGATTCAAGAGATAGTCGCAGAGGTAGCTCAAGCGGGTGCATCCCCAAAGCATGAGCACCACCGCAACTCCCGCAGCCAGCAAGCTTCGCTCGCATGAATCCCGGAGCGCTCGTCCCCAGTTCGGTCTTCGCGAAAAGCTGAACCACAAGAGCGCGGCCATTGCGGCCACGCTTCCGAGACCGCCAAGCCTACTCAAGGCGACACACAGTGCCGGATCCCAGCCTCTCGCAAAACCGTGACTGAGGAGGATGTTGCTTCCTACCAACTCCAAACGCCTGAGGACCGAGAATAGAAAGATGCCCACAGCCATCCAGATCGCCCGCTCCAGCCAGACGCGTTGCGGATTGATCTTCGCGAACTCAGTCGTCACACGCTGACGATCTCCCAGTTGTTTCGTCGCGACGGCAAAAGCGGCTTCCGGCGTCATGCCTCCGGATTCCAGTTGCGCCACATGATCGCGCAGGTGCGTTTCCAATTCCTCCAGTTCCGCAGCGCTCAGGGAACTCGGGCTGCCGAACTCCGCCCGCCACCGGCGGATGGCTTCACTCAAGCTGAATGGGGTCGGGTTTTCCATAATTGCATCAGGGTGTTGTGAACCACGAGCCATTGCTTCCGCTCCTGTTCCAGCGCGCCACGGCCCTCTTTGCGCAACCGGTAGTACTTCCGCCGCCGCCCGGTCTCGGCCTCCTTCCACTCGGATTCCACCAGGTCCTCTCGCTCCATCCAGTGCAGCACCGGATACAACATGCCATCCGTCCACTCGATCTCCCCGCCGGACAATTCGCGCACGCGTTGGATGAGCGCGTAGCCGTAACTCTCTCCTTCAGACAAGACCGACAAGACCAACGGCACGGTCGAGGCGGCCACCAGTTCCTTCGTTAGCATGGCACTGCTATACGTTGCTCTGTGATGTATGTCAAGGCTTTTGTACCCCACTCTCACAAGTGGGCACCCGCCACCCTCGCCTTCGCCTCCAGTTTCTCCAGCGAGAAGACATCGCCGCCGCGCAGGAAGAAACGCTTGATCTGCTCCCGCAATGCGCGATAGAGCGCGGGGTCGGTTTGAGCGAGATCCACGGGCACATCGCGCCGCGCGAACCGCACCGGTGCGGCCAGTTCCGCCCGGCGCTTGTCCCGCAGGTACACGTCAAACTGTTCCTGGTCCGCAAGCAGCGGGCGGACTATCAATTCCTCTTCGCATGCGTTCATCTTCATTTCTCCATGATCTCCAAACAGACCAAGTTTTCCGTCGCTCGTTCGCGGGCCTGAATTGGGAATCCCGCAACGATGCGTCGCACGCGTTCCTGACCTGGACGATGGCGGCTCAGCAAGAAGCGGATGTCGTTCAGGTCCTTCGGCTCGGCACGGATCGGCTTGACCGCAATCAGGTCCTCAATGGGTGGACGACGGAGATGTCGCCGCCCCATCCGTTCGACGAATAGGGGCTCGAACGCTCTCGCCTGCGTCAAGCAACCTCCCCACGAATTGCGGGAAGCGGACGGATGGTTTCTTCCTCGTTCTGACCAAACGGGGCCACACCTGACAGTAAGACCGCTTGCCTGTCAGGAAATTGGCGCACTCGCCAAGGCGTGGGTGGGGGGCAACTTGACAGCGGAGTCACGGGGCTGGGTCGTGGGACTGTGCTTCCAACGTGGCTTCGGACGGCGTGCCTGCCAGTCGGAGGCCTTCCACGTTTGCCGACCGACAACAGACAACAGGCCTGCTCCACGAGAGCCCCGGGGTGAAGATGCGCGCCGCGTGGGCGCGGGGCCAATTCGCCACTTGAACATGAAGCCAGAATCCCGTAGAGAGAGTTTTACCCATGCACCCAAAACCATTCGCCGTGGCTCTTCTGATTCTCGGCCTCGTGGGCTGCGCAACCGCTCCGCCCCTCAAAGGGCGTTCGGACCTGCTGGATTTCCTCTCTGACGGCAAGACGACCCGCGAGGAAGTGGTGGTCAAGCTGGGCCAACCCTCCGGGAGGTTTGAACGCGAGAACATCCTCACCTACCGCTTGGGTTATGAACCCAAGAACAAGGGCTATTTTCTTGTCGAGCGTGAGGCTCAACCTTCCGGTTGGCCGACGTGGGTTCGAGCCAAGTACAGTCTGGTGCTGGTCTTTGATGAGGCCGGGGTTCTGCGTCGGCACTCGTTGGTGGAGGTGAATTGAGTGAACCCCCGCCCGCCAACGGTCTGCGACCACCAAGCAGTCCCGTCCCGCCGGCATTTCGGGTCGTGCCTAGCCGTCCTTGTGGCGATCCTCGTCACCCCGGGTTGCCTTGTCATCCCAACACCCGAATTCAACTCGGGCGCGGCGCGAGCCAACATCAGCAAACACACCGCCAACCAGTTTCAGCCCGGTCAAAC
This sequence comes from uncultured Verrucomicrobiota bacterium, assembly GCA_964548925.1. Classification (GTDB taxonomy): domain Bacteria; phylum Verrucomicrobiota; class Verrucomicrobiia; order Limisphaerales; family MWDV01; genus MWDV01. The sequence goes on along the minus strand of CAZJTM010000011.1, from coordinate 26,448 downwards.
AACGCGTGCGGATGTGATCCTGGCCTTGGGCGAGCCCGACGCCGTCTCACCCAACGAGCGAGACCTCGCCTATCGGGCGGAGAAAATTTGCGGTTTCTGGTTTGTAGGGGGGTATTACTCCGGCGCCGCAGGCGTCGTCTCCAAAGACCGTTGCCTGGTCCTCTCCTTTGATACGGAGGGGCGTTTGCAGAAGGTGGAGCGGTCCACCCAATGGTTCGCCCTGGGCACACCCGACAAAGTCCTGCCGGGGACTTCCCCAATTGCGCATGCCCTCCTGTGCGAACCTATTCACAAACAGCATCCTGGCGAGTGGTTTCCTGGACTGAATGGATTCAGGGACAAGGGCTGGGAGAGATTTCCGGGCCAGCCTGGACAATTCCTGCTCTCGGAGTCCAACGTGTTCTTTGTCACACGAGCGCAGCTTGCGAACACCTCACCCGCGTTCACGGCACCCTATGCATCTCTGGTGGAATGCCGCGTTGACAACTATTTCTTTGGGCGTCGTCTGGTAATTCGCACTCGGGATGGATACTTCCATACCTTCACGCTCCAACAGAAAAATGGCGGGGCTTGCGACCGGGAAGCCACACAGGCGGTTTGCGACTTTCTGAACGCGCGGCTTAAAGGCGCGCCGGCGACGATGGGTTCACCGACCACCCCGCAAGTCCGGTAGAGAGGGGCTGCCAATCGGGTTTGAACAAGGCGCGCGACACCCGATGAAGGCCGTGAACCAGTCCTCAGCCGCAGCCTGCAACCGCAGTCCGCGTCCGCGCCAGGTGAATCGAATCTCCGCCGCATGCAGCGCGTGGTTTGGCAGGAGCAGTTGCCGCCGTTGCTCGTCGGTCATCCGTCCGGTAACAAAATCGAGGTAGAGGCGCTCATCTCCGCCGTAGATCTTGTCGCCCACGATGGGATGGCCGGTGTGGCTGAGATGAATGCGGATTTGGTGTTTTCTTCCGGTCAGGGGGCGAACGCGAAGCAGGCTGAAATCCCCTTCGCTTCGCGAAAACCGCTGGAGCACGGAGAACTTCGTTTGCGCCGGCGCCCCATCGGGGCGCACGCAATCCTTGATGGCCACCGTACTGCCCTCGTCTTTCCCAAGTGGCGCGTCAATCAGCCCGTGATCTTCTCGCAAGTGGCCGTGGACGATGGCGAGATACTCCTTCTCCACAGCGCGACCGGCAAAGAACTTCCCCAACTCGCTCGCCACTGCCGCAGTCTTGGCAACCAGAACCACGCCGCTGGTTTCACGGTCCAACCGGTTCACCAACCGGGGCGTGACCCCCACTCCGAGATAGGCCCGCACACGGCTGATCAAGCTGGAACGCCCGTCCGGCTTGGTGGGATGACACACCAAGCCCGCTGGCTTGCTGACCACCAGCAACTCGGCGTCCTCGTGCAAGATGGCGAACAACTCGTTCATCAATCGGTATTGCAACATTGCTTCCGCCAGACGCAGCCGGCAACCCTCGACTCGCTGGTTCACGGTGTACCGGATGGGGCGCGGCTTGTCATTCCTTTCCCGGCGTCTAGCATGCGGACATGTGCGACGAAGGTTGCCCGCCAGCCGCCAAGCCCGAGAGCGAAAGCAGCCGCGTTCGTGAGAACGCGGTGACTGAATCGCGCCGCTGTGCGGTTGCCAAACTGTGGCCGTGGGGGCGCGCCGCGATTCTGCTCCTGCTGGTGTTGGCCGCGTATGCTCCCGTGTTCCGCGGCGGGTTCGTCTGGGACGACACCGTGCTGATTGACCGAAACTCACTGGTCAAGGGCGAGGCCAACCTGCTTTCCCTCTGGTTTCGCGAGGACTTTCCGTTGAGCATCGTGGCGTTCTGGCTGCAATGGCTGGTCTGGGGCAAGCACGCCGCCGGCTATCACGTCGTCAACGTGTTGCTCCACGGCACGGGTGTCTTGCTGCTGTGGCGCGTGCTGACACGCCTCGGAATCCAAGGTGCCTGGCTTGGGGCGGCGCTGTTTGCCGTGCATCCGGTGGCGGTCGCCTCGGTGGCTTGGATTTCGGAACTCAAGAACACGCTCTCCCTGGTCTTCTTCCTGGCCAGCCTTTACTGCTACAGCCGCTTCGACTTGGAACCTCGCGCGCCGCACGCGGCACATCGCGCTTCCAACTGGTACTGGCTGGCGCTCGGGGCATTCCTGCTCGCGCTGTTGAGCAAGACTTCGACGGTGATGCTCCCGGTGGTGCTGCTGGCTTGCGTCTGGTGGCGGTGCGGACGACTCACCGGTCGTGATGTCTTGCGTGCCGCCCCCTTCTTCGCCCTGGCGCTGGCCTTCGGTTCGATGACCGTTTGGTTTCAGACGCATCACGTCATCCCGGATCACGCGATGCGGAGCAAAGGCTTCGCCGAACGTCTGGCAGGTAGCGGTTGGGCGCTCTGGTTCTATCTCGGCAAGGCCCTGCTCCCGCTCAACTTGGTCATGATCTATCCACGCTGGGACGTCAGCCCGGCGCAATGGTGGGCATGGCTGCCACTGGGTCTGTGGTGCGGCGCGCTGGCGACCTGCTGGTCGCTTCGGCGCGGCGGGGGGCGGCATGCGCTGCTGGCGCTGGTCTGTTTCAGCGCGCTGCTGTTCCCTGTGCTTGGGTTTTTTGACACGTATTTCTTCTCAATGTCGCGTGTGTCGGATCACTTCGCGTACTTGTCCTTGCTCCCGATGACATCTCTGGCGGGGGCCGCGCTCGGCAAGGCGGCAGGCAAGAAGCTGGCGCCAGCATCCGCTGCCCGCAACTGGCAACCTGTGACCTGCCGCGTTTTGACAACCGCAGTCGTCCTCGCCTTCGGCTGGCTCACCGCGCAGCGAGCGCGCGTGTTCGCAACCGACGAAGGGCTGTGGCGCGACACGCTGGCCAAGAACCCGGCAGCCTGGGTGGCGCACAACAATCTCGGTTGCCTCCTTGCGGAGCAGGGCAAGTTGGACGACGCCGCCCGCCATTTTGAGGCGTCGCTGCGCGGTAATCCGCGCAACGCCGAGGCGCATCGCAACCTTGGCAAAGCGCTCGTGTTGCGCGAGGAGTTCGCCAAGGCCGACCAGCACCTGCGCGCCGCCGTGCAACTCAATCCCAAAGACGCTGAGGCGCATCGCACGCGGGCATCGGCATTGGAGGGCTTGGGCCGTCCGCACGAGGCGGTCACCGCGTTGCAGGCGGCGCTGCGCATCGAGCCGGACGCTGACACGCGTGTGGAACTGGCCGGTTTGTTGCGCCGGCTCGGTGATTTCCGCGAAGCCATCACCCAGCTTCGCCTCGCGGTGACGGCCAAGCCGGATGGCGCGGAGGCCCTGAACAATCTGGCGTGGATTCTGGCAACCGCCGCCGATCCCAACCTGCGCAACGGCCCGGAGGCGGTGCAACTGGCCGAGCGCGCCTGCCAGTTGACGGGCGAGAAGGACGCCCCGATGGTGGCCACACGAGCCGCCGCCTATGCCGAGGCGGAGCGATTCCCCGAAGCGGTGGCTTCCGCCGAAAAGGCCATCGAACTGGCCAATGCCAACGGAAACGAGCAATTCGCCCGGATCAATCAGCAGTTGCTGCGTCTCTATCGCGCGCATCTGCCGTACCACGAGCCGCCGGCAAAACCGTGAGGGCATGCGGCCGCCATCATCGGCGGGTTAACACGGTACTGGCCGGATGATGATTTCGCCCCTCGCGGTGAAGCCAACATACCGCCAAGTCGTGTCCGTTCGCATGCGATTCGCGTCTGCCCTGCCCCATGGACCTTGATTTCTGGCAGGACAATCGCGTGTTGCATCTGCAACACGAAATTGCCCACCGGGTTCAGGGAGCGGCGCGCAATCTCGACTGCCACCAGCCGGTGATTCCGGTGAATCGCCCGCAAAGGCTTCCAGATTGATCTTGCGAAGGCGACCGCGGATTTGCTAAGCAAAAACCGCACACTATGGCTGCCATTGGCCGATTTCAGAAGGGCGACGAGATCTTCTACGCGAAGGTGGTGGAAGGGGAGTTGTTTAAACTCTGCGGAGATGTCTTCGGCTCGCCGTCATTCGACAAGAAGCCCACGCCCATCAAAGGGGTGCGCACCTTGGTCCCCGTCAACCCGAGCAAAATCATCGCCGTGGGGCTGAACTACTCCGACCACGCCCGCGAAACCGGCAAGGCGCTGCCCAAGGAACCGCTGTTCTGGATCAAGGCCACCACATCGCTTCTTCCGGATGGCGGCAAGATTGAAATCCCGTTTCCGCAACATCGCACGGACTACGAGGCCGAGTTGGCAATCGTCATCGGCCGGCGCATTCGCAACGTCACGGCAGCGGCGGCCTCACGTTACATTTTCGGCTACACCGCCGCGCAGGATGTGACGGATCGCACCATTCAGGCGTCCGACGGTCAATGGTGCCGTTGCAAGTCGTTTGATACCTTTACCCCGCTTGGGCCTTACATCGAGACGAAGATTGACCCGCACGAGCTGAGCATTCAGCTTTTCCAGAACGGTCAACTCCGCCAAAACTCGAACACCAGCCAGCTCATATTCAATTGCTACCAACTGGTCAGCGTGATCTCGACAAATCTGACTCTGCTCCCGGGCGACGTGATCCTCACCGGCACGCCCAGCGGCATCGGCCGCATTCAATCGGGCGACCGCCTCGAAGTCCGCATCCAAGGCCTGTCGCCGCTGGTCAACACCGTGAAGTGATCGCTCGGGAGGCCCGTCCGAAATTCCTGGCGCGCATGAGGTGACGACGCGAGGCCCCGCGCGCGAGTTCAGTCTTCACGCCGTTCACGCCGAACGCCTCAAAACCGGCTTTGACTTTCGGACGCAAGGCACCCAGTTTTCAGCCATGCAAGCCACGATGGCCACAATTCTCGTCTTCCTGAGCGGCTTCGCCATCATGGTGCTGGAGATCATCGGCGCGCGGTTTCTGGCGAAGGACTTTGGCAGCGCGTTCTACGTTTGGGTCAGCCAGATCGGGGTGGTGCTGATTGCCCTGGCGCTGGGCTACTGGGCCGGCGGCGCGCTGGCGGATCGTGTTCGGCGGATGACTTTGCTGGCGGGACTGGTGGTTTCCGCCGGCGTGGTGACCGTGCTGATTCCTGATTTCTCGGCTCCGTTGATTAACGCGCTCATCCAACGGCACCCGGGCGACCAGCCCATTCCCCCGTTGTGGCAGAAGTTGGATCCGGCCTTCGGGAGCGCGCTGGTATTTCTGCTGCCGTGCGCCGTGCTGGCAATGTTGCCGCCCTGCATGATCCGGATGGCGACCCGGCATGTGGCTCACGTGGGCCGCGTCAGTGGGCTCATTATTGCGGCCAGCACGGTCGGGAGCATTGCCGGCGTGTTTGTGGCGGGCTATGTTCTGATTGATCATTTTCGGATGTCGGCCATCTTCCGCGGCACGGGCGGGTTGATTGTGCTGCTGGGGCTGCTGGTGTTGGTGTCGGGGCGGAAGGCTGCGGAAACGCGCGATCCGAGTGAACGACAGGCGACATGAAACTTATTTTTTATTCACTGCGTATCCTTGGCGCGTGCCTGGCGCTGACCGTCACCGGCGGTCGGGCGGAAGTGGTCTTTGAAGCCACCTCTCCTTATCATCACATCCGCGTGCTCGATGAAGACGGCATGCGGATGCTGAGCTTCGACGGCACCCGGGAGACGCGTATGTCGCTGAACGATCCGCTCCAAGGACATTTCGAGTACACCGAGTACTTCCACATGCCGTGGCTCTGGAACACGCAATTGACGCAAGTGCTCATGATCGGTTTGGGCGGCGCGAGCGCCCAAAGGTCATTTCAACACTACTACCCGCAAGTCGAGGTCGAGACCGCCGAACTGGACCCGTTGGTCGTTCACGTGGCGCGGGAGCATTTCAACTACAAGCTGTCGGCCACGCATCGGGTGCGGGTGGAAGACGGACGGGTTCACCTGCGCCGCAGCTCCACCAGCTACGACGCAATCCTGGTGGATGCCTATGTGAAAGGCCGCTACGGCTCCTCCATCCCCTATCACCTGGCAACAAAGGAGTTCTTCGATTTGGCCAACCAACGCCTCGCGACGAACGGCGTGCTCGCCTACAACGTCATCGGCACCCTCAATGGCTGGCAGGCGGACATCCTCGGCTCGCTCTACAAGACTCTGAAGGCCGTTTTCCCGCAGGTGTATCTTTTTCCCGCCAGCACGAGCCAGAACGTCGTGTTGATCGCCGTGAAGTCGGATCAACGTCCGAACGCGGCCAGCCTGCGACAACGGGCCGACGCGCTGGTCCAATCAGGGCGCATCAAACTGCCGACCTTCCGCACGCGCCTGCAAGCGTTGCGGCTGGAACCACCCGCCAGCTTCAAGCAATCTAAAGTGCTGACCGACGACTTTGCGCCGGTGGATGGAATGCTCACCGAGGGCCGCTGACCGGCGGACTTCGGCGGGATGACCGCCTGAAAGGGAGGGCGGGGCGGAACCCGCGAACATTTCGACCGCCACACGCCCGGCTTCGGGTTCGTCACTTGATGAACGAGTAGTCGTACGGCTTGCGCATCTCCCGTACGAGCCACTTGTTCGCCTCACGCGCGCGGTCGCCCACGAACCGTTCCCGCTTTGGATCCCAACCCAGCTTCACCCCGCCCATACGGATCGAAATCACGCCCAAGTGCGCGACGCTGATCGAGCGATGTCCGATCTCGCATTCGGTAATGGGCGCCTTTCGGCTGCGCACGCAGTCGAAGAAGTTGCGCATGTGGTCGTCGCTGCGGTAGAGCCGCACCGCGTTATCGGGCAGCTTTTCCTCCAGCAACTCGGGTTTGCTGGCATTGATTTGGCCGCGCGTGACGAAGATCCAGCCCTCGGGGCCGATGAACTTCACGCCGTTCGGCGCGCGTTTCCCGTCGGTCACCTTCATCCTGACGCCGTTGGCATATTTGAAGTGGATTTCGTATTCCGCCGCCGCGTCGTAGCCACCAGGTATCATCTCCACGAGTGATTTGCCCTCGACCTCCACCGGCCCGCTGAGTTCCGTGCCATTGCCCCATTGCGCGATGTCGTTATGGTGCGCGCCCCAGTCCGTCATCTGGCCGCCGGAGAAGCAATACCACCACCGGAAGTTCCAGTGCGCCGACTTGCTGTCGTAAGTGACCTGCTCCTTGCCGTCCACGACCTTCACCTTGCGGATGCCGAGGTAATCCATCTTCGGCGCCTGCCCCAGGTAGAAATCGTAGTTCATCTCGGGAGGGACGGGGATGGGCTGGAATGGGCCTTCGCGCGGGCCCGTCGGCAGACCGACGATCATCTCCTGCAAGGGGCCGAGTCGGCCGTTGCGAACCAATTCGCACGCGAGCCGGAAATTGCGGTCGCTTCGCTGCTGGCTGCCCACCTGGAAGACCGCCTGATGTTTGCGCACTGCCTTCACGAGGCGTTTGCCTTCGTCAATCGTCAGCGTGAGCGGCTTCTCGCTGTAAACGTCGCGCCCCGTCTGCACCGCCAAGAGATTGACCAGCGTGTGCCAATGATCGGGCGTGCCGTTAATGATGACATGCACGTCCGCACGTTCCATGAGCTTGCGAAAGTCCGTATAGACCTGGGGCTTTTTTCCCTTGTCGGCAAACTGAGCCGCCGCGGCTTCCGCCTGGCGAGTGTCCACATCGCACACAGCCACAACGTCGCCGAAGCGCCGGGCGTTTCCGGTGTCACCACGCCCCTGTCCGCCGCAGCCCACCAGCGCGATGCCGGGGCGGTCGTTGAGGCCGGGGCGCTTCACGACCGGAGCCGCCTCGGCAATCTCGCGCTGGAGAAACCAAACTGGGAGCGCGGTGGCGGCGGTGGCGAAGGTGGTATTCTTGAGGAACTGACGACGGCTAAGGGATGATTTCGTGTTCATAGCTGGAGTGTTGGATGCCCGAACCGGCGACCGAATTCAAGCTCCTTCACTAGCAACGCCCCTCACCCACACCGGCCGCCTCCGGGAATTGTGGCATTGAATCACGGAACACACCACCCCACCCTTCTCCGGTGGCACGGAAGTCAGACAATCGCTCCGTTGGCATCTCCGGCTTGATTACCGCGGCCCAGCGACTCTCCTCCGACGCTGGGAGGTTGAAGTTCGGTATGCCGGTGGCGCGCGTTTACAACCCGCTCGACTATGCGTGGCCAGCGCACGCGACGTATCTCGAGAAGTTCGCCAAACCACCGAAGCGCATCGTGTTCCTCGGCATGAACCCGGGCCCGTTCGGGATGGTCCAAACCGGCGTCCCGTTTGGCGAAGTTGCCGCCGTGCGCGACTGGCTGGGGATTGAAGCAAAGATCGGAAGACCGGCGCGCGAACACCCGAAACGAGCCGTCGAAGGCTTCGCGTGTCGGCGTTCGGAGGTCAGCGGGCGACGGCTCTGGCGGTTCTTCGCGACGCGATTTGGCACGCCAGAACAGTTTTCTGTCGAACACCTCGTCCTGAACTACTGCCCACTGGCGTTTCTCGAAGCGAGCGGCCGCAATCTGACGCCGGACAAATTGCCCGCCGCGACTCGCGTGAAGTTGTTCGCAGCGTGCGACACGCACCTGCGCGAAGTTCTCGGGATACTGAAACCCGAGTGGCTGATCGGCGTGGGCGACTTCGCCGCGCGTCGGGCGAGCGAGGTGCTGTCGGACCTGCCGGTGAAGGTGGGACGGATTCTCCACCCGAGCCCGGCCAGCCCGGCAGCCAATCGCGATTGGGCCAGTCAGGCCGAAGCACAACTCCGCCAACTGGGCGTGTGGAAGTGAAGGTCGAGCCGCACCTAAGCCGGCGAGGGCAATTACGACTTCCGTGTGACAGCACACACGATGCGCAAAATCACATGCTTTCAGTTGCCTCGCGCGGCGGAACCCCAATCCCACTGAAGGGAACAGTCAGACTGACGCGCGTGCCGGCCCCGGGTTTGGATATCAGTTCGTATTCGCCTCCCAAGTCGGCAATGCGCCGGCGCATGTTGTTGAGCCCATTCCCCGCCTCTCGCCGCTCCGTGGAATCGAATCCGCATCCGTTATCCTCGACCACCAGGCGGAATCGCTCCGCGTCCGCAACGAAGCTCACGTGAATCTCCGATGCCCGCGCATGCCGCAGGGCGTTGTTGATGGCTTCCTTCATCACCAGAAGAACATTCCGCCGAACCGTAGCCGAGAGATGGGCGTCGGGCAGCGTGGTCGGAAAACTCAGGAGCGGGCGGACGGGGGTGTCTTGAAGCATCCGGGCCGCTTGTTCACGCAGGTGCGCGCTAAGGTTGTCGAGCGAGTCGTGCCGCGGATTCGTGGCCCAAACGAGATCGCTCATCCGTGAGGTCACATCGCGCGCCGACTGGGTGATCCGGTCCAGCAGCGACGTGGCTTGCGGTGAATCGGACACCTGCCGTTTCGCAACTTCGCCCAGAATGGCGATCTGCGTCAGCGCAGCGCCGAGGTCATCGTGCATGTCCGCCGCAATTCGGGCGCGTTCCCCATCGAATTGCTGCTTGTGCTTCAGCTCCTGCAAGGCGCGCAGGGTTCGCACCCGCTGGAGATGCAGCAGCAGAAGCACGACAGCGATCGTCAACGTGGCGGCGACTTGGAAGATGCGGGTTTCCCAGAAGTACGGATGAATCAGCAGGCTCAGAATCCAATCCTCCTCCGGCCAAATGCCTTGGGCGTTGGACGCTTGGGCATGGAATTGATAGCGCCCGGGCCGCAGGTTCGAGTAGAACGCAATCCGATGATCGCTGGCGTCGGACCATTCCGCGTCCTGCCCCTCGAGGCGATGACGGAATTGGACCCGCTCAGCCGCCAGCAGACTGACCGCGGTGTAATGGATTTCCAATTGCCTGCCTGATCCAGGCGGAAGTTCGACGCCGCCCGCCCAGCGCTGACGGCTGTCAATGGCGACAGCGGGCAAGCGACCCCCAGCCGCCAGTGGCGGGATCATGAGAGCGCGCCGCTTGGCCACCACTTGCTCGAAGAGGACCGAAAGCGGGCGCGTGTTCAATTCCACACGGCTTGGGTCAATCACGGCCAACCCGTTGTGCGTGGCCACGGCAATCCTGCCATCCGCCAGCTTCGCCATGTTGGGGCAGGCACTGGCCGAGCATTCGGGAGTGAGCAGCCCATCGCGCAGGCCCAGCGCCAGGCTCGGCACGCGCGCCAACCTTTCCTGTAGAAATGCCTCCAAATCGGCGCGGGCCAGGCGATAGATCCCGCGGCTGCCGGCGATCCAGAATACACCGCGGTCATCTTCGACCATCCCGATGAGCAAATCGCGCGGCACGCCGTGGTCCGGGCCAATCAATTCAAAGCGCCCCTGGCGGTGCCGGATGATTCCGGTATCGCTGAGAATCCACAACGCGCCTGTTTCATCCACGAGTGCGGGCACAGCCAGGCTGCCGGGAAAACCATTCGTGCGATTCACGACCGCCACACCTTCCTTGCCGATGCGATACAGCCCACCGTCCCGTGAGCCAACCCAGATCATGCCCTCACGGTCTTCAACGAGTCCGAAGGGCTCGGATTCGGGAAGTTCCACGCCGCGACGGAATCGGCCAAACCCGGAATCTTCCCGGCGCTCCGCGGGCGGCTCTGGTTGCTCCGGCAACTTCTCCGGTTTCACCCAGGTGACGCCGGCTTCACAGACGACCCACATCGTTCCGTCCCGCGCGAAGTGAATCGTATTGGGCCCGCGCCATTCCACGCCGGGCAACCGGAATGATTGCGGGCCTTCGGGGGACAGGTAACGCAACGACGCCTCGCCGGAATCCTGAATGCCCCACCAGAGCCGCCCAGTGGAATCCTCGGCGACGCATCGCATTTGGCCCACGCTGATTTGCTCAGCCCGACCTTCCAACAAGTGATGCGGCCCGCTCCGCGTCGCTACCCACGCGCCGCCCCGCCGCGCGCGACAAACCGAGCGCACATCATTGTCCGCCAGACCTTCCGCGGTGGACACCACTTTCAGCGGGCGTTCGCGCACCAAGTGCAGACCGTCCTCCCATGTGCCCAGCCAGATTCCCCCCTCGCGATTGGCACACATCACCTCCACCTCGGGCGGCAAGGGACGGCCGGGGAAATCCATCAGCGTTAGGGACTGTTCGGTCGGTTGGGCCAGACTATGCCCGGCGGCCACCCACGCCGGGTGCGACGCCTCACCCGACAAGCGATTGATCTGCGCTTCGAGGAACCCGTGGCGCCGCAACCAGTGAAATGCCGGGCCGTTGGTGCCGAATTGAATCTCCGTCCACCCGCCACCGCTTGGGTTGGGATCGCGCCAGCTCTGTAAACGTGGTGGAGGTGAGTCGCCATTGGCACTCGCGAGCGCCAGTGGATCAAACCCGGGCACCTTGAAGCGCAATTCCGGCGCCCGGGATTTGCCATCCCAGAACAGGATCATCTCCGGCTGTTCGGTTGCGATCCAGACGCCCTCGGGCGTGTCCACGAGCCGTCGCACCTGACCCGGCACCGTGGCCACGGCGGTGGATTCACCGGTGGCTGGCAGATAGCGGCGCAGGCGGCAGGCCCCACGATAGCCGCTATCGGTCCGGTAGCCCGCCACCCAGAGCGCGTTGCTCCCCGCCGGCTCGACTCTGAGCACGAACCGTTCGGGCAGACCGCTGGTGAACACGACGAACTCCGTACCACGAATCCCCAGCAACCCGCCGCAAGGCCCACGCGCAGGCTGGGGATGCGCCGGCCCAAGCATGGTCCAGACGCCAGACCCTGACATTCCTGCGGGAGCATGGCCTGTATATTTCACACTTCCGCGCGGTTGTAAACTGGCGGCACGGGTTGAAATGCAATCGGCCCGCGACCGGTCCCCGGTCGCAACGCCAAACTGGCGACAAGCGTCCGTGCCTCGGGCCAGCGTTTGGAGTGCGTGCGGTTTACCGCCGCTTTGGCTTTTGTGACGTTGGGTGCAAATCGAGCGTATTGGCTATTTCCCCCAAAGCGGTGCTCAAGTACACGCACTCCAAACGCTGGCGCGAGTTGCTGCCGGGCCTTGCTGGCTGGCAATCCTCTCTTCTCGCAGAAACCGGCCATGAGTCTGCCATTCCCCGCCCGCCTCACATGAAAGTAGTAGGGCAGCCGCCAAATCCCCGCCCGATTACTACTTTTATGCGAATAGCACGGAGTGCTGCGGCACGGTAGCGTAATGCGTGAACACTGAACCGATGCCTCCGCCGGCGTCACAACATCAAACAAAGAACAAAGCTCGAAACCACCCATGAAAACACACTTCCCCCAAAACTACTTCTGCCTGTGCCTGGCGCTGCTGCTGGCACTGGCGGTGCCCGCCCAGGCCCAAGTGTCACAGCCGACTATCAAGAGCACCCAGCTCAGCGGCAATACGCTGACCATCCAACTCCAGAACTTCCCCAGTGGCTCGCTGACGGTGAGGTTCAATGGATTGGTGGTCCCAAACACCTATAACCAGCCGGCCCAGCAAGTTGTGGCCACGCTCGCCATCGTGCCTCCTCCGGGCACGTACTTGCTCAATGTCGCCCGATCCAGTCTCATCTTTGCCACGGCGGATGTGACGATTGGCGCAGCCGGTCCGCAAGGGCCGCCCGGACCTCCTGACCCGCGGGACCGATGTGGCCGACCGGGCCGCAGGGACCGGCTGGTTTGGATGGAGCCCCAGGCCCGGTGGGGCCAAAAGGACCCGCGGGACCTCAAGGCCTTCAAGGTCCGGCTGGATTACTGGGCGCCGACGGCGCGCAAGGTCTCCAGGGCCTCCAAGGCCCCGCAGGAGTTGACGGCGCTCCCGGTGCTCAAGGACCTGCAGGTCCACAAGGGCCTGCCAGCGCCGATGGTGCGCTTGGCCCACAAGGACCACAGGGGCCGGCCGGTCTGCAAGGTCCCCAAGGCATTCCGGGCACATCCTTTGTCTGGCAGGGGCCTTGGAGCGCAGCCACTGCTTATGCCGTGAATGATGCGGTGTCCTTCAACGGCTCCTCTTACATCGCCACCACTGCCAGCACCGGTGCTTCGCCGGACAACTCGCCCGCTTCGTGGAATCTCTTGGCATCAGTAGGTGCGCAAGGACCCGCTGGCCCAATCGGAGCCACAGGGGCTCAAGGACCGCAGGGGCCCGCCGGTGCCGACGGCACACCCGGCGCCCAGTGTCCAGCAGGACCGCAAGGACTGGCTGGTCCCGCTGGCGCCGATGGTGCTCCGGGTCCACAAGGTCCAGTCGGTTCGACAGGACCAATCGGGCCGGCAGGTCCGATTGGTACACAGGGACCGCAAGGGCTTGCTGGTACGTCGCTGAACCCGCTGCAAATTGCATTACTCAAGTGGGCCCCTGGTTCTGTCGGGGGTATCGGTTTCGGCTCACAGGTGTTCGCTTTGGCTTTCGATGGTGTGCATCTATGGGGGACTCTCACAGCCGCGAATCAGGTCGTTGAAGTCCGTGCCAATGACATGACTGTCGTCGGCACCTATGCCAGCGGAGGAACAGGACCGGTCAGTTTGGCATTCGACGGCCAATTCATTTGGGTGGCACACACTGGGAGCTCGACCGTGACAAGACTCTACGCAAGGGATGGCAACTTGGCGGGGGCGTTCGGCGTGCCGGGGAATCCCTACGCCCTTGCGTTCGACGGCACATACATCTGGACTGCGAACTACGGTGGTAGTTCAGTCAACAAACTCCTCGCCACCTCCGGCTCGTTAGTGGCGACCATTGGGGTTCCCGCGGGTTCCACGGGCCTCGCCTTCGATGGCACCAACATCTGGGTTGCGAGCTATAACGCTGCCATGTTGACGAAGATCCGTGCCAGCGACAACTCGATGCAGGGAAACGCATCAACGGGCACCCTCCCCTACAGCCTTGCGTACGACGGTGCCAACATTTGGGTGGCGAACCTCGGTGATAATACTGTCTGGAAGCGGCGCGCGAGTGATCTGGCTTACCTGGGATCGTTTCCCACAGGGGGAGTTGAGCCGACGCGCCTGGCGTTCGATGGCACCGCTGTCTGGGCTGCCCACGGAAACGGTGTCTTGGTAAAGCTCTCCGCCAGCGATGGAACGGCCTTGTGGTCCTCCCCGTCAGGCTCTGGCGCTTACGGCATTGCGTTTGACGGCGCCAACATCTGGGTTGGAGATCAAGGTGGCGTCCTCCGCAAATATTAACAGCCAGCCCTTTCTGACTCAGTTTTGGCGTGAGATCCGTTGGGCTTTCGCGAGCGAAGGCTGGCAGATAGCCGGATCAGGTCGCGCGACGCGTAAATAGCGCGACCAGCCCCAAAAAGCCGCGCTCGCCGTCACCAAGCGTGTCGGCGAGCGCTTTGCTTTCAGTGCGTAACTCCTGCCCCATAACAAAGCACCCGATGCTTGCGGTGATCTCGCTTCAAGAACCGGGGGCTTTGTAGTTCCAAGTCCGACGGGCGGAGTGAATCGGCGAACGTGACCTTCACGGACGTCAACGCACGGATTGCCAGTGGTGGAAGGAGCGTCGTAGCCGACGCACTACTCCTCAACATTCCGAACCGCGATCGTTCGCTTCTGCCATGCTGTGGCTGTGCTGGTCTTGTTTGGCTCTGCCGGTTACTTCATCCGGTTTAAGCGCCAATCCGCGCCCCGGCACCGTACACCTTGTTCACTGCCTCCGTCCGCGAGCGCACGTGGAGTTTGTCGTAGATGTTCCGGATGTGGGCGCGCACGGTTTCCACGCTGCGCCCCAATTGGTCGGCGATCTCCTTGTAGAGATGTCCCTGGGCCAGCAGATGCACGACTTCCTGTTCCCGCGGTGAGAGCAGCGAGTCTCCGCTTTCCGGTGCCGCTGGACGTTGAAACGCTTCCACCACGCGGCGCGCGATCTGAGCCGACATGGGCGAGCCGCCTTGATGCAGGTTAACGATCGCTTCGAGCAATTCCGCCGGCGGTGTCTGCTTCAGCAGATAGCCCGACGCGCCCGCCTTGAGCGACTGGTAAATGCGTTCGTGATCCTCGAAGACCGTCAGCATCATGATCTGCGTCCGTGGGCAGAACCGCTTGACTTGGAGGATGCACTCGATGCCCGACATGCCCGGGAGTTGGATGTCCATGAGGACTACGTCCGGCTTCTGACTGGGCAGGCGCTGAAGCGCGTTTTCTGCGGAGGGGCAGGCCGCGAGGCAGGCAAAGCCTGGCGAATTGCCGATGAGCAGGGCCAGCCCTTCACGGACCTGCTGGTCATCTTCAACCAAGGCCACGCGGATGGTGGAATTTGAATCAGGCATAGCGGCACGAAGGAATCTCCCATCCCGCCACGGCCTGCGCCATCCCTAAAAAGTAGTAACGGAGGGAAACCAAGGACCTGGGTTTTGGAACGCGCGCCACCCTGTGGCGCCGGCTGGCTAAAACCCGAACCCGCACTTCGCGCCAGGAGTTGGCCTGACCTTGAAGCCCACACGAGACGTTGCGCGAACTGCGGCGGACGGCAACCGCTTCGCAAGGGAGCCGGCCCAGCCTCTTCCATCCAATGCAGCGGCGCGGCAGGTGATCCATGCGCTTAAGCGAATCCGCTTGGCGCAGGTTGGCCGGCGAGTCCGTGAAACTCTCCGCGTCACTCACGTCGGCGCGAATTCCGGGTGTGAGCCACTCCAGAGATTGGTCCGCCGCCCCGGGTTGACGCTCCACGACGTTGTCTGTGGACACGGCTGACGGCACGGTCGAGTGGTAGTCTGCGGCGCGGTGGGCGCCAACGCCGCCTTGCTTGCCACGCCGCGCGGCGTTGACTAAAGTTTGCTTCGGTTTCCGCGCGTTTGCGCTGAAGTTTCCAAGCACCTATGCCCGAATCCTACATTCAGAGCCTGTTTGCCGACAGGATTGGCGGAAGTCAATACGGCAAGTCCACCGCCATCTACAAGTTTGAGAAGATCAAGCGGGCCAAACGCGCCGCCATGGCCGCGCATCCCGGCCGCGAGATTATTGACATGGGGGTGGGTGAACCGGACGAGATGGCCTTTCCGGAAGTCATCGAGAAACTGTATGAGGAAGCGAAGAAGCCGGAGAACCGCGGCTATGCGGACAACGGGGACGAGGTCCTGAAACAGGCGGCGGCGCGCTATTTGGATCGTGTGTGCGGGGTGAAGGGCATCAACCCGCAAACCGAAGTGATGCACTCGATCGGCAGCAAGGCGGCGCTGTCCATCCTGCCTGCGGCGTTCGTGAATCCCGGCGACTACGTCCTGATGACGGCGCCGGGCTACCCTATCTTCGGCACGCACAGTCGTTACTACGGCGGACGGGTCTTCAATCTGCCGCTCCAGCCGGAAAACGGTTTTCTGCCGGACCTCGACGCGATTCCGGCCGAAGTGCTGGCAAAAGCGAAGGTGCTGGTGATCAATTACCCGAACAATCCGACCGGAGCGAGCGCCACGCCGGAGTTCTTCGCGCGCGTGGTTGCGTTCGCGAAGCAGAACCGCGTCGTGGTGATCTCGGATGCCGCCTACGCCGCGCTGGTCTATGAAGGCAAACCACTGAGTTTTCTTGCCACGCGGGGCGCGAAGGACGTTGGCGTCGAATTGCACTCCGTCAGCAAGTCCTTCAACATGACTGGGTGGCGCTGCGGCTTCGTGGCGGGCAACGAACTGCTCGTGCGCGCCTATGGCGACGTGAAGGACAACACCGATTCCGGCCAGTTTCTGGCCATCCAGCACGCGGCGGCCTATTGTCTCGACCACCCCGAAATCACGCAGCGGATCGCGGCGAAGTATTCGCGCCGGATGGATTTGCTGGTCGGCGCGTTGAAGCAAGCCGGCTTCGCGGCAAAGAAGCCGAAGGGCTCCTTCTTCATTTACGTCCCCGCGCCCAAGGCTGCGGTCAAGAATACGGGCGAACGAATCGTGTTCGCGAATGCCGAGGACGCATCGCAGTGGCTGATCACGGAAAAACTGATCTCCACCGTGCCGTGGGATGATGCGGGGGCATATCTTCGCCTCAGCGTGACCTTCGCCGCGAAGGGGCCGGTGGACGAACAGCGCATCATGAGCGAGTTCGCTGGCCGCTTGGGCGACGTGCGGTTTGAATTCTGAGGCCACACAACAATGACCAGCCAGACCTCCCCACAGCGGATACGGATATTCTCCGTGCTCGACTGAAGCAACTGGATGCGGAGCTGGCTTGACACCTGCGTCGCGGGATTTCCGTTTGACTCTGGCCGGCCAGGAAAACGCACCGCTCACAAAACACACTCGCCGTGACGCATGAATGCCGCCACGGCGAGTTCGGGTTTAAGCTCTTTTCTTGTTTTGAGGCTATGCGCCCATCCCGTCTTCAAACGAACCTGCGGCCATCGGCCACGTGAGGTTGTCGCGCACGTAGGCGATGCCGTTGGCGCTCGTCCAGTCGAGGTCCTTGTGGGCGCTCTCGGCTTCCACCACCAGCGGCGCGGTCGAGCGGCCCATCACCTTGCAGTAGCGACTCGGATAGCCGATGTGAACGAGCAACTCGGCGTAGCGTTGCATGTTGATGTCGCCGGAGGGCAGATCCACGAACTGCATGGCGCGTTTGCCCCAGGCCGGCTCCATCATGCGCAGCGGCAGGCCCGGACGGATGACGAAGTTCTTGATATGCGCCGCATACACGCGCGGCCCGACCTTGAGGAAGCGGGTCTCCCAGCTCTCGCCTTCCCAGCAATGCGAGGGATCGGCGTTCACGCCCAGACATTTGTCCCCGTCGCAAATCTCGACCAGCATGTTGAAGTCGTCCGCGCACATGGCGCCGGTGCCCGGGTGAATCTCATGGCAGAGAATGATGCCGCGGGCATTGGCTTCCTTGCGGATTTTCGCGGTCTTCTTGACAAAGCGTTCCTTGCCTTCCTTGATGAGGTCGAAGTCGCCGCCGGCCCAAAAGCCCCACGGATAGCCGCTGGCCACTTCCCAGCCAAAAGCCGTGCCCCAGAAGGTGGGCAACAGTTTCACGCCGAGTTCCGCCGCCAGATCAAACAGCTTGATCAGATAGTTCTCCGCCCACTTCTCGATTTCCGCCGGGGCTTTCTTGGCCACGTCCGCCGGAATAAACGGACGGATGCTGGGACTGCCGGTCCAAGCGGTGGTATGCACCCAAAGCGGGCAATGGCAGGAAATGCCGTCCAGCGTGAGGCCAGCTTGCTCGAAAGTTTCCTTGATCTCCTTGGGGCTCTTGAAGAGCTTGCCGCCCTGGAGCATGTAGTTCGACGGTTGCGCGCCCGTGGCGCCGGAGCGCTTGGCGTACGCGAGAAAGTCCGCGAGACTCTTGGCGCCGTGTTGCGCGCCTTCGATGCTGGGATGGAATACTTGTTGTGCCATGGTATTTGGTATGTTGTCAGTTGTTGTTGCCTAAAAACCTGCCCAAGGAAAACCACCGCGTCCCCGCATTGCAATCCGAAACTTTCGACTGATTCTCGCCGGCAGGCTGAAGGGACGCGTCGCGAGGCACGCTACGCCAAAGATCATTGGCGTGTTCGCCCGCCGCTGCCGTGGTGACGAACCGCAGCTTCCGGATGCCGCATAAGAGCGGTGAGGTCGGCAACATCACCCTTCGGCGGCTTTTTGCCATCTCACAATTCTGCTCCAAAGCGGAATATCCGGCCCCTTGATCACGCCCGCCGCTATCCTCCCGAGAAGATCGCCAGCTTGCTCCAGTCTCTCCATTAGGTTGGAGCTCGGATTACTGGGGCGCGCCCAGACAGGCGGCCAGCGACTCATTCACCTTCTTCATCACGGCGAACGCGTCGGCCACGTACAGCACATCGGCCTTGCCGCGCGCCCAGCCGCAATTCGGATCCAAGCTGATGGCGCGGCGCTCGGCGATGAAGCGCCAGCCGACGGTGTGGGGCTCCTCACCGTGGCAGCAGGTCGCAAGTCCCTTCGGATGCCGCGGCGTGGCACCGGTCTGGCCAATCTGGTTCATGTGTGAGAGGAACGACAACACCGCCTGCCCTTCGCCGCCCAGGTCCACCAGCGATTTCGTGCTGCCCA
This sequence comes from uncultured Verrucomicrobiota bacterium, assembly GCA_964548925.1. Classification (GTDB taxonomy): domain Bacteria; phylum Verrucomicrobiota; class Verrucomicrobiia; order Limisphaerales; family MWDV01; genus MWDV01. Next base: position 7,556 of record CAZJTM010000011.1, on the reverse strand, counting down.
GCGAAGCGCGGGTGAGCTTGAGAAAGTCGAGGATGAGCTTTTCCGCCTCGGGCACGTGCGTCTGGCCGTCGGCCTGCTTCTTCGTCCAGCCGGCGCCGGTGACGAACAGGAGTTGAGCATCGGGCCGGATGGTCTGCGCGTCTGCCGCCGGCGCGCGGAAACCGGTGACGGTCGTGCGCTTCGCCGAATCCGCGAGCGAAACGGCAACATTTTCGACGGTCGCCGAGCCGGCTGTGCCGGCCCACGCCGGTTGGCTGCCGGGGTCAACGAGGATGAACCACGGTCGCTGTGTTCGTGTGTGCGTGCCTTCCATGCGTTGGCGGTAGTACCAGCGGGTCACGGAAATCTTGCCGTCCGCCACGCTCAGACTGGCGACATGCGTGTCCGCACGTCCCCCGAATCGTTGAGCC
>CAZJTM010000011.1:0-7136 GCA_964548925.1 uncultured Verrucomicrobiota bacterium | reverse complement strand
CCACGCCAGCGAGACAGCGGTTGAAGCGCGAAGTGGCCGGGGCAATGACGAGCGTGGCTTGCGCGGCCTTGCACAAGGCTTCGGCAGCAGCGGCGTCGGTGGCATAACGGGCCTGCGCAAAATCGGCGCCCGCGACGCCGAGGAATTTCACGGTCCCGCAGTTGGCGATGTGTTTGGCGGCGTCGGCAACATTTTCGCCGACCAGCCCGGCGATGAGCGTTGAGCCTGCAAGTGCTGCGTTCAGCGACTTGGCCGCGCCGAGCGCTTCGAGCGCGGGTTTGGCCAGCGTGCCGTCGGCTTCCGTGTGAGCGAGAAAGAGAATGATTTCCATGTTCGGTTTTCGTAGCCGCCGACGTGAGCCGGCGGACCGCACTCTCACGAGCGCGGCTACACTATTGTTTGATCCACGCCACGATTTCCTTCGAGATATCGTCGGCGGAGGCGTCCTTGACGATGCGGGTTTGGCGCTGTTGCTTGGGGAGGGTCACGCTGGCGAACGTCAGGCCCTCGGCACCAACCTTCACCGGCTTGGCTTTTTGCAGCGCCGGCATGATGCCGCGCATGTTGACCATGCCGACCTGCGGGTTGTTCTTCGGTTCCGGCAAGCTGCCTGTCGCCCAGCCCAGCACCGCTGGCGCACCCGCGCACCTGGAGACTTGGTGCTTACCGCCTTCAATGCGCTCCAAGATTTCCAGCGAACCATCCGCGCCAATCTTTAATTCATCTACGCCCATGAACACGTCGGCGATGCCCAGGCGCTCGGCAATGATCTGCATAGTGGCCCCGGCGCCGCGTGAGGCGGATTCCCAGCCGCCAAACACGAGCAGCCTCGACTTGTCGAGCCCGGGGAGGTCGCCAATGGCGTCCGCCAACGCCGCGGCCGTTTCGGCGGCGTCCGTGAAACCGCTGGCCGAGCCATCCAGGGCGACCAACTCAAACGGCACTTTCTGCCCCACGGTCATCATCACCTGCTGCAACTTGGCTTTCGGCCCGAGGCTGACCAGTGTGACCTTGCTGCCGGGGCAGTTCTTGGCGAGGTTCGCCGCTTCGTAAAGCGCGTGTCCGGCCCACGGGTCGAGCCACGCGGGCAGCATCATCTCGTTCTTCAACGCCGGGCCAGTCGGACCGGTGACCGGCTCCAAGGTTTGGAGCGGGTCCGGCACGATGCTGCCACAGACGACAATTTGATAGGCCATACTCATGCGGGGCGCATTAAAGCCAAACCCAGTGAGCGAGCCAATGCGAAATTCTTGCTCTGAACCAAAGAAGCCAACGCAAGCGACCGCGTCGGTAGGGGCTGAAGAACCTGACCGCCGGTTGCGGATGGAATCTACTCGACCTGCTCCACGCGAACCTGCGCCAGGCCCGCCTCCACCATCCCCAGTTCTGCCGCAGCGGCCAGCGACAAGTCAATCACGCGGCTTTTCAGAAACGGACCGCGATCGTTGATCCGCACCGTGACGGAGCGGCCATTGGCCAGGTGCGTCACTCTCACGCGTGTGCCGAAGGCCAGGCGGGGATGGGCAGCGGTCAGCGCGTACATGTCGAACCGTTCGCCGCTGGCCGTGAGCCGGCCGTGATACTTGGCCCCGTAGTAGGAGGCGAGCCCGCACTCAATGGGGACTGCCGGCTGGTTCCGTTCGATTGACCTGCCCGGACCCGGTTCGGGGGCGGTCGCGGTCGTCTCACCCACGGACATGCCAGCGCCCAGCAGCAGTGCCGCGGACAATCCCACGGCGCTGACTCGGGCGGAGAATGCGAGTGTTTTGAGACGCATGGCCAACCGACCGGGCAAGCCCGGCTGTTGACCGCGAGAAAAGCAAACCGCAGTCCACGCACACGCCGATGGCCACTGAACGACTTGCGCGACTCACGTGTCGCTGACTGGCTTGAAAGCTGACAGCCGTGCCCAACAACCGACACCCGTCCCGGCGCGACGCATCTCCCCCGGGAAGCAACTTTCCAGTTGAATCCCCGGCCCGCCTGATTTGATATGTGCCCGGCAGCCGCGCCCGGCGCGCGGCGCCAATGAACATCAGCACAAACGTGAAACCAACTGACCTGCGCGGCATCCTGCAATACATCCCGCAATTCCGGGAGCGCACTTTCATCATTGCGGTGGACGGGGCGATCGTCACCGACGAAAACTTCGCCAACATCCTGCTCGACATCGCCGTGCTGCGTTCGCTGAACATCCGCGTGGTGCTGGTGCATGGCGCGTCCGCGCAGATCAAGGCGCTCGCCGAAGAACAGAAGGTTACGCCGTCGGATCTCGATGGCGACGGCATTACGGACGCCGCCACGCTCAAGCTCGCGCTCACGGCCGCCAACCGGCTTACGCACGAAATCCTGGAAGGCTTGTCTGCCAACGATCTTCGGGCCGCCTGCACCAACGCCATCGTCGCGCATCCGGTGGGCATCCTTCACGGCGTGGACCAGCTTTTCACCGGCAAGGTCGAGCGCGTGGACGCCGAGATGCTCCAAACGCTGCTTGCGCAGGGCATCATCCCGGTCATCCCGCCGCTCGGCTTCGATGGCGAAGGCAGGACCTACCGGGTGAATTCCGATGCGGTGGCGGTGGCAGTTGCCGCGGCTTTGAAAGCCATCAAGCTCATTTTCATCACCACGCAGGACGCCCTGAAGCACGGCGAACTCGTCATTCGCCAAATCCTCGTGGCAGAGCTCCAGAACCTGCTCACGCAAAACCCGCGCGGCTTCGCGCCGGAAGTGCTCTCCAAAGCCCAGCACGCCGCCGCCGCCTGCCGCGCGGGGGTTCAGCGCGTTCACCTGATCAACGGCCGCGTGGATGAGGGCTTGCTGGCCGAAGTGTTTTCCAACGAAGGCATCGGCACGCTGGTGTATGCCGACGAATACCAGCAAATCCGCCGCGCGATGAAGAAGGACGTGCGCAGCATCCTGACGCTGATCAAACAATCCGTCGCCACGGACGAACTCGTGAAGCGCAGCCGGGCGACCGTGGAAAAACAACTGGCTGATTACTACTTGTTCGAGATAGACAAGAATCCGGTCGGGTGCGTGGCGTTGCACGTGCATCCCGATCTGGGCAAGGGCGAACTGGCGTGTCTCTACGTCAATCCCTCGCACGAGAACCAGGGCATCGGGAAGAAGCTGATCCAGTTCGTGGAGAACAAGGCGCGCGAACTGGGGTTGGCAGAGCTCATCGCGCTCTCCACGCAGGCCTTCACCTATTTCCAGAGCAAAGGCGGTTTTGTGGAAGGCACGCCCGACGATTTGCCGCCGGCCCGGCGCGAGAAGTACGAGCAGAGCGGACGCAACTCGAAGGTGCTGGTGAAGAAACTGCGGTAAGGTCGCCGTCGCAAGCGCGAGTCACGCCATCCACACCCCGGCAATGGCCGTCTGGCAGAACCGGCACTTGCCGTCAACGATGTCCATGCGAGTCACCGCGAAGATGTCACGTTCCACCAACGGCTTCTTGCAGCCCGGGCAAAAGGTCGTGCCGCCGTCGGCCGGTTCCCGCACGTTGCCGAGATAGACGTAGCGCAAACCAGCGGCCCGCGCGATTTCGCGGGCCTTTACCAACGTGTCCACCGGCGTCGGCGGGAGATGCGTGAGTTTGTGCTGCGGGTGGAAGCGTGAGAAATGCAGCGGCGTGTCCGGGCCGAGTTCCTTCGCAATCCAATCGCACATCCGGCGGATTGTCGGCAAGTCGTCCGTGTAGGTCGGCACGATCAGGTTGATGATCTCGAACCACGTGCCGGTGCTCTTGTAGAGCTTGAGCGTGTCGAGGATGGGCTGGAGCTTGCCGGAATTCAGCTTGTGATAAACGTCGTCGTTGAAGCCCTTCAAGTCCACGTGCGCGGCGTCCACATGCTTGAGCAACTCGGCGAGCGGGCGTTGCTCGATGCTGCCGCAGGTGACGAGGATGTTCTTCACGCCGCGTTCGCGCGCCGCTTTGCAGGAGTCGAAGGCGTATTCGTAGTAGGCCGTCGGCTCGGAGTAGGTGTAGGAGATCGAAGGGCACTTCAGCGCCTGAGCAACGGCGGGTAGGTCCTCGGGAAACAGACTCAGCCGGCGCATGTCGTCGAGGCTGAATCGCTCGGGCAGCGGCGGTTTGAAACGAAGCTCCGGCCCGCGTGGGTCTTTGGTTTCCTCCGGTTTCTTCTGCGAGATTTCCCAGTTCTGGCAATTGAGGCAGCGAAAGACGCAGCCCGAGGTGGCCAGTGAAAAAGATTGCGTGCCTGGCAGGAAGTGGAACAGCGGCTTCTTCTCCACCGGGTCCACGTGGAACGTGCATGGATTCGCGTAAGCCATCGTGTAGAGCGTGCCGCCGATGTTGACGCGGTTGCGGCAATGGCTGCGGTCGCCGGGCTTGAGCACGCAGTTGTTGGGGCATTGCTTGCACTGGACGTTGCCGTCGAGCTTTAGGTAGTGCATCGCCTCCTTTGCCCAGCCGCGCTTCTGCCAGAGCTCCCATACCTCGCCCTTCGGCGCGTCGCCCTCGAAGATGTCGGACGGCGCCTCGGCTTCGTAAACCTTCCTCAGCCACTGGGGCAAGAGAGCGCCCGCTCCAAGGACTCCCGCCGCACCCACCAGCCCGAGCCGCACTGCATTCCGGCGCGACATTCTACCGCACCACCCGCCGGCTAAACGGTTTCGGATTTCGGATTTCACACGCGTCGTCTGATCCAACCCCAACGCTGCATCGCAAGGTAAACCGCCGGCAGCGAATGCGCCACTGTCACCGCGAGGAGCGGCAGATGCAACAGCTTGTGCCAGGCGAGCGCGGTCTGCTCGCTGAACCACGCCCCCACGCCATACCGTCCGCTGATGCCGTAACCCGTCAGGAAGAACGCCAGCAGCAACGCCAATAACGGCCAACTGCTCCAGCGCACCACTTTCAGACAAAACAAATCGAAGTTCTTCATGGCCTTTTTTCGACGTCGCGGCGTTTCGGTAGAACGCCGCCATCTGATTCTCCAGGCAACAAGTGCGGCGCTCTGCCGAGGCACCGCTACGCCCGCTTGGGCCGCGCCTGCCATACCGCCGCCGCGCCCAGCATGTTCAATACTGCCGCCAGCCAGCACATCTTCGTCACGCCCAGCACCGGAATCAACCACGCGCTGGCGAGCAGCGCGCCCGCACTCGCCCCGAGAAAGTCCGCCGTGTAGATGCGCGATGCCGCGACACCCGGGTTGCCGCCCTCGACTCGATTCGCCACCGGAAACTGCGCGCCCACCAACGCGGCGAGAGCGAAGGTCAGAAAGTTAATGACCGCCTGCACGCCGAGGTTCGAAGTGCTGAAGGGCCGGATACTGCCCAGGAATCTCAACACCAGCGGCAGCAACGCCGCAAACAGCGCGACGCCCAAGGCCAGTGAAAACAGCCAGGCGTGAACGCTCAGCCGCCGAGACGCGGCGGACGCAGAGTCTTTGGGAGGGAGAGCGCTCTCAGCGTTCGTCGCGTCTCGGCGGTTCGCCCAAGCCGCGCCCACCGCCAGTCCCGCCATAAACACCGTGATGATGATGCCCAGTTGGTAATACAACGACCCACACAACGCTTGAAAGCCGAGCAGCAGCACGACTTCCAGCGAGGACGCTGCAAATCCACCCGCAAACACCGCCGCCGCCGCGCCGCGCAATCGCACGACGTACGCCAGTAGCGCCAGCCCCAGAGCGATTTCGAAGATGCCAAGGCGCGTGTCGAACTGGCTGGCCCAGTGCCGCAGGCAGTGGAAGTAGAGCGCGGGGTTGAAGTCGCGATTCACCGCTGCCGGCTGCGCCACCGCACGCTCCAAATCGGCGAGCCGGTCCGGCGTCAGCATCGCGTTGAGGTAATTCCGGTTCACGAAGCGCGTGTTGATCTCCGCCTGCTCCAGGCGCTCTGCAATGTCCAGACCCAACGGCCCATCCGACGCCAGGAAGAACACGCGCCCGCCCGGAACCATGACGACGTTGGCAAACGCGCTTCGCAATGTGCGGTGCGCCGTGGCCAGTACGCGTGCCAGTTCCGGGCTGACGAAGTTCTCGTAGCGCCCGACGGCCAGCGCCAGCACGCCGTTCGTGGCCAGCACCTGCCTGGCTTCCGAAAAAAACTCCGCCGTGTGAAACCGGTTGAGTTGGGCCGTGACAGGATCGGCCAGGTCCAGGATGATTATGTCGAACTGCTCCTTTGTGGTTTGCACGAAGCGCCGGCCATCCGTGTTCACCACCCGAATCCGCGGATCGTTCAAATTGTCCGGCAGGAAACGTCGGCCCACTTCGAGAAACAGCGGATCGAGTTCCACGCAAGTCACATCGGCGCGGTACTTCAGGAGTTCCTTCGCCGTGCCAGCGATACCGCCGCCGACCAGCAAGACACGCCGGGCATCAGGCCGCTGTGCCATCGCGCAATGCGCCGCCTCCTCAACCTGCTCCGTGTTGTGTGTGGACAGCACGGGCAGACCGTTTTGGAGGAAGTTGATCTGGCCATTGGCGCGCGTGACGACCAGTTGGCCGTAAGGCGAGTTGCCGCGGAATAGCAGTTCTTCGCTCGAATGCTGAAGCTCCGTGAGGCGGTGGTCCGGCTTCACAAGGAAAGCAAACGCGGCCAGGCCGGGCAGCGCCAAGAGCGCCAGCGCCAGCATCCGCCTCCGTTGACTGTGCCACGCCAGCAGCGCGGCCAGCATCAGATTCAGGAAGCCAAGGCCCGCCAGCAACGCGAAGGAATTCACCACCCAAACCAACAGGAGGCTGAACACGGCTCCGCCAAGGATGCTGCCTACGCTGTCCGCCACGTAAGTCCGGCCTGCGCCTTTTGAAGCCTCACGCTCATCCGCCAGGAGGGAGCAGGCCAGCGCCAGCAGGTAACCCGCGGTCAGACAGTACGGCAGGAGCACGAGCAGGCTGCTCAGCACGGTGGTCTGGACGCCGACCGTCGCGCCGCGAGTGAAGACACCCAAGGGCAGCACCCGCACCACGACCAGTTGCAGCACCGGCAGCACTGCGACTGCAATCTGACCGCCAACGAACAGCCCGAGATGGCTCAGCCTCGGCGAGGCCCACCGTGCCAGCCACGCGCCCGCTCCCATCAGGAGCAACCAGTTGCCCAACACAATGCCGAGCACGAGTTCGTTGCCGGCAAACACGCAGAGCATCTCGCGCATGAGCAGGAGTTGA
>CAZJTM010000010.1:43704-59868 GCA_964548925.1 uncultured Verrucomicrobiota bacterium | reverse complement strand
GGGACGCGCGCCGCGCGGCGGCGATGAACGCAATCCCGCCACGCTCCTGCCTCCCACGCAGCGCCCGGAACCCATCGGCAAGTTCCTGTGCCTGGGGGAATCGCCGGATGGAAGGGTGTGGGCTGGCCGCAACATCCTCGCCTTTCAAGACGGCAACCGTTGGAACTTGTTCGCCTCGTCGAACATCGCTTTCGGCATCATCGAAAGCATGTTTACCGGCCAGGGACGCGAACTCTGGATCGGCACGCGGCAGTTCGGCGCCCTGCGCTATGACAGCCGCGAGTGGCGGCAATTCCAGGGCAAGGGAAGCCTGGTCGCCAACTCCGTGCGCAGCGTGGCCCAGACGAGCGATGGCTCGATTTGGGCGGCCACCGACCGCGGCTTCAGCCGCTTCGACGGGCAGACCTGGACGGCGGACACACTCCCCGGGCAATTGCTGATCCCGCATGAGGGCGGGAGTTTGAAGGCATCCGGTTCGGGCAGTCTGTGGATTAACCGGGTGGCGCCCGAGTGGCACCGGCGGGCTTGGGCGAAAGGCGGACGCGTGGACACGGCGAGCTGCGAGTTTTGGACCGTCCGTCACCGGTATCAAGCGACGCCGCCGGAAACCACGATCACCAGCGGGAGCAAGACCGTGGCCCACCCGGGGAGCCTGTCGGTCTTCTGGAGCGGCAGCGCGCCGTGGCGCGACGCCAAGGAGGCCCAACTGCAGTTTTCCCATCGCCTGGATGGCGGGCCGTGGTCGCCGTTCGGCCCCGAGTTGGGACGCGCGTTTTTCAACCTGGCCAGCGGCAGGCATTTGTTGGAGGTGCGGGCGCGGGACCGCGACTTCAACGTGGACCCCACACCCGCCGTGTTGAGCTTCGTGGTGCTCCCGCCGGTGTGGCGGCAGGGGTGGTTTATCGCGCTGGTGCTGCTGCTGGTCGGCGCGGCCTGCGTCCAGAGCCTGCGCGTGGTGCGCGAGCGGACATTGCTCCGAACCACCAACCGGCAACTGGCCGCCGAGATGGGGGAGCGCGCACAGGCCGAAGCCGCGCTGCGGAAAAGCGAGGCCCTTTACCGGTCGTTTATCGCCGCCTCACCGGATGGAATCGCGGTGGTGGATGCCCGCGGCGTGTTCGTGTTTGCCTCGGTTCGGGTGTACCAGCTCTTGGGGCGAAGCCCGGAACAGGAACTTACCGGCAGCAACGCGCTGGACTGCATTGCGCCCGAAGACCGGGAGCGGGCGCGGTCGGACCTGGCGGCCATCACGAGCGGCAAGGCCGTCACCACCGCGCAACTGGCCATCGTGCGGCAGGACGGCTCTCGGTTGTTTGTGGAGATCAACGGCGCACCCTTGTTTGGCGCGGACGGCACGCCCTCCGGGGTTTTGACGATGGTGCGCGACGTGACCGCCCGCCGGCGCGCCGAGGAGGAAATCCGCAGCCTGACCGAGGATTTGGAGAAGCGCGTGCAAGCGCGCACCGCCGAATTGCGGCAAACGAGCGACGAATTGAAGGACAGCCAGCGCGCGCTCATGAATCTGGTTGAGGATTTGAACGAACGATCGCTACAACTGGAGGCGGCGAATGAGAAGTTGAAGGACCTCGACCGTTTGAAATCGCTGTTCATCGCCTCCATGAGCCACGAACTCCGGACACCCCTCAACTCGATCATCGGTTTCTCGAGCATCCTTCTCAGCGAGTGGATTGGCCCGCTGACCGGCGAACAGAAGGAGAACCTCGCGGCGGTGCTCCGCTCGGGAAAGCATCTGCTGGCGCTGATCAACGACGTGATTGACGTCACGAAGATCGAGGCCGGCAAGGTGGAGGCGGTGGTGGAGGAATTCGACCTGCGCGACGTGGTCACCGAAGTGATGACAGTCATTTCGAACGACCTTCGGAACAAACGACTGGAACTCGCGGTGCAAGCGGACTCCATCAAGATGCGCACCGACCGCCGCAGGCTGCTGCAATGCGTGCTGAATCTCGCGAGCAACGCGGTGAAGTTCACCGAACGAGGCACGGTGGATGTGCGCGCCGGACTGGACAGCGATCAGCGAACGGTGGAAATTGCCGTCCGCGACACGGGCATCGGCATTCGGGCGGAGGATCGCGGGAAGCTGTTCCAGCCTTTCGTCCGGCTGGATTCGCCGCTGCGCTCGAAGGTGTTGGGGACGGGCTTGGGCCTGTATCTCACGAAGAAACTGGCGACGGAGGTTTTACAAGGCGAGGTGCTCGTTTCGACCGCTCCCGGCGAGGGCAGCCGGTTCGTGTTGCGGGTGCCGCTATCCATTGAGGAAGAAAAACTATGACCAAGGTGCTGGTGATCGAAGACAACGCGGACAACCTCAAGATCATTGCCTACGCGCTGCAACGCGCGGGGTACGCGGTGATCCCCGCCGGGCGGGGCGAGGAGGGCGTGGAACTTGCGTTGCGGGAACGGCCGGCGTTTATCATCATGGACATCAATCTGCCGGGCATTGACGGGATTGAAACCACGCGCCGCATCCGGGCGTCGGAAGCGGATGGCCGAATCCCGATCATTGCCGTGACCTCGTACGCCATGGCCGGCGACCGCGAGCGCTTCCTCGCCGCCGGGTGCAACGGCTACATCGAGAAACCGATTGATCCGATTACGCTGGTGGAACGGCTGCGGCAGATCATCGGCCAGGAGCCAGGCAAGCCATGAAGATTCTCATCGTTGACGACAATCCCGACGACCGGCGGGTGCTCCGTTATCTGATTCAACAACGGGGACATCAGGCGGTGGAGGCGCAGAACGGCGTGGAAGGACTTCAGCGGGCCCAAGACGACCCGCCGGACCTGATCATCTCCGATGCCCTCATGCCGGAGATGGACGGCTACCAGTTCCTCCGTGCCGTGAAGCAGGACGAACGGCTGCGTGCCATCCCGTTCGTCTTCTACACCTCGTCGTACCGGGAAGACAAGGACGTGCGCCTTGCCCTTTCGCTGGGTGCGGACGCGTTTCTTGTGAAGCCCATCGAGCCCATCGAATTTTGGGCCAGGATCGAGAGCCTCCTGCAGACGGAGAGAAAGGAAGCCGCGCCGGTTCCCTCCTTGGTGCAGGAGGACGCGGAGTATCTGAAACGCTACAGCGAGGTCGTGGCGACCAAGTTGGAAAAGAAGGTGCGGGAGTTGGAGCAGACGCTGCAACAACAGCGACGCACGGAACAGGCTTTGCGGGAGAGTGAAGACCGTCTGCGCTCCACCTTGGAAGCGGCCGAGATTGTGGCTTGGGAAGTCAACCCCGTCACAGGAGCGCATTTTGAAGCCGGCCCCGTGGGCAAGGTGTTCGGTCGTGGCGAAGGTTTTTCCCATCCCCGTGTCGAGGACCTCGCGGAGAGCATTCACCCGGAAGACCGTCCCCGGGTTCTCGAAAGCCTCGCTCGCGCCTTGCGCGGAGAGGCCGAGTACGCCGTGGAGTACCGCATCCTCCTGCCGGATGGGACGGTGCGGTGGTTGGCGGCGCACGGCGACCTGCAGCGCGACTCCGAGGGCCGCCCCGCCCGGCTGCTGGGCATCGCCAGCGACATCACGGAGCGCAAGCAGGCCGAGGCCGCGCTGGAACGGGATGAGGCGCAACTCGCGGCCATCTACGACCACGCACCGGTGATGATGTGCCTGATCAACGAGCGTCGGGAAGTGGAGCGGATGAACCGCGCCATGGCCGAACTGGCCGGGGCGCAGTCGCCCACGGGCGTCCCCCAGTGTCCAGGTGATTTTCTCGGCTGCCTTCACGCGCTCGAGGATCCGGCGGGCTGTGGCGCCGGGCCCGATTGTGGCACCTGTTCGCTGCGGTTGGCCATGTTGGAAACCTTTCAATCCGGGCGGCCGCAGCGCCGCGTGGAAACCACGCTCAGCCGCAATCTCCAAGGCGTGCGCACCGAATTGCGCCTGGCCGTTTCCACCGCGTTCCTCCAAATCACCGGCGAGCCTAAAGTGCTTCTCTGTCTCGAGGATATTACGGACCGCAAGCGGCTGGAGGCCCAGTTCCTCCAGGCGCAGAAGACGGAGGCCATCGGCCAACTGGCCGGTGGAGTCGCCCACGACTTCAACAACATTCTCGCCGCCATCATGATGCACTTGGGGCTGCTCCAGTTGAATCCGGCCTTGGACGAGGAAACGCGGCAGGCCCTGAAAGACTTGGACGCCGAGGCCCGACGCGCAGCCGCGCTCACGCGGCAATTGCTCATGTTCAGCCGACGCTCCGTGCTGGCAGTCAAGCCCCTCGACCTGAACGAAGTGGTGGCGAACCTCCTCAAGATGCTGGGCCGCCTCATTGGCGAGCAGATTGACTTGCGGTTCGACGGCAAGACCGGGTTGCCTTCCGTGGAGGCGGATGCCGGCATGCTGGAGCAGGTCTTGATGAACCTCGTCGTCAACGCCCGCGACGCCATGCCCAAGGGCGGGCGCATCACCATCAGCACGTCGCTGGCGGACCTGGACGAGACGGACGCCACAGTGAATCCCGAGCGTCGTCCCGGTCGCTTCGTTTGTCTCGCCGTCTCGGACACCGGCTGCGGCATGAATGAGGCAACCCTGAAAAGGGTCTTCGAGCCGTTCTTCACCACGAAGGAGGCGGGCAAGGGCACCGGCCTGGGCCTGGCCACCGTTCACGGCATCGTGGCGCAGCACCGCGGTTGGGTGGAAGTGGACAGCGTGGTCAGCGAAGGATCAACCTTCCGCGTGTTCCTTCCCGCGCTCGCACGTGCCGACACCCCAATTGCCGCGGACGCCCAAGTCGAGGCGGTGCGCCGGGGGCGGGAAACCATCCTGCTGGTGGAAGACGACACCAAGGTGCGCGGGATGATTGGTCAGGCGCTGCGGGTGTTGGGCTACCGGGTTTACGAGGCGGCGAACGGGCAGGCGGCGATGGCGCTCTGGCAAACGCACGGGGCGCAGGTGGATTTGCTCCTCACCGACATGGTGATGCCCGAAGGGATGACCGGGCTGGAATTGACGGAACGCCTGCGGGCCTTGCGGCCGGGCTTGAAGACCATCATCTCCAGCGGCTACAGTGCGGAAATCGTGCAGGCCGGTGTGCCGACGGCGGCGGGCGTGGTCTATCTGCCCAAGCCCTATGAAGCCAAGACGCTCGCCGAAGTGGTGCGGAATTGCCTGGATCGGAAAGATTGACCTGGAAAGACATGGATGCGACAGAACTCAAGATTCTGCTGGTGGACGACCACCAGATGATGCGCGAGGGCGTGCGCCGGGTGCTTGCCGAGCAACCCGGATTCCGAGTTGTGGCCGAGGCCGCCACCGGCCAAACCGCGCTGGACCTGATGCGCGCCGCGGCGCCGGACGTGGTGATCATGGACCTCCACCTGCCGGGGGAGGACGGGATCGCGATCACCGCCCGCATCCGCAGTGAGTTTCCCGGAGTCAGGATCGTCGTCCTCTCCGCCGACACCGATCTAGCCACGGTGCAGCGGGCTTTGCAGATCGGGGTTTCGGGCTACATCGCCAAGAACGGTCCGCCGGAAGAACTGGTGCGGGCGATTCGCGAGGCGGCAGACCAGCGGGTGTACCTCTGCCGGGAGGTCGCGTCCGTGGTGGTGCAGGACTACATGAAACTGGTCATCAACCGGAGCGCGCCGCTGAAGCCCGCGTTGAGCGAACGCGAGCGCGCCCTGCTGACTTTGGTGGCTGAAGGCAAACGCAACAAGGAAATTGCCGAAATGCTGCAGATCGGTGTCAAGTCCGTGGAAACCTACCGCTCGCGGCTTATGCGCAAACTCAACTGCGCCAGCACGGCCGAACTGACCCGTTACGCCATCCGCGAGGGGATCACCACGGCGTGAAGCAACCGGTCGGCGGGCGGACGCGGCGGGATCAGGCTTACTTCCCCAGCCGACGAAGCGCTTCCGCCGCCAACTCGGGGTTACTGGCCTTGACGCCTTCGGCCAGCTTTCTCACCGCCACCTCCGCTTCCGCGCGCACCGCGGGTGTGCCAAGCAGCGGCAGCACCATGTTCAAAACGTCGGGGTCCGCCGCACCACCCAGAGTGCCGAGAATAAGCTTTAAGTCGGCATCGCTCGCGGCGCTGTCGAGCAATTCCCTCGCGCGGGCCGTCCGCGGCGTGCCGGGTTGGGCGGTGGATTCGGAGAAAAGCCGGGCCAACCCGCGCAACGCCGTGCCATGCTGGGCGGGGTTCTCCGGGTTGCGGCAGATGTAGCCGAGCACCTCCCACGCGGCGGCGTCCGGCCATTCAGCCAGCGCGCCCACGGCGGCCTCGCGCACTTGCGGGTCGGCGTCGCCCCACGCGTCCTTGAGGGCCCGCAACGCCCGCCCGTCGCCACAGGCCGGCAGCAATCGAACCAGCGCGAGGCGGGTCGGCAACTCCGTCACACGGGGCAGCCAGGCGCACACGGCGGCGGAACGATCAGACGGTTGTTCGACATTCGACACCGCCTGTTCCATGAACATCTCGGCATCGGAGCGGCGACCCTCATCGCGAATGGCCACGAACTTCTTGACCAGCGCGGGCAAGGTCGCCCAGGTCGTCGCCTTGGCCAGCACGCGGTAAGCGGCTTTGGCGACGGCGGGATCGGCATGCTCCGTTTCCTCCAGCAGGGCCTCTTGGACAGTCGGGGTGCGGCGTGCCCCGAGCGAGGCCACCAACTGCGCCCGCACTTTGCCTTGGGCCGTTTTCATTTCACCGAGGATCGCCTTCTCTGTGGCCGCCCCCGCAGGCAGGGCCGCCAGTGCGGCGACGATGGCGTTGGCCTCGGCTTCGTCTTTCGCCGTCGCCAGCGCCTGCGCCAGCGGCTTGACCGAACGCGCGTCGCCCATGCGTCCAAGCGCCTGGGCCGCCGCCTGCCGGACCCCGGTCTCCGTGGAGGAGGTTAAGGTCGAAGCAATCGCGCTTCGCGCGGCGGCATCTCCGCGCGCGGCCAGGCTCTCCACCAACCAAATCTGTTGCTCCAACGGAAGGCTCGGAAGCTTCTGACCAAATTTCGCCGAAGCGCCTTTCGATGGCAGTTCCCGCACCGCGTCAATCGCGACCGGTTTCAGGACTTCGTCAGTGCCGGCGAGCACCTGCAAAATGCGTTGCTCACCGCAGTCGCCGTCGCAACGGAGCAGCCCGGCGAAGGCGCCGCGTCGCACATGATTCGGGTGGGGCGGAGCAATGAGCGGTTCGTAGATGGCCGCCGCGCCCTTGCGGTCGCCGGACTTGAGTAACTCCTCGGCGCAACGGAGCGCCGCGTCGGCCAGCGCCCCGGCCACTGCGGGAGAGGCGTCGGCCCGCAAGGAAGCAATGGCTTGGCTGGCCGCTGCATCTCCAATCTTGCCCAGCGCGCGGATCGCGGCTTGGGCCACGGCCGCGTCCGCCTCACGCACGAGGCGGGTCAGCGGCCCGACCGCTTGCGGATCGCGGCGGTTGCCGAGCGCGGAGATGATTTGGAGCCGCCCCAGTCCCGTTGCCGTGGCCAAAGCCGCGCGCAGCGTTTCGTTGGCGGCGGCAGAGGGCCGGTTGCCAAAGGCAAGGCACGCCAACCCGACCGTCTCGTCGTCCGCCAGCAATCGGGCGATGGCAGGCACGGATGCGTCCGAGCCGATGACGGCCAGTTGCTGGCAGGCGAAACGCCGCGCCTCAAACGTCGCGGTCGGGGCGAGCAGATTCACCAGCGCGGCTTCGAGTTGGGCGCGTTGCGCGCTTTGGCCGGCGGAGTCGCGGGCGAGTTGCTCCAGTTGCCGCAGGGGTTCCTGGCTCTGGCCGGACTCCCACCGGGCTGCGGTGGCGATGAGTTGGGAAAGGTCTGCGGTAGCGGCGGGCGACGGCAGTGCGGCCACGCTCAGAAATGTCCCGAGCAACAGCATGCAGAAGGTTTGCGTTTTCATGGTCTGGAAATTGGGGTTCAAGTTTGTCTCCGGGCAGGGCGGCACAGGTCAAACGGACCACGCGGGCCGCGGTTCGCGCCAGAGCATGCGGTTGGCCGCTTCGTCGTTGAATCGTTCCGCGACCGGGTCCCATCTCAGCTTGCGGTTGAGCCGTGCGCTGATGGTCATCGCCTCGACGATGCTCTGCGCGCGGTGGGCGACTTCGGGGTGACATAACGTCGGCTGGCGGCTACGGATGCTGCTGAGCAAGTTGCCAATGTGACCGGAGGGATCGCCCCACCCCGCGCCCCCCGCGCCCTTGAGGCTGAGGATGGACTTCGGGCTGGCCGTGACGATGTCCGTGTCGTCGTCCACCTGAATCCAGCCTTCGTCGCCAATGTATTTGATGTAACGATCCTTGAACGCGCCGCGCTGATAGATGACGCCGTTGATCCCGTTCGCGTAGCGGCAACGGAACGTGCCAGAGATGGCCGTCTCGCTCATGAACTTCACCGGGTCCGGCCATACGACATCGGAGGTTTCAAATTCGACCGGGCCGGTGTGGTCCGTGCCCAGCACCCACTGCATCTGGTCGGTGTAGTGCGTGCCCATGTCCGTGTGCATGCCTTCGCCGGTGTCCCAGAAGCAGGTCCAGTTGTCCACCCGCGCCTGCACAAAGGGTCGCCATTGCACCGGGCCAAGCCATTGGTCGTAGTCCCAACCCGCCGGGACCGGCGTCGGTTTCTGGTGGGGCACCACCCCGCCGGTCCAGACTTGCGACTCGACAGTATGGACGCGGCCAATTTTCCCCTGGAGCACCATCTCGCGAGCGAAGCGGTAAGACGCAGTGGAACGGCGTTGGGTGCCCGCCTGGTAAATCGTGCCGAGCCGGCGGCAGGTTTCCACCAGATCACGCCCCTCCTGGATGGTGAGGCTGATGGGCTTCTCACAGTAGATGTCCTTCCCGGCGTGGGCCGCAAACATGGACGCCATGGCATGCCAGCGATTCCCGGTGGCGATGGACACGGCGTCAATGTCACGCCGCGCCAGCAACTCGCGAAAGTCCCCATAAGCCGCGCAGTCCGTGTTGCCGTAGAAGGCGTCCACCCGCTCCTTGGCGCTTTTCAGGCGGTCGGCGCGAGCATCGCTGACGGCGGCGTAGTGAATCGTTTTGAAGCCGAGAAACGTCGTCAGTGTGTCGCGAGCGCGGTTGCCCATGCCGATGCCACCAAAGACGATGCGGTTGCTGGGCGCGACGGCGCCGTTCAGGCCAAGCGCCGAGCCGGGAACGATCAACGGCAACACGACACCGGCGGCGGCGCGGGCGAGAAACTGGCGACGGCTCAAACAGGAGGAGGGGATTTGTTTCATGCAAACAGTTGCGTTGAATGGCTGGGACTCATGTTCAGCGGTCATCTTGATGATTGCGGCGCAAAAGTAAAGTCCGGCAGAACGGGCTTCTCGGCGCAATCCGCGCAACTCCACGCCACGCAACTTCACTTTGCGCTTTGCTCTGGTGGCTGAGGATGTTTGATTCAGCGGCATGACGGGAACATTCGTCAACGTCGCGGCGATTCTGCTGGGCGCCCTGGCTGGGCTGACACTCCGGCGCGGAATTCCGGCGGCCACTCAGAACTGGTTGAAAGTGGCGCTCGGCGCGCTGACGATCTTTGTGGGCCTGCGGCTCACCTGGATCAGCGTGAACGGATCAGCGCTGGCCATCCTGAAGCTGATGACCATTGTCATTCTCGCCATGATGCTTGGGAAACTCACCGGGCGGCTGCTGCGCATCCAAAAGGGGTCCAATCGCATCGGCCAATACGCCCGCCAACGCTGCGCCGCCGCCCGACCGGGCGCGCCGGGGCAGTTCAACGACGCCTTCACCGTGTGCGCGCTGCTGTTCTGCGTCGCGCCGCTGGGCCCGCTGGGAGCGATTGCAGACGGTTTGAGCGGTCACTCCTGGCCGTTGTTCATCAAGGCGGTGATGGACGGGCTGGCGGCGATGGGGTTCGTCAGCATGTTCGGGTGGGGCGTGTTGCTGTCGGGGTTTCCGGTGCTGGCATTTCAAGGCACCATCGCCCTGCTCTGCCTGCGCTACGCCGAGCCATTTCTGCGGCTGCACAGCTTGGCCGATCCCGTCCATGCCACCTGCGGCCTGCTCATTGTCTCGGTCGGCCTGCTCGTCCTTGAGGTGCGACGGATCGAAGTGGCCGATTACCTGCCGAGCCTGCTTTACGCGCCCCTGTTGGCGTGGGTGTGGCGGTAGCACGCCGCAGGATCGCCGCTCGCCAAGTGTGCCGACCGAAACGGCGGCGCGCGCTGGGGCGGTCGGACCGCTCTGCCAGCCCAAGTGTTTCACATCTCGATTGAATTGCCAACACTTCGCCGGGTGGGGGCACCCGGCCTACAGCACGGAAGACCCGGTCCTGTAGGCCAGGTGCCCTCACCCGGCGGTTTGGGTACGAAACAACCGGGCTAGACTTCCGCCGGCTGGCCGATTGCGCCGGGGGAAGGCGACTGAACACTGGCACGCTTTCGGCTTGGAATTTGGGTGAACTGAGAAACGCGTATGTCACCTGACAAGCTACCGGTCAATTGGTTTGATTTGGCACTCGTGGTTGTCCTGATCCTGGGCATCTGGCGAGGCCGTAAGCACGGCATGTCCGAGGAAACCCTGCCCCTTCTGAAGTGGCTGATCATCCCGTTCGGAGCGGCGCTGGCCTACCAACCGATCGGGCGGTTGCTCAGAGACTCGACCCCGTTCGGGACGTTGTTCTGCTACATCCTGGGTTACTTGATTGTGGTCCTTGCCGTTATGATGCTCTTCTCTCTTTTCAAGCGCGGGATGGGCGGGAAGCCGCTCGGCGGCGACTTTTTCGGGAGGGCGGAATACTATCTCGGGATGGTGTCGGGAATGGTCCGCTTTGGCTGCGGGACGATCGTGGTGCTGGCGCTGCTCAACGCGCGGCTCTATACGCAGGGCGAGATTCACGCCATGCACAAGTTCCAGAAGGACAATTACGGCAGCAGCTTTTTCCCCACGCTGTCGAGCGTGCAGGAATCCGTGTTTGACCAATCGCTCACCGGACCACTCATCAAGAAGTACTGCAGCCAGCTTCTCATCGTTCCCACACCCCCGGGCGGCGGCCAGATCAAACGGGCCACCGCTGATTTGCCGGGCATTTGAGCTGACTGCGCCGCCACAATCCGGGCGTCTTTCACTGCTGCCCGGCGCGCCTTGCGTTTTCCGAGGGTTCGGACCCAACACGCCTCACGGTTGATACCAATCGCGCAGCCGCACCTCGATGCCAAGGTCCTCCCCCACCAACTGCTTGAACTTTTCCAAGTCGCTGCCGCGCGAGTGGTAGGGATAGACGCGCTTCGGCCGGAATTCGCGCACCGCGCTGGCCGCCTGCTCCGGCGTCATCGTGTAGGGCAGGTTCATGCAGAGGAAGGCGACGTCAATGTTCCTGAGCGCCCGCATTTCGGGGATGTCCTCCGTGTCCCCGCTCAGATAAACACGCTTGTCCGCGAAGGTCAGCACGTAACCGTTGCCGCGACCTTTGGGGTGGAACTGCGTTCGCTCCGGGGTCGTGTTGTACATCGGCACCGCCTCAACGGTGATGCCCAACAACGATTTGGTTTCGCCGTTGGTCAGAATGGTCGTGCGCGGGCGCAATTCCGCCGCCAACCGTTCCGCCACCGCGGGCGGCGCCACGAGTTGGGTCTTGTCCGTGGCGACGGCTTTCAACGTCTCCGCGTGCAGATGGTCGCCGTGGATGTCGGTGAGCACGATCAAGTCGGGCTTGGGCAATGCGGCAAAACGGTTCGCGCCGCCCAGAGGATCCACGAAGACCACCCGCTGCTTCCATCCGAGCGCCAGCGTGGCGTGGTTGATGGGGTGGATGATGAGGTCGCCGTCCTTCGTGGCAACACGGTCACCGGTCAGTGTGGGTTCAGCGGCGAGGGCCGTGAGGAGCACGCAGAACGATGCGGCAACAGCCACCAACCGTGGATTGGGTTCAAGGCAAGGCTTTAGTTTCATGCGCATACCTTTCTCCGGGGCCAAGACGATTTCAAACGGAAACCTGCCTGCGGGATGACCGAGCGAGCCGGCTCACGCATGCACGTGCGGTTCCCACTCCAAGCCTTCCACCTTCTGCAGGTCGTCCACTCCTTCGTGCAGCAGGCGGACCTGGGCGAACCGGCAGAAACGCCGGACGTCCTGCGTGTGGTCGCCGTAGAAGACGACGCGGTGCAATCCGCAGGACCAGTTTTCCAAAAAGCGTTCCGGGTTCGCCACCTTCATGGTGAGTTTGGTGCGGCAGCCCCAATCAACAAACGGGCTGTCCGTGGCCTCGCCGGTGCTGAACAGCAGCTTGTCCGTCCCGATGAGCCGCGCCATCGAGAGCTTGCGCCCGATGGGCATCTTGACTTGCAGCGACGCACCTTGGCCATCCTCGAGGTGGCTGCGGAGATGATACGGCGCGGCCGGTTGATCCGGACCTTCCATCTGCGTCGCCGCCACGCAATGCGCGTGGATGATGCTCGAAGTTGAGAGATCGAACACGGGGTCCGTGACAAAGCCGGGCCGCCCGACCAGGTAACTGAAGATCAGATGGGTCATGGACGATTTCAGGTCGGCCTCGCAGACACCACCAAGGCCCATGTTGTTCAGGCGGACGAAACCGAGACAGGGATAGCCCATGTTGCGTTGGATCAAGCCCATTCCCAGGCAGTTCATTGTCACGAGCACCGCATTGTGCCGCGCCAGCAAATCCCGCATCGCGATGTACATCGTCGAGGACTTGAGCACCTCCTCCTGCGTCGGCTCGACGACCTTCTTGGCTTCCTTGAGCCAACGCCGGCAATCGGCCAGCGCTTCGCTGCGATCCGCCTTGTCGTAGGCTTGCTGGAGTTCTGGCAGCCCCACATTCAACACGTCCGTGCCAAACTTCTCCTTGATCGCTTGGCAATAGGCTGCGTCAGCGGCGCCGTGGTTCACGTGCAGGATGCGGGCCTCCTTGAGCCGGTGCAGGGCGCGGAACGGGCGGATCGCGATGAGCACATCGTCGAACCGGCTGGTGGGATACACCTCGATGAGCTTGCCCTGCCTCTGCCAGCTCGCGATGGTGTGCCATTCGTGGCCGGTGTAAGGCAGACTGAAGAGCACCACCGGAAGGCCCAACTCCATCAGGCTCTGGATCTGCCCGCCAATGCCCATCGTCAGATGCATTACCAAAATGCCGTCCACGTCCTTGAACTGCGCTTTGGCCTTGGTGAGGGCGGCGGCGTCCTGAACCAAGCCGGCATCCACAAACTCCACGTCCGTCATCCGCGCAGCAAGCCGGGTCAGTTCGCCCTCGCACCGCTTCATCTCGGCGGGCACGTCCACAGTATGTGTGGGCCAGCCCGGATGCGCGTGACCCAGGTAGATTTTCCCGATCCGGACTTTCGACGTGGGACCGAGTCTGAGGTTGGCCGTGGCAGCCAACAACCGTTCCGTCAAACCGCCGAAGGCGCCGCAAGCAACGACTCCAGCCGCAGTGGATCTCAAGAAACAACGACGCGTGGTGAGGGTGTTCATAGAATCTCCGAACGAACTGTTTCTTCCTCGAAACATGCGTGGCAGCCTACGCCCCCGGCCCAAATCCAAGCAACCAGAATCTTACGCCTCGCAGGTCGTCTCCCGTGGCGGTGTCTCGACAGAGCGGCGCAAAAGTCTCGCTCCTCCAGATGGCGGCGGTCCGCCGACGCGCCGCTACGTCTCGGCGCGAAGGTTCAAAGTGAGGCCGTATAAACCCAACGGACAATTGTAGCTGCCGCCGCAAGGAAGTCGTGGTTTGATCTTCTCCGTATGAAGGTGAGCCTGACATCGTCCGCAGTGAATCTCTCGCCAGCCGGTTCCGGTGACGCCAAGGCCACGTGGGAAGCCGCCGCACACTGTCATCCACCGGCGAAGAGGGTCGGGCGCCACGAGGGCAGTGTGCGGACTCACTCGGGACGACCCCCAGCGCGCATTCCGGCTTGCCAGCGGCGAGCTATGGGCCTTTACTTCCGAAAACGAACGGAGTGACGCGTTATGGACACCTTGATCTACGGCATCTGTCTAGTGGTCGGGCTGCTGTTTTCCATCATCAGCGCGGTGGCGGGACACTTCTTTGGCGGGCATGACGGAGGTGATGTGGGTACAGGCGGCCACGCGGAGGCAGGGTTCGATGACACGGGTGTCCCCGGCATCTCCTTTTTCAGTCCCACCGTGCTGGCCAGCTTCGTGACGGCCTTCGGCGCGTTCGGACTCATCTTCACCCGGATTCCCGCCACGAGCAGCGTGTGGTTGAGCGCGCCGCTGGCCACCGTGTCCGGCGGGGCGATTGCCGGCCTCACCTTCTGGTTCTTCAACGCCATGTTCACCAAGACCCAAAGCTCCAGCGAATCCCGCGTGGCTTCGGTCGTCGGACTGTGTGCCTCCATCATCACGCCGATTCCTGAAAACGGCGTCGGCGAGATCGCCTACGTCCAAGCCAACAGCCGCTACACCGCGCCCGCCCGCGCCGAAGGCGGCGTGGCCATCGCTGCCGGGCAGCCGGTCCGCGTCACGCGCATTGTCGGCACCCAGTTTTACGTCGAGCCTGTCAAGTAACCCTCACCCTCAACACCCACAACCTCATGCAAATCACACCTCTCCTCGCGCTGGGCGACATGCCCTGGTTCACGGTCATTGGCGGCGTTGTCGCCATCCTGATCGTCTTCTTCATCTTTATCGGAATCTGGGCCAGCCGCTACACCAAGGTGGGCCCCAACCAAGTGCTCGTCATCTCCGGCCGCAAACACCGGGTTGCGGACCCGGACGGCACCCTTCGCGAAGTCGGTTTCCGCGTTGTCAAGGGCGGCGGCGTCTTCGTCTGGCCCGTGTTCGAGAAGGTGGACGTGCTCTCGCTGGAATTGCTGACCATTGATGTCAACACGCCCGAGGTTTACACGAGCAAAGGCGTGCCTGTGAAGGTGGACGGCGTCGCGCAAATTAAGGTCAAGGGCGACGACATTTCCATCGCCACCGCCGCTGAACAGTTCCTGAGCAAGGGGGTGGATGAAATCCGCAACATCGCCACGCAGACCTTGGAAGGCCATCTGCGCGCCATTCTCGGCACCATGACCGTCGAGGACATCTACCAGAACCGCGATGCGTTCGCCTCCAAGGTGCAGGAGGTCGCGGCCGGCGACATGGCCAACATGGGCCTGCAGATCGTCAGCTTCACGATCCGCGACATTCGCGATTCGCAAGGCTACCTCGACGCCCTCGGCAAACCGCGCATTGCCCAGGTGAAGCGCGACGCGCAGATCGCCCAAGCCGAAGCCGACCGGGACGCCATGATCAAAAGCGCCCAGGCGCAACAGGCCGGGCAAGAAGCGAAATTCGTCGCGGACACCAAGATCGCCGAGGCTCAGCGCGACTATCAAACCAACGTGGCGCAGTACCAGGCGGCGGTGAACCAGAAGAAGGCCGAGGCCGATCTCGCATACGATTTGCAGAAATACAAAACTGGCCAGCTCGTGAAAGCCGAGGAAGTCCAGGTCCAAATCATCGAAAAACAGAAGCAGATCGAGTTGCAACAGCAGGAAATCCTGCGCAAGCAGCGCGAGTTGGAAGCCACCGTCCAACGCCCCGCCGACGCCGAGCGTTACAAGGTCGAGACTCTGGCCAACGCCAAGAAATTCCAGATCGAAACCGAAGCGGCGGGCGCGGCGGCGGCTGCCAAGGCCACGGGCTTCGCCAACGCGGACGTGAACAAAGCCACGGGCATCGCTGAGGCCGAAGCGAACAAGGCCAAGGGTCTGGCCCAAGCGGCCATTATCGAAGCCCAAGGCAAAGCGACCGCCGAAGCCACGCGGCTCAAGGCGGAGGCCTTCCAGAAATACAACGAAGCCGCCGTCATTGAACTGCTCGTCAAGGTCATGCCCGAGATCGCGGGCAAGATCGCCGAGCCGCTCGCCAAGATGGACAAGATGGTCATCATCAATTCCGGCAGCGGCCCGGGCGGTGGCGCGAGCAAACTGACGGGCGACGTGACGCAGATCATCGCCCAGTTGCCGCCCGTGCTCGAAAGCCTGACGGGTGTGAAGTTTGACAAGCTGCTGGAACAAGTCCCCGCGCTGAAAAAGGCGATGGGGAAGGACGAAGGCGAAAAGGCCTGACGGCTGAATGGCCGACCATGCGTATTTACATCGAAAGCACGATTCCGAGCTATGTGATGGCACGGCCGGCGCGCGATCTCCTGCAGGCTGCCCGCCAGCAGATCACAAAGGACTGGTGGGATTTCCAGCGTGGGAAACATGA
>CAZJTM010000010.1:16949-43604 GCA_964548925.1 uncultured Verrucomicrobiota bacterium | reverse complement strand
CTGCCCGCCAGCAGATCACAAAGGACTGGTGGGATTTCCAGCGTGGGAAACATGATCTGTTCACCTCACAAGTTGTGCTGGACGAAATTGCCGCTGGCGAACGCGAGATGGCACAACGACGCTTGGAACTCATGGCCGGCATCCGCACGGTGGAATTGCCGGCATATCGCCAATGCCACGATAGTTGGGCCACTGCGTCGGTTGGCGGAACGGCACGGCCACGTCCTGCCGGAGATTTGCACGCCGGAGGAACTTTTCGGTGAATGACCATGAATCCAACCACTGAACCACCCATCAAGACGGGGGGCGACCTAGTACTCCAGGAGAGCTGGCGTATCAAGGATCAGTTGTCCGCCGCCCGCGGTCACGATGTTCACAAGCTTTTTGCAGAGGCGCGCCGACGTGAGGGGCTTTCAACAGCTCGAATGAAGGCGATGGGGAAGGAGGAAGCACCGAAAGGTTGATTGTGGGCTGGGGCAGAATGTTATTGCTGGGCAACGTCGGGCAACAGCTCGACATCGGCGATCTCAGCAAAGAGATAGCCACGATGCAAAGCGCGTTCGCCAGCAACGTGGATGTGGATCACGAACAGGGCAAGGCCATCCAGCAGCTTCAGGCGGAGAACCGCGAGTTGAAGCGCTACCTGGCCACGTTGATCCGGCTGCTCGTTGCGAAAGGCGTCGTGAAACCGGAAGAAGTCGAAACCACCGTTCAGGCCGTCGAACGGTAAAAGAAAGGCAGAGCCATGTTTGCCATTGCTGAAGTCGGAATTGCGTTGTTGCCACTGCTGTTGCTGGTGATCATTTTCCCGCTGGCGCTGGCGTGCTTTGCGTTTTGGATCTGGATGCTGGTCCACGCCGCCCAGAACAAGGGCTTGAGCGACGGCGAGAAGGTCGCGTGGGTGCTGATCATCGCGCTGGTGCATTTCCTCGGCGCGTTGATCTACTTCTTCGTCGGCCGGCCCAAGGCGAACCAGCCGCTCGTGCCACCCGTAGCCAGTGCCAATCAGTTTGTGAGAGCGCGACCATGAAACGGTCCACGCGCAATTGCATGATCGCCGGTGTCTGCGGCGGCCTGGCGCACGAACTCGGCTGGCCGGTGGGCCGGACGCGCATCGCCTATGTGGTGCTGTCGCTGCTGAGCGCAGCCTTCCCGGGAATCCTCGTCTATGTGCTGCTGTGGTTCGTGATGCCGAAGACGGACGAATGGTAGAGCGCGGCAGCGGCGAATGGGAGCGAGGTCATGAGCGAAGCCGAAACCAAGACTTGCCCGATGTGCGCCGAGACGATCAAGGCAGCGGCAAGGGTATGCCCACGCTGCGGGCGAAATCTGCCTGCTGCAATCAAAGAACCGTGGCGTAAGTTGGTTGAAGGCTGGTTGTTCCTGGCTGCATTCGCGGCAATTGCATTTGGCGGGCTTTTCTGGCTAGCGCGAATTATTGGGCCTGGCAGACCTTTCGAATCCTATCGCGAAAAAGTGGTGGTGGTTGATCCGCAAATGCACTTTGGAAGTTCCAGCGCGGGTAACTACGTCTCGACCATCGGCTTCCTCCGTAACGACAGCCCGCTGGCCTGGAAAAGCATCCAGCTTGAGGTTCGCTATTTCGATTCGCAAGGGAAGCTGGCTGATACGAGAACGGAGGTATTATGGGAAAGAAGATTGCCGCCAGGTGAGCAACAGGCGTTCCGCATCCGAGGGCCCGCAGACAAGCCAAGTTCCGCTTACGCGAGCCAGAAAGTGTTTGTGCGTTCGGCGATTGATGCTCGGTCGTTGCGTTGATTTGCGGATTGACCCATGGAAGATACTGGAACAAGAACATGCCCGCATTGTGCGGAAACCATGAGCGCTGCCGCGCGAGTTTGTCCACACTGCCGGCGAGAGCGAAATGCTCTGCGCATACCCAGTTGGGTGGGAATGCTGCTGTTTGTGCCCATCGTGTTCACCACGTTCGTCGCACTTCCTGTTTCGTTCCTTTGGCAATTGCGGCCAAGCCGCGACTTCGGCCCATTTCAGCGACAACTGGAGGTGCTCGATTCCAGCGTGCGCCGCGTTGCCTCAAGCAATCAGGACTTCGTGGTCGTGGTCGGCTCCGTTAGCAATGCCAGTCCGTACCCCTGGAGAGCCCTGCAATTGGAGGCGCAGTTCTTCGGGCCAGACGGGAAGCTGGTTGATACAGCCTCGCAAGTCGGAATGGAAGACGAAATCCTGCCAGGTGAAACACGCGGTTTTAAGATTCGGACCGAAGCCGATCAACCCGCGTCTGCTTACGCGTCGCACAAAGTTTTCGTTCGCGCCGCGCGAGAACCACGGAATCAGAAATGATGAGATACTCGGAAGAGTTTTATGCGCCTCTTTGAAGCCATCCTCGATGCCAACCACCGTGCGGTGGGCGGCGACACATCCGCCGGGCTGCGGCCCGCCGAACACGAGAGCTCGTTGCCCGTCGCGGCGCTGACATGCATTGACGCACGGCTCAATCCGCTCATCCCGGAAGTCCTCGGCATTCCGGAGGAGCAGTTCATCTGGCTGCGCAACGCCGGCAACATCATCACCAGCCCGCTTTCCAGCACCATGCGGTCGCTCGCGCTCGCCTGCGCCGTCAAGGGCGCGGAGGAGATATGCATCATCGGCCACACGGATTGCCAGGTGTGCAAGACCACGACGATGCAGTTGCTGGAGCGGATGAAGGCTCTCGGCATCGAGCGGCACGTGCTGCCGGAAAACCTCAACGAGTATTTCGGCATGTTCGCCAGCGAGCGCCAGAACGTGATCAAGGGTTGCGAACTCGTCCACAAGAGTCCGCTCATCGGGCCGAAAGTGCCGGTCCACGGGCTGTTGCTCGACATCCAGACGGGCCAGCTCGAATGGCTCGTGAATGGTTATCAGACCTTCGCGCCGATGGGTGAGCGTTGGAACGAAGTCGTGAAGACCGCTGGCGAGGCGGTGGACAAGCTGAAGTCGCTCTCGGATTTCAAGATCGGTGAAATGAAGTTTCCCGAGACGAAAATCGGCGAGACGGTCACGAAAGCCGAAGATTGGCTGTCACAAAAGATCGGCGGGCTGGAAATCAAGACCGGCATTGCTGTGCCGCCAGCCGGATCTGAATCCGCGCCAGCAGCGCCGCCCCCGCCCCCGACCACGGCGCAGAAGGTGGCCGAGAAGATTGTCGAGTTTGCCGAAAAACGCTGGAAGACCGTCAGTGCCGAAACACAACGCCCACCGCCACCACCGCCGTCGAAGATTCCCTTGCCACCCCGCATCGCGCCGACGCCGCGTTTGCGAAGGAAGTAGCCCTTCAATGCGCCAGCAGTGTTTGCACGGAAATCCCGCGCAACTCGAAGAGCCGGTGGATGACGTCCTCAATCAGGTTGTTCGGGCAGGACGCGCCGGCGGTGATGCCAATGGTCGCCTTGCCTGAGGGGAACCAATCGCGCGTTTCGATCTCGCGCTTCAAGTGCTGATCGTAATGCTGAATGACCTTCTCGGAAACCATCTTCGCTGCGTTCTTGATGAAGAAGGTTGGCAATTTCGCCTCACCCATCTCCGCGAGGTGGGAGGTGTTTGATGAGTTGTAACCGCCAATGACAAGCAGCAAGTCGAGAGGATCGCGCAGAAGCTTCTCCAGGGCGTCCTGCCGGTCTTGCGTGGCGCCGCAGATCGTGTCGAAGAACCGGAAGTGCCTTGGCAGCTCGGCCTCGCCGTGTTTTTGGATCATCGCTGTGCGGAGCCGCCGCTGAACCTCTTCCGTTTCGCCCCGAAGCATGGTGGTTTGGTTCGCCACGCCGACAGCCTGGAGATGTTGGTCCGGGTCAAAGCCTCTGGAATATGCGCCTTGGAATTTCTTCAGGAACGCCTGTTTGTCACCGCCTTTCAGGATGTAATCGCAGACGTAGTCGGTTTCGGCCAGATTGTAAACGACGAGGTAATGCCCGCCGCCATTGGCCCGGGCTTGGGAACTCGTGGCCTTGGTTTCCTCATGCCAGGCCTTGCCGTGAATAATGCTGGTGACGTTGTCCTGGGAGTATTGGCGAACGCGTTTCCACACGCTCATCACATCGCCGCAGGTCGTGTCCACGAACCGGCACCCGCGCTCTTCAAGTTTGCGACGCGTGGCGACCTCCGTGCCGAAGGCCGGAATGATGACAATGTCCCCCGCCCTGAGATCGTCAATCTCCGCGTCCTTGTCCTTGCCGGTGAGCAGTTTGATACCCATGGCGCGGATCTGATCGTTGACCTCCGGATTATGAATGATCTCGCCCAGAATGTAGAGCGGTTGGTCGGGAAACACCTTCCGCGCGGCGTAGGCGAGGTCAATGGCCCGCTCCACGCCGTAGCAAAAGCCGAATTCCTTGGCCAGTTTGACGGTCAAGTTGCCGGCGGAAACCACGTTGCCACTGGCGCGAATACGCTCCACCAGTTCGCTGCGATAGTGGGAAAGCACCTGGGCCTGCACCGCCTCCATGATATCGGGACGGCGCAAGTTGATCTTCTGCGGTGGAGCGGGCGCAAGTTCTCGCATACCCCGGAAAGCTAGCATCAGGCGCGGCGGCGTCGAGCCGAAAGCCGCGGCTGATCGTGACCACTCGTCCCGCTGCGGGAGTTGTTTCATGGCCAAGCAGTCGCTCTGTCCATGGTCCTTTCACAAAACAACACGGCGACTCCTTGCGGAGCCGCCGTGGAGTTTCTTGCACGGAGAAATGGATCAGGCCTTCCGGGAGCGAAGCCAGGCGAGCAGGCCGAGGAGGATCAGGGAGACCGAACTGGGTTCGGGCACGTATTCAACTCCGCGGAAGGCGGTGTTCGCCGGCGCTGTTGCCAGCGTGGTGGCGGTGGATCCCGAACCGGTGTCGGTCACGGTGATCAACTGATTCGCGCTGCTCACGGAGGTGGTACCATAGAGGACGGCGTTGCCGTTTCCATCCACAAACCCCGCCAAGCCGCGCACGCCGGTCGTCGTCGTGCCGTTGTTGAGCAACGTGTAAGCAAGGGTCCAGAGCGAGCCATCGAACGTCCACTTCTGAATGCCACCGCCATTGGCAGCAGTACCATCGTCTGCGACGTAGAGAGTATTGGAGTCTTTGAACCAGAAATCATAGCTGCTGTGGGTACCCGACGTGGGAAAACCGGGCAACAGCGTAATCGGACCGGCGCTCGCGGTCGTGGGCAAGCCGGTGGCCACCGTACTGACACCCAGCAGCGTGCCGGTGGCGGAGGACACATAGAGCTGGCCATTGAAAATATTGGCCACCCGCATGTTGGAAGCAGTGGTATCCACGCGCGTCGAGGTCGTGCTGCCAAAGGTCGTATAACGCGGCCCGGCGGTGGCGCCGTTGCCGCTGCTCGCATTCCCGGTGGTCCAGAGACTGATGCCATCGGTGGAGATGGCACTGCGGATGTTGCTGCCTTGATAGGCGTCACTCAAGGCGGTGCTCGTATCAATCGTGCCATCCAAGCTGATCCGCGCGACCACGCGGTTGATCGTCGAAGGTGCCGCACCAGATGGGGACGCGGTACCGGGGACGGCGGCATAGCCGGCCATGGTCAAATACTGGCCATTGCCAGAGATCGCCAGGAAACCTTCCGAACTTGCCGAGCCCTGAAGGGTCAAGGGTTGGTTGCCGCCGGACGCTGCGACCGGCAGGCCGAGGGTTTGCACCCACGAACCGGCGGTCGTAAACTCCAATAACGATGCAACCGTCGCGGAGCTGCTCAGCGGCGCCGAACCATCTCCGACCTGCACCACCACCAAATTGCCCCAGTTGATCGCCCCCGCCCGTGCCGCAGGCGTGATCCAAGTGAGCGACAGGCATGCCGCCGCAAAAAGCAATGCAAGCGCGGTTTTCGTCGAACGAGGCCGAACTTTCGTGACTTTCGCCTTCATAGTGATGCGTGTTGAACAGGTTTTCAGCGTTGAACTCCGCCTGTTCTAGGACAGCCAGTCAAGGGACGCAAGCACTATCTCTTGCGGTTCCATGGGCCGAATCGCAGCCCCGGCCATTCCAGACCCGGTCCCCTGAACAGGGCCGGCAAAGCAGAATCTTTGATGGATGACGCTGCTTGCCAGGGACCGTGACGCCTTTCGCGTGTCCATCCTCACCCAATGTCGTGGGCAGGCTGCAACGCTGGCCTCAGCCGGCGGACGTGATCGCCGGACTGATGCGTCTCAGCGTGCCCGCGCAGACCTGCCACCGTTGCACGGCGCGGCTGATTTCCCGAGGCCAGTTCTCCTCGGTGGCGGTCATGAACACCTGGCCCTTGGCGTGATGCGTCCGCTCCAACAGCGGCAGAAAACCGCTCCGGCGTTTGACGTCCAACTCCCCCATCACATCGTCAATCAAGAGCACGGGCGGCGTGCCGTGAATGCCGGCCACGTATTCCGCCTGCGCCATCTTGATGGCCAGGGCGAGCGTGCGCTTTTGCCCCTCGCTCCCGAACTGTGCCGCGGATCGGTCCTGCAGCAGAAGTTGGACGTCATCCAAGTGCGGTCCGACCAGGGTCGTGCGGCGGGCGAATTCGCGTCGCCGGGCCTGGCCGAGTTCGGCGGCGAAATCCTGCCTCACGCTGGGCTGGTATTCGAGGCGCAGTTCCTCGGCGTCGTGGGAAATGCGCCGGTACGCCAGGCGGACCAGCGGCGAAAGGCGCGGCGTCAGTTCGCGGCGGAGCCGGATGATCTCGTTGCCGAGTTGCACCAACTCGGCGGTGAAGCTGTCGAGCGTCGGTTCGTCCACGATGGACCGCTTGAGCAGCGCGTTGCGCGAGCGGAGGGCGCGCAGGTAGCGCTGGAGCAACGGCAGGTAGCCGGGGTGGGTTTGCGAAAGCAGCAAGTCCAGGAAGCGCCGCCGGCTGCGGGAGGGGCCTTTGACCAACTGCAGGTCCTCCGTGCAAAACACCGTGACCCGCAACGTCCCCAGGTAATCCGCCAGCCGCCGCACCGGTTGGCCGTCCAGGGTGAGTTTCCGCTCCTGGAGGGACCAATACATTTTGATCTCGTGCGTGCCGTCGCCCACCACCTGGCCGCCGACGAAATAGCCCTTGTCGCCGTGGCGCACCATTTGCGCGCCGCCCACACCCCGAAAGGACCGAAGGGTCGCCATGAGGTAGATCGCCTCCAAGATGTTGGTCTTGCCTTGGGCATTGTCCCCCAGCAACAGGTGGAAGCCGGGCGCGAACTCCGCGTCCAGCCGGGCGTAATTGCGGAAATCCCGCAGCCGGAGGTGGGCCAAATGCACGCCGGGAGGATGCGCGGGGCGCGGCGGCGGGGCGAGCCTTTTTGGCGGCCAGCCGCAACGCTCACATTTCAGTTGCGTTGCGAGGCCGTTTCCCCAAACAATCCCGCCCAGATATGAAAATTCGGATCATCATTTTGTCTGCCGTCGTCCTGGCCGCGCCTTTCGCCCGAGCCGAGGACGCCGCAACCTTCAAGGACGAGAAGTCCAAGATCAGTTACGCCATCGGCATGAACCTTGGCGCGAATTGGAAACGCAACGGGCTCGATTCGGAGCAAGTCTCGATTGACGAGATCACCCGCGGCATCAAGGACAGCATGGCCGGCGGCAAACTGCTCCTGACCGAACAAGAGGCGCAAAAGACCCTCAACGAGTTCTCGCAGCAGATGCGGGCCAAGGCGGATGAGAAACGCAAGGCCGAGGGTGAAAAGAACAAGAAGGCCGGCGCGGCGTTCTTGGAGGAGAACAAGACCAAGCCCGGCGTCGTCACGCTGCCGAGCGGCTTGCAGTACAAAGTCCTGGCCGAGGGCAAAGGCGAAAGCCCGAAAGCGACGGACACCGTCAGCGTGAACTACCGGGGCACGTTGATTGACGGCACGGAGTTCGACAGCAACGCCAAGCGCGGCGGCGAGCCCGCGAAGTTCGGCGTCAGCAACGTGGTCAAGGGTTGGACCGAGGCGCTGCAACTCATGAAGCCCGGCGCCAAGTGGCAGTTGTTCATCCCGGCCGAGTTGGCCTATGGCGACTTTGGCCGTCCGCCGACGATCCCCCCGGCTTCCACGCTCATCTTCGAGATTGAGTTGCTTTCCGTCCAGGCGCCGCAGCCCCCGCCGCCCAGCCAACCGGTCACCAGCGACATCATCAAAGTCCCCTCCGCTGAGGAAATGGCCAAGGGCGCGAAGATCGAAACGATCAAGGCCGAAGACCTGAAGAAGATCGAAGAGGAACAGCGCAAGGCGGCGGAGAAGGCCGCCGAGAAGAAATAAACGTTCAGTCCGCGATAGCTCTGCGAACGCGGCAGGCTTGGGGCAACCCAACCTGCCGCTTGGCTTTTGGCCGGGGTAGCGGGGCGTCGGGTTTCTGGTTCTGTGTCCGGCTCTTCTATTACAGCGTCCGCTCTCGAGAGGCAGCGTCGAATGGTCGCCTTCCAAGGTGCCGCCGCGAACCGCACGGGATCACGGCTTCGCCTCGACCGCGCAGTCAACCAAGACCACGTCGGCGTGCTCCTTCGTGTCCGGCTTCGTGATGCCTCTGAACACCGAGTGATGCAGTCGCACTCCGCTGATCTCGGCGCCGGGAAAACCCCTGACGTCCAGCACGCGCGCCGCGCTCTGGACGCTCAAGTTCTCGATCACCAAATTGCGGACCACGGGCCGGTGCTCACCGTTTGCGCCCTCTTCATAGAGGAAGTCAATCTGCAGCGCGGCATCGCGCACTGTGCCGACGGTGACGTTGCGGACGAAGATGTTCTCCACCAGCCCGCCGCGGACGGCATTCGACTTGAAGCGGATGGCGCGATCCAGATTCGGGCTGTCCATGGCGCAATCCTCGACGAACACATTCCGGCAGCCGCCAGAGATTTCGCTCCCGATGGTCACCCCGCCGTGACCATCCTTCATCGTGCAGCGCCGGATGATGACATTCTGCGTCGCCACACCCACCCGGCGCCCATCATTGTTGCGGCCGGATTTGAGAGCGATGCAATCATCGCCAGTGTTGAAAACGCAATCTTCAATCAGCACGTCGTGGCAGGATTCAGGGTCGCAACCGTCGTTGTTGGGGCCGTGCGTGGCAATGTTCAGGCCGCGCACGATGACATTCGTGCAGAGAACCGGATGGACCTCCCACATCGGTGAACGGCGGATATGCACGCCTTCGATCAACACGCTCTGGCAACGATACGGCTCGATGAAACTGGGGCGGAGGAAGTCCCCCTCGCCGAAGCGCCGTTGGTCCACCGGCACGCCCTCCGCCACGAACTTGGCCAGCCGCGCCCGGGCGACATTCTGATTGTTGGTTCCTCCTTTGCGCCCTTTCCAACTCCACCAATCCGCGTCACTGGCCTGACCGTCGAGAACCCCTTCGCCCGTGATGGCGATGTTCTCCTGTTCGTAGGCGTAAATGAGTGGTGAGAAGTTCCAGCATTCCATCCCCTCGAAGCGGGTCAACACCGCCGGCAAATAGGCCCTGGCATCGGTGGTGAACTTCAGCGTCGCGCCGCGGTCCAAATGCAGGTTGACCTTGCTCTTCAGATGAATCGGCCCGGTCAGATACTCGCCCGCCGGAACGAGGACCCGCCCGCCGCCCGCCTGAACACACCCCGTAATGGCCTTGCGAATCGCCTCCGTGCAATCCGTCCTCCCGTCTGCGATCGCGCCGAACGCGACGATGGAGAAGTCTCGCTGGGGGAACGCCGGCGGCTGGATTCGGGCCAGAATGGCCGGGACTTGATCCCACTCTTTCGCCACCGCGGACCTCGCCGTGGGCGTTCTACCACCAGATTCCCGCGGGTGGGATGGGTCAACCCCACAGCAGGCGAAAAGGACCAGCAGACTGACGAGAGCCGGAAAGCTCAACAATAACCGGCGGCAATTCGGTTTCATCGTTTGACGCGACATGTTGGCAATACGCTCAATTCTGGCGGGAGCGAGCCGGCTCTGTCGAGCGTGCCCAGCTTGAAATGGCGGCGGAGTGTTTGCGGGAATGGGCACTTGGGGGAAGGAGGAATCGGATTCACTCCCGCTGCTCCGGAGGTCTCAAACCGCCGCTTTGGATTTGTCCCCCGGCGGCGCTCTGGCTAGTTTCCGCGCGATGAGTCAACGCCGCAGCAAACGACGCCAACCGGAACGGGCCGTTGCCGCCCCAGCCTCTCCCGCAGGCCCGATTCCCGCCACTCCCGCCGCCGGCACCCGGGCGCGGCGCTGGGCCTTGCGCCTGTTGGCCGCCATCCTCCTGCCCGCCCTGCTGCTTGGGGCGGTGGAAGCGGGGCTGCGCCTGGCCGGTTACGGCTACGACACGCGTTTCTTTCTGCGGCAGGGCGAGGGAGACGCGGCCACTTACGTGGAGAATCCGCAATTTGGCCGGCGGTTCTTCCCGCCCCAGATGTTGCGTGGCGCGAGTTCGCTGTCCATGAAGGCCCACAAAGCGCCGGGGAGCATCCGCATCTTTGTGTTCGGCGAGTCGGCGGCGCTGGGCGACCCCCAGCCGCGTTACGGCGCCAGCCGTTATCTGGAGGCGCTGCTCCGCGAGCGGTTCCCGGATCAGCCCTTCGAGGTAATCAACACCTCACTCACCGCCATCAACTCGCACGTCATCCTTCCCATCGCCCGCGAATGCGCCCACCACGCCGGAGACCTCTGGCTCGTTTACATGGGCAACAACGAAATGGTGGGCCCGTTCGGCGCGGCCACGGTGTTCGGCTCGAAAGCGCCGCCGCTTTCGGTCGTGCGGTTGAACCTCGCCATCCAACGCACCCGTCTGGGGCAACTGCTTTTGGACCTGGGCCGCCGCCTGCAACGGAAGTCCGCCGCCAACACGGGCTGGCAGGGCATGGAGATGTTCCTGCAAAACGAAGTGCCGCCGGCCGACCCGCGCCGCGCCATCGTCCATGCAAACTTCCGCGCCAACTTGGAAGACCTGGTCCGTTGCGGCCAGCGCTCCGGGGCGCGGGTGATCCTGAGCACGATGGCCGTGAACCTCAAAGACTGCCCGCCATTTGCCTCGCAAGACGCGGCGCACCTGCCCCCGACCGAACAGGCCGCCGTGCAACGCCTGCTGGCCGAGGCCCGAACGGCGGAGGACCAAGGACAATTCAGCGCCGCCGCCGCCCGCTATCAGGAAGCCCTCCGGCTGCTACCCACGTCCGCCGCACTTCAATTCGGCTTTGGCCAGGCCCTCCTGCGGCAGGGCGACACGACGGCGGCGCGCACACCCTTCGAGCAGGCGCGCGATTTCGACACCCTGCCCTTCCGCGCCGATTCGCGCATCAACGAGACGATCGCCCAACTGGGCAGGACCGCCGCAGAGGGACAAGTCGTGTTGTGTGACGCGGCGGCGTCCCTGGCCGCCGACAGCCCGGCGGGCAGCCCGGGTAACGAGTTCTTCTACGAGCACGTCCACTTCAACTTCGATGGCAACTACCGGCTGGCACGGCTTTGGGCGGACGCTGTCACGCGAGCCTTGCCCGCGAGTGTGACACAACGCGCCGTGACGCCGTGGGCCGACCAGGAGCGGTGCGAACAGCGGCTGGGGTTGACGGATTGGAATCGGGTGTCGGTCCTTGAGGAAATGCTGAGACGCTTGGAACGCCCGCCGTTGAGCACGCAAACCAACAACCGCGAGCGCGTGGCGGCGGTCCAAGCCAGGCGAGAGCAGGTGCGGCAACGCCTCGGCCAGACACCGCCGGCGCAAGCGCGGGCGGTTTACGAGGACGCGCTGCGGCGAAACCCTGACGACGCGGCGGTGCGTGAGAATTTCGCCGAGTTTCTCGAAGCCACGGACGACACCGCCGGCGCGCTGGCCGAACGCCGCAAGGTCTGCGAACTGCGCCCGCACAGCTACTTCCCGCATTACTGTCTGGGCACGCTGTTAAAGGAACAACGCCAACTGGCGGAGGCGCGGAAGCATCTGGAGCGCGCCGTCCGGTTGCATCCGCTCGTCGCCGAGGCGCGGATCGAACTGGGCGCCGTGCTGGCGCTGGAGAAGCAATGGGAGGCGGCCCGGCGGGAACTCGCGGTGGCGCGCAAATTGTCGCCCGGCGAGCCGCGCGCCGCGTTGTTCCTGGGCAACGTGCTCGCGAAACTGAACCAGCCCGCCGAAGCCCTGAGACAACTCCGCACGGCTACCGAGTTGGGGCCAAACCTCGTGGAAGCGCGTTATCGCTACGCGGAAGAACTGGCGGTGCAGGGGCAATTGACCGAGGCGGTGACGGAGTTCACGCACGTGCTGCGGCTCGCACCGGGCCACGTAAAGGCCCACCTGAACCTCGGCGTGGCCCTGGCCCAACTCGGCCGCCTGCCGGAAGCCCTCCGCGAGTTTGACGAAACGCTCCGGCTCGACCCGCAGAATCCCCAAGCCCTGCAATTCAAGCGCAACGCCGAGGGCGCCGTGCGCCGATAGTGGCGACGCCGTGCTTGGTTGAAAACACATCTATTCCATCGGCGGAAGAACTGGGGACCGGTGGTCGTGCCAGCGTCTTGGAGTGCGGCACTCCACCCCGAAGTCCGCGCCCACCGGGGCCGATTCGCTGGGGCCGGAATGCCAGCACGACCCCAAAAACCGCGTGGGGCGGGCCCTTGCGGACCCGCCCCACGCGTTGAACTCAAGAAATGGCGGCTAAGAAGCCGCCATCCGCAACTTCACTTCCGAATTCGGCCGAACAGCATGGAGGCCGAAGGTGTGAAGGTGTAGGGCGAAGTGGCACCCGTCACGTCTTGCCAGGGACCGGTGACACTCGGCGCCGCTTGGAGCGTCCCGCCCTCCGTCCATGACACAGTGATCGTGCCATCGGGATTGAGCGCGATCTTCATCTCCGGCCGGGCCGGTGGCAACGGTGCTGCCATGTAACCAATCAGGCTGCCCGTCAGCAATGGCGCGTCGCCATCGGCGGGATCCGCCGGGTCATCAATGAGCTTGTAGGTGACGGCGAGGTTATCGCCGCCGCCGCCTTCGCGATGCACACTCTCGATGTAGTACCGCTGGCCCGCAGTGAGTTGAATACCCGAGCTATACGGGTAATTCTGACCATCGGGCGAGTAGGTATCGGAACGCCGGTTGCCAGTACAGGCAGACCAAACCCGTGCGCCAGCCCAGCCGCTGAGTTCCGCCACGAGCCGCTTGTTGCGGGGCTGATCGTCGGTGCTGATGTAGAAGGCACTGTCATCATCTGAGCAGGTGAAGAACGCATACCCGCCCGTGGTCGGCGGGATGAAGAGTCCGCTCACCCGGCGCGTGAAGTTGTCGGCGATGTTCGTGCGCGATTCGGAGATCGTCCACGTCGCCAACGGCTGGGTGGGCGCGCCCACGTTGCCGTAACGCACGTCGTCCAGCGCCGCGCCGCCGAAGTATTCCTCCTTCAGCAAGCCGGGCGTGAACACCGCGTCGTTCAGCACCGTGAGGGTGGCTGGCTGGCTGTTGCTCGTGCCGAATTGCGAGAGGCTCACCTGGCAGTCAAAAACCGCTCCGTTGTCATTGGTGGAGGTGACCAGTGAATAGGTCTTGCCGGTGGCGTTGGGGATCGCCACACCGCCGCGCCGCCATTGGAAGCTTGGCGGGTAGAGAGCATCCGTGGTGCAGTCCACCGTGAAGATCGCCTGATCCCAGCCGTGCGCAGTCGCGTTTTGCGGCTGGGTGGTGATCGTGAGCGAGGTCGGCTTGGGCAGCTTGATCGCCACGCGCTCGCCCCGGAGGTTGGAAACCGTGCCGTCGGCCGGAGTGGTGTCCGTCGTCAGCATGGCATAAACGGCGAGATTGTCACCGCCCGTGCCTTCGTGATGCACGGCTTCGATGTAGTAATAATTGTTGGCCACCAAGGGGATGCCGGCGGCATACGGAGCTTCCGTGCCGCCCGCTGGGATGAACGACGCGGAACTGCGCTGGCCGCTGGCGCCGGACCAATTCCGGTTGCCGTTCCAACTTGTCTGCTGGGCGATCATGCGTTTGGTCGCCGGATCGTCGTTCGTGCTGAGGAACAGGTCGCTGTCGTCGTCGGACGAGAGCAGGAAGATGTAGTTGCCACTCGTCGCCGGTTTGAACCAAGTGCTCAAGCGTTGGACGTAGTTGTCCGCGAAGTCCGGGGTGTCAAACATGGTCAGGTAGCCCGTCCTAGTCGGCTCGCCCGCCGTTCCGTCCTCCACAGCGGTGCGGCTGTAACTACTACCGCTCCAAACCTCCTGCCGGACGATGCCCGAGATGTACACCGAGGCCTGCACCAGGACGGTGACTTCATCGCTGGTGACGGTCAGGGTGCTGAGCGGCTGCGTGATGACGCAACGATAGACTCCCGAGTTCGCGGGCGTGGCTGGATTGAAGGCCAGCGTGGCGCTGGTCTTGCCCGGAAGATTGGTCCCGTGCATCTGCCACTGGTAGAGTGGGGTCATTTCACCATCCGTGCTCGCGGTGACCTTGAGCGAGGCAGGGAGGCCCTCGAAAGTCGTGATGGGCTTGGGCTGTTCCGTAATGGTCAAGGTGGTGGCCGGCCAACTCAGCGCCGCGACCAGGCCGTTGGTAAAGTTCGAAGGCGTACCGTCCACCGGATCGGGATCTCCAAGGAGCATCCAGTACGCAGACAGGTTATCTCCACCACCGCCTTCGCTCATCACACCGGCAATGAAGTATTTCTGGCCTGCAACCAGCGGGATGCCGCCTGACCAGGGG
The DNA here is from genome assembly GCA_964548925.1 of uncultured Verrucomicrobiota bacterium. Lineage (GTDB taxonomy): Bacteria > Verrucomicrobiota > Verrucomicrobiia > Limisphaerales > MWDV01 > MWDV01. Next base: position 29,004 of record CAZJTM010000010.1, on the reverse strand, counting down.
TAAGTCACCCCGCCATCCGGGCTGAATTGGTCGGAGCGCTTCTGGCCGGTGTTGTTTCCGTCACCGGTGGAAACCCAATTATTGCGTCCGCTCCAAGCGGTTTCATGCGCCACCAGGCGGAGGTTGGCGGGGCTGCTGTTGGTGCTGATGAACAGATCGGAGTCGTCGTCGGAGCAGACAAAGAACACGTAGTCACCCGTGACCGGCGGGATGAAGTAACCGCTGAGCCGGGCGCCATAGTTGTTGCTCCAATCCCAAGGAGCCTCGAAGGAATCACGTGCCCGCGTGGGGTTGGCCTGGGCGTAATCGCCCGCCAAGATTCGCGAACGGTTCAAGCCGGACCAAGCCTGATACTTGAGCTGTCCGGGGTATTCCGTGGCGGCCAGGACGGTGACCGTGCCGGTGGAACTGTTGACCGGCGTTGCGCCAGCCATGCTTGCCTGACAGTGAATCTTGGCGCCGTTGTCTGCCGCGCCAGCCAACAAGGAGAACCGCGGAGCGGTGGCCCCAGGGATCGCCACGCCATTCTTGAACCACTGGAAGGAGCCCACCGGGCTGTTGGCCAAGGCCGTGTTCGTGGCGGCCACCGCACCGAGGTAGGCGTCGCCACCCACATAGGCGGTAGCGTCCTGTGGATTCGCTGTGAAGGCCAGGCTCGGGGTCGAAGGAGTGACCGTGATGCTGAGGTCGGAGATCTCCGCTTGGGCGCCCGTGGCATCCGCGTCAGAGTGCGCGGTCACGGCGATGCCCACCAAGAGAGGATCGGGCCAAGGCGTGCCAAAGGTGGTGTTATTGTCGCCGCCCACCACATCGGTCTTGGCCGTGTCAATGTCCGCGTACTTGGTCCAAGTCGTGCCGTCACTGCCGTAGTACAGTGTGAACAGGCTGCCCGTGCGGGTCATGCGCAACCAAGTGCCGGGGTAGGTCGGGCGAACCGTCAGGCCCATGGCCGTCCAATCCGCATTGCCACCGCGGGCGGTGCGCCATTGCGGACCAATCTGATTCTGGCCGTTGGTCTTGGTGGTCATGATTGCGAGGAACGGGTCCGCCGCCGCCGGTCCGCTGCCGGGGCTCGCCGGGATGCGAATCATCAACTCGCACTTGGTCCAACCGTCATCCGTCGCGTCGTCGTTGACAAGGCTTCGGACGTGAACCTTGGCGTCCCAGACCTGCCCACTGATGGTGGCGTAATAATAGTAGCCGCTGTCAGCCGTGCCCCAGATATCCGCGCCGCCACCCGTGATGGTTTGCACGCCCGGGGGCGAACCGACAACTGAGCCTGTCAATGATGGGTTGCCTATATTGGCACCGGTGAACGTCTGCGCCTGGACGGTAAACGCCAACAGCGCACCCGAGAGTAGTAGCAGTATATGTGGTTTTATTTTCATTGAGTTACGTGCCGCGACCCGAGATCGCCGGCTTAGTGTCAGGTTTTTTACAACTAAGGGTTACTACGCAATGAAGTCTGAACTCGTCACGCCTCACGCCGCCGCACGGAAACAGTCCGCGCGGCTGGGGGCCGCGACTGGTTCGAGAGGCTTCACGCCCCTTTCATACGCCTTCGCCGTGGTTAAATGCAAGAAAAAATCGCATCACAATCTGGTGACAATTGACGACATGCTGCTCGTAGAGCGTGACTTGGCATGGCGGCAAGGGTGCCAAGCTTATTCGAGGAAACCCACGATGGTTTCAAGCACCAACCACCAACTTTGGGCCGCGAGCGAGCCCGTGAATTGGGAGGGGTCACTGGCTGCGTGTCAGGCGACTGCGGCAGTACTCGGCGCGCTGTTGGAGCTTGGTGGCTTGTTGAGCGCGCCCCGCCGCCGCAGCCAGGCGCTGCCCGGTCTCGGCGGCCGTCAAACCCTGGCCGTACAGGGCCAGCTTCACGTAATTGCGGCTGAGCAGGTCGTAGTAGTCCGGCAGGTTGGCCAAGCGCGGATCGGACGCGATGGCTTGCTCGAAGTACGGAGTGGTGGTTGCGGTTTCCCCCAGCCAGGCCTTCGCCATGGCGGTCAGATAGTTCGCGCGGGCATGGCGCGGGTCGAGCCGCAGAACCACCGCCAAAACCGGCAGGCAGTCCGCATGGCGGCCCAACTGGAAGTAAGTTTCCGCCAGGGTGAAGTGCATCTCGATGGCGTTGTATTGGCGGTCATAGCCGTTTGGCAGCAGGCGCACGGCGGTTTCGAGATGGGGAAGGGCGTTGGTCAGGTCATTCAACGTCGCCAGAGCGAAGCCCAAGTCGTAATGGGCGAAGCCGTTCGCGGGTTCCAGTTGCACGGCGGTGCGGCTGTGCTGCAGTGCATCCGCAACATTGGCCTTGACGCGAAAGAGCAGGAAGCCGAGCCGCTGGTGGGCCATGGCGTTCCTGGGATTCAGGGCCAGTGCCTGGCGGAACTTGGCGATGGCCTGATCGGCATCCCCCGCGTGAAAAAACTCGTTCCCGGCGCGGACGAAAGAGTAATCGTCGAGGAACTGTTCGCGGATGCGGCAGATGGCACCGGGTTGCAGGGCGACGAACTCCGGGATATTGGCCGCCCGGCCGGGGGCGACAAGATGCGCGAGCCAAACGGGCGGGCTGGCCTCGCCTCGCTCGGAAATGCGGCTCAGGTAAAGCTGTGTGTAATCCGAGTGCGCCTTCGACGAAAACACCAGCCACTTGCCGTCCGGCGACCAGCTATGCCAGGAGTTCATGCGGCCGAGGTTGCAGTCCAATCGGCGGGCTTCGCCACCCTCGGCGGGAATGATGAACAACTCGCTGTCGGGCTGGAGCAACATGTAGTTGGAGGCCTGGCAGAAGATGATCCAGCGGCCGTCGGGTGAGTATTTCGGAAAGTAGTTGCTGCGGCCATTGGCCGACGCGCCGCGAACGGGTTGGGCTACCCCTCCTTTGCCGCCGTTGAAGGGCACGCGATAGAGGTCGTAACGGAATTCCTTGCCGCGTTTGAGGAATTCCTCGCATTCCTCCGGCGTGAGCAGAATGCTGCCCGTCTCGCGCTGTTTTTCCAGCTCAGCGGCCCGATTGCGCGCGAAGACCACCCATTGACCGTCCGGACTCCACGCAGGGTTGCTTTGGACAAAGGCCGGATCATCCGCGCCCGGGAGCGGCAAGTATTGTTTGGTCTGCCGATCATAGACCGCGAGGATGCCCTTCAGTGGGAAGAAGAGCTGGGAGAAGGCCAGTTCCGGACGGGGAACAAACACGGAGCGGTCCTTCACCGTGCTGATCACGTAGCGGCCATCCGGCGAAATCTGCGAGAGCAACCCGAACGTCTGCTGACCGTCTTCGCGCCGGAAGTCGTTCCAAGTGATGATGTCGCTGGTGGCCAGTCTCATCTCCGGCGCGGTGCGCGTGATGACGTAGGAGGCCTTGCTGTTGGCATAGTCCACGTCCATGGCCAGGAATTCCCCGTTGCGGCTGAAGGAATGGCAGTTGCCGCAAACCGGCAGGTTTTCGAGCACGACCGGCGGCGGCTCACTCCGGTCCAGCGAGCCAAAGCGCCAGCGGATTTTGGACGGGTCTTTCACCGCCTCAACGAATGGCAGGTTGACCTCGCGGAAAAACAACGGGCTGTCCACCGCGTCGGGTGACACGGTGAAACGCACCGTCTGCCTCGCCCGGGGCTGGGTTCGGTTGGCGCGAGCATAACCCGCCACAATCACTTCCACCGGCGCGGCACCGGCCGCCGCTTTGAGTCGCCGCCACTCGGCCTCAGCCGGACGCCACGGGGACCGCACGTCTTCTCCCATGCAGCGCGCGGGTCCCGCCTTGAAGCCAACCACCCACCGGTCCACGCCGGAAAGGTTGGTGTTCCAAGCAACGACCGGCGCCGGGAGGTTGCGCGGCAAGACAGCGCCGGCGATGGGATGCTGGATTTCAATCCGCTCAAAACTCCCCTGCCCCTCCAACCCCGGCCATGGATCTGATCGGGAACATCCAAACCAAAGGGCGCTAGCTCCGGCTGCGAACAAGAGGCCGTACAACAACGAGAGCCATTGCGTGGCAAGTCGTCTCATGCTGGTGCTGTGCCGACAGTAAATCCACCGGCAGAAGACTTGTCCACTGCAAACTCGATTCCCAACGAGCTTCGTTCAGGATTGCACCGCCGCACGAGAGAAAGCCACCACCCAGCGCCTGAATGTCCCGTCGGATGTCCTGTTTTTCGACTTTTCCTGAGTCGTCCCGCTTCCCACCGGTTTCGTTTGGGTTAATTTCCGGTGACTTTTCAGGCGCCAACGCCGCTGGCATGGGTTATTCTGCGACCGTGGGTCACGCAGAATGAACAGAGTCAGCACGATCCAGCAACGCGATACTCGCGTGTCTGGAGGTTTGGTGAGCAACGTCTTGCCGGTTCAAGCACCTCTTCGGAGTTCTCCCGGAGACAAACCGCGTCCATGTTGCGCCCACCTCGCGTGTCCCTCCCGTCCAGCACTATGATGATTGAAGCGCATTGCCCCCGAAAGCCGGTGTGGTTTCAGACGCCCTCCCGCGCTCGTGACCAAGCATTCTTATCCGCCACAACCTCCGGGCCAACTGCCCCTCCTCCAGTCTCTTGCCGCAGTTTAGAACGGAGTTCGTTGCCTGCTCTGGCGCTCTTCCTCCTGCTGGCACTGGCGCAAAACGGCCCGGCGCAAACTTCCGGCATCTTGCAAGAGCTTTTCTTCGACATCGGCGGCGGGACAGTGGCCGACCTTACCAACAACGCAGCCTTCCCGAGCAGTCCGTCGGCGGAGAACATCCTGACCGACTACTTAGAAACGGCGGTTAACGCCTACGACAACTACGGCCAACGCCTGCAGGCGCTCATCACCGCGCCCACCTCCGGCAATTACAGGTTTTGGATTTCCAGCGACGACGCCTCGCAACTGTATTTGAGCACGGACGAAAGCCCGGCGCAGAAACGCCTGATCGCCAGCGTGACGGGGTGGACGCCCTCGCGCACCTGGGACTGGGAAGGCAGCCAGCAGTCGAGCCTGATTTCGCTCACGGCGGGAAAGCGCTATTACATCGAGGCCCTGATGAAGGAAGGCGGCGGCGGGGACAACCTGGCCGTGCGCTGGCGGCTGCCGTCGGGCACGATGGAGGAACCGATCCCCGCCTCGCGCTGCGTCCCTTATGGTCTGGGGCCGCCCGTTTTCGTCCAGCAGCCCGTCAACGTCGCGGTGACCGAGGGCGGCACTGCCACCTTCAGCGTGCAACTCGCCCGCACGGTTGGCGCCAGCTACCAGTGGAAGCGCAACGGCACAAATCTCCCCGGCGCCACTACCAGCGCCTGCGCCTTGTCGCCGGTGCGGCTGAGCGACAGCGGCAGCACCTTCTTCTGCGCGGTCACCAACGCTCTCGGTTGGAGCAATAGCGCCACCGCCACGCTGACCGTGCTTCCGGACACTACGCGCCCGACGCTGGTTTCGGTGCGAAACCTGGGCGACGACCAACTTTTGATGGTGGCGTTCTCCGAACCGGTCGAAGCGGCTTCGGCGGGGTTGGCCGGCAACTACACGTTGAACAACGGCGCCAGTGTGCTGGGGGTGCTCCTGCTGCAAGATCCGTCCGTGGTGGCGCTCCGGACGACTCCGCTCAATCCCGCCCTTAACTACACGCTCACCGTCAACAACGTCCGGGATTGCGCACAAACGCCGAACCCCATCCTGCCGAACAGCCAGTTTGCGTTTGCCACAAGCTACACCCCGCTGGATGTCCGGTACGTGATCGGCACCAACGAGCCCGCCGGCCCCTCCAGCCGCCGCACCGCCCTCGCCGTCACCGAGATCATGTATCACCCGACCAACCGGGCAGACGGGCGCAACCTGGAGTTCATCGAGATCTACAATTCCGCACCGTGGGCCGAAGACCTGAGCGGTTACCGGCTCTCGGGCAGCGTGGACTACACGTTCCCGGCGGGAACGACCATCCCGGCGCAAGGTTACCGCGTCGTCGCTCCCAGACCGGCGGACCTTCAGGCTGTCTTCGGCTTGGCGAACGTCCTCGGGCCGCTCACCAATTCCACGCCGGGCAACGCCACCAACATCCTCGACAACGGCGGCGGCACAATCCGTCTCCGCGACGAGTTGAATTCCGTGTTGCTGGAGGTGACTTACGATGATGAGCCGCCGTGGCCGGTTTCGCCGGACGGCGCCGGCCACTCGCTGGTGCTGGCGCGGCCGTCCTACGGCGAGGGCGAAGCGCGGGCCTGGTCCGCCAGCGATCGGATGGGCGGTTCGCCCGGAGCGGCGGACACGCCCACTTCCAATCCGCGCCGCACGGTCCTGATCAACGAAATCCTCGCGCATACGGACCCGCCGTTGGAGGACTACATCGAGTTGTTTAATTACGGCTCCAGTTCGGTGGACTTGGGCAACTGCATCCTCACGGACGATCCAACAACGAACCGGTTCGTTGTTCCGGCCGGGACCAGCATCCCGGCGTTGGGCCGGCTGGCCTTTACCCAAACCCAGCTTGGCTTCGCCCTGGATGCCTCCGGCGAGACGGTCTATCTGATCGCGTCCGACGGCAGCCGCGTGGTGGACGCGCTGCGCTTCGAGGCGCAGGAGAACGGCGTGGCGTTTGGCCGCCACCCCGATGGAGCGCCCGCGTTTCGCCGGTTGAGCCAACCCACCCTCGGCAATCCCAACGCCCGCCCGCTGCTCAGCGATGTGGTCATCAATGAACTGCACTACCATCCGGTCACCGAAAACGACGACCACGAGTTTGTGGAAATCCACAATCGCGGCACGAATGCGGTGAACCTGACCGGCTGGCGGCTGCGCGGCGGGATCAGTTTCAACTTTCCGTCTGGCGCCAGTCTGGCTGCCGGCGGCTACGCGGTGGTGGCCAGCAGCCGGACGAATCTCCTGCTGGCGCAGCCCAGCCTCGATCCTGCGCTGGTCCTCGGTGAATACAGCGGCAAGCTGGGCGATGGCGGAGACACGGTGCGGCTGACGAAACTGGACGACCTGGTTTCCACCAACCAACTCGGGCAGTTCGTCACGAACAAGATTCACATCACCGTGGACGAATTGACGTACGCGACGGGCGGTCGCTGGGGCCGCTGGGCGGATGGCGGCGGCAGCAGCCTGGAGCGCACCGACGCGCGCGGCAATGGAAACCGGGCGTCGAATTGGGCGGACAGCGACGAAACGGCCAAGAGCGGTTGGACGCTGGTGGAATTCACCGGCCTGTTGGATTGGGGGGCGATGGCCAATGCCGATCAACTGCAACTGTTTCTGCTCGGCGAGGGCGAATGCCTCGTGGACAACGTCGAGGTCATTCCCCAAGGCGGCGCGAACGTGGTGGTCAACGGCACCTTTGACAGCAACGCCAACGGCTGGTACGTGCAAGGCACGCACCAGGACTCCGTGTGGCAGTCCAGCGGCGGTTACAGCGGCGGGTGTCTGCGCGTCGTCGCCTCCGGCCGCGGGGACACCGGAGCAAACCGCATTCGCACCGTCCTCTCGCAAACGCTCTCGCAGGGCTCCACCGCCACGTTGCGCGCCCGCGTGAAGTGGCTGAAGGGGCATCCCGAAATCCTGCTCCGCCTGCACGGCAACTGGCTGGAGGCCACCGGCGGCATCCTGACCACCCAGGCCTTTGGCTCGCCTGGAGCGCGCAACACGCGATTCCTGACCAACGCCGGTCCGGCCATCTCCGCCGTCAGCCATTGGCCCGTGCTGCCGGCCGCCGGCCAGGCGATCACGATCACGGCCCAAATCGAGGACCCGGACGGGCTGGCGGCCGCCACGCTCAAGTATCGGGTGGATCCGGACACCAACCTCGTCACCTTCCCACTCGCCTATCGGGGCGCGGGCTTGTACTCGGGCACAATTCCCGGCCAGGCCGCCGGGGTGAGGGTGGCTTTTTACCTGGAGACGCAAGATGCCGGCACGCCGTCGGTTGTTAGCCGTTTTCCCGCCGACGCGCCGGATCGCGAGTGCCTCGTGAGCTTTGGCGAACCGGCGGGCCTGCCAATACTGGGCTCGTACCGGCTGTGGGTGTCGCAGAAAAACGTGAACCGCTGGGCGGCGCGCGAGAAGCAAAGCAATCATCCGCTGGACATGACGTTCGTGTACGGCGATTCGCGGGTCTGTTACAACGCCGGCACGCTCTACAGCGGCAGTCCGTGGCACACCCCCGGTTATTCCGGGCCGATGGCGGGTGCCTGCGACTATGAGTTGAATCTGGCCAAGGACGACACGGTTTTGGGCGCGGATGATTTCGTGCTGGCCACGATTGGCAACCTGCACAGCGACCCAACCTACCAAGCCGAGCAGGCCTCGTTCTGGATCGGACGCAAGCTGGGTGCGCCCTATCTGCACCGGCGCCACATCCGGGTATTCTTCAACGGCCAGCAGCGCGGCAACGTCTATGAGGATTCGCAGCAGCCGGATCGCGAGGTTGTGAAGCAGTTCTTCCCCAACGACGACGCCGGCAGCCTGCACAAGATCGAGGATTGGTTCGAGTTCAACGACACGGGTGACAACATGCTCGGGAACGTGGACGCCACGTTGGAGAACTTCACCACCACCGGGGGGGCGAAGAAGACGGCGCGCTACCGCTGGACGTGGCGCCCGCGCTCCGTGCGCGAATCGGCGAACGATTTCACCAACCTCTTCGCGCTTGTGGACGCCGTGAACGCGACGCAGCCGGAGCCCTACCGGTCGCGGGTCGCGAGCACGATGGACGTTGAGGAGTGGATGCGCATCCTGGCCATGGAGCGCATCGTGGGCAACTGGGACAGCTACGGTTACAACCGCGGGAAGAACATGTACGCCTACAAGCCGGAGCAAGGCCCGTGGGTGCTGATCCCCTGGGACATTGACTTCGTCTTTAACGTCGGCGGCGATTGGGACACCGCCTCGCTCTTCGGCGGCAACGCGCCGATGATGACCCGGCTGCGCGACTTCCCGGAATTCCAGCGCGCTTATTGGCGGGCCTTCGAGGATGCCCTGGCCGGACCGTTGAACGCGACGACCTTCGCCGCTCGCGTGGATACGATTCACAACGGACTGACAGCGGCTGGAGTCGGCCCCGACTCCGGAACATTGCAAGGCATGAAGGACTACGTCGCCGCCCGCTCAAGTTACATCGCGTCGCAACTGGCCACGGTCGCCGCGACCTTCGCGGTCAACGGCCCCACCACCTTCAGCACCAACCGCAATCTCATCACCTTGTCCGGCACCGCACCCATCGGCGTGGCAACGATCACAGTCAACGGCGTCGCCGCCCAACCCACCTGGACTTCGGTCACCGCGTGGACGCTTCGCGTGGCCCTGCAACCCGGCGTCAACTCGCTGAACATCCAAGGCTGGAATAACAAAGGCCAAACCGTGTCCGGCGCCTCCGCCTCGCTGGCCGTCACCTTCACCGGGACGCTGGAACCCCCGCAGGACCGCATCGTCATCAACGAGATCATGTACAACCCGGCGACCCCGCGCGCGGACTTCATCGAGTTGTACAACGCCGCCACCAACACCGCGTACGACCTCTCCAACTGGCGGCTCAACGGGTTGGACGGCACCATCCCGCCAGGGACGATTTTGCAGCCGGGCGCCTACCTCGTGTTCGTCAAAGACGCGGAGGAGTTCGCGCGCACTTATGGCCTGGCCATTCCTGTTGCGGGAACCTTTGACGGGAGTTTCGACAAGGGCGGCGAGACGATCCAACTCATCCAACCGGGCGCCACACCCGATCTCGACCAAGTAATTGACCAGGTGACTTACGATGACGACCCGCCCTGGCCGGCGAGCGCGGACGGCACCGGGCCTTCGTTGCAGTTGATTGATCCGGTCCAGGACAACAACCGCGTGGCCAACTGGGCGACGGTGCTGACCAACCAGCCGACACCCCAACCGCAGACGCTCGTCACATGGTCGAACACGTGGAGATACAACCAGACCGCCAACCTCGACGGCGTCAATTGGACCGCCACCAACTACAACGACTCCGCCTGGCCCGCCGGACAAGGCGTGTTGGCGGATGAAGAGTGCAATTGCCTGCCCGAGCCGATCCGCACTCCGTTGGCGGACAACAGCGGGCGCACGACCTTCTACTTCCGCACTACGTTCAACTACTCCGGGCCCCTCACCGGCGTCTCGCTCAAGTTCACCACCCTGCTGGATGACGGGGCGGTGTTCTACCTGAACGGCCAGCGCCTGTTCGACGTCCGCGTGCCAGACAACCCGGCCTTCTATGCCTCCCTGGCCTCGGGCACGGTGGGTGATGCCGCTTACGAAGGCCCGTTCACGGTGCAAACCACATTGCTCAAGACCGGCACTAACGTGCTCGCGGTCGAAGTCCATCAAGTCAGCGCCGGCAGCAGCGACCTGGTGTTTGGTCTGAAGCTGGATGCGGATTACTCGGCGGGCGGAGGCAACCTCGCCCTGTACACGCCCGGCACCACGAATTCCGTGCGCGCCACCCGCCCCGCCTTCCCGACGCTCTGGCTGAACGAACTGCTGCCGCTCAACGGCGCTGGCGTGACCAACAGCATCGCCGACCGGATGGGCGACCGCGATCCGTGGGTGGAACTTTACAACGGCGGTCCGAACGCCATCAGCCTCTCCGGCTTCTACCTCTCCACGAACTACGCGGACCCGCTGGCCTGGCCTTTCCCGGCGAGCGCCTCGATCCAGCCCGGTCAGTTCCTCATTGTCTGGCTCGACGGCGAGCCTGGTGAATCCACCACGACCGAGTGGCACACCAGTTTCCGGCTCGCCCCCGGCAGCGGCTCGCTGCTGCTGGCCCACCTCGTCAACGGCGAAACCAACGTCCTCGACTTCTTGAACTACAACGTGGCCAGCGTGGGCCGCTCGTATGGGGATTTCCCAGACGCCAACGTCAGCCGACGACAAGTCTTCACCATCCCCACCCCCGGGGCGACGAACAACCCCGCCGGCCTGCCCGTCCCGGTGTTTATCAACGAGTGGATGGCCGAAAACTCCACCACGCTGGCGGATCCGGCCGACGGCCAATTCGAGGATTGGTTCGAACTCTACAACGCGGGCGCGGACAGTGTGGACCTCTCCGGGTATTACCTCACGGACGTGCTCACGAACAAAACGAAGTGGAAAATCCCATCCGGCACCATGCTCGCCGCCGGAGGTTTTCTGCTGGTTTGGGCCGACGAGGAAACGGGGCAAAACGCGCCGGGGCGTGACTTGCACGCAAACTTCAAGCTCGACAAATCCGGCGAGGCGATCGGCCTGTTCGCGCCCGGCGGCGTGATGGTGGACGCCATCACGTTTGGCCCCCAGACCAATGATGTGAGCCAGGGGCGCTTCGGCGATGGCTCGGCCAATATCTACTTCATGCCAGACCCCACGCCGCGAGAGCCAAACTACCTTGCGCAGGCCAACCAACCGCCCGCGTTGGACGCGTTGCCAAATCGAACGGTGGGCGAGGGTTCGCTGCTCACCTTCACCGCCACCGCCACGGACCCGAATCTGCCCGCGCAAGTCCTGACCTTCAGCCTCGATCCCGGCGCCCCGCCCGGGGCCGGCATTACCGCCGAGGGCGTGTTTACTTGGATTCCTTCCGAGGCGCAAGGCCCCGGCAGCTATGCCATCACGGTGCGCGTGACGGACAGCGGCGTGCCGCCGTTGAGCGACACCCGCTCCTTCAACGTCCAAGTCAACGAAGTCAACGCCGCGCCTGTGCTTCTGCCCCTCGGCCCGCGCGCCATTGCGGAAGGGCAGTTGCTGATCGTGACCAACAGCGCCAGCGATCCTGACATCCCCGCGCAGACGCTGACCTTCTCGTTAGAAACCGGCGCGCCCGCCGGCATGGTCATCAACCCGACCACCGGCCTGATCACCTGGACGCCCACCGAGGCGCAAGGTCCGGGCGGTTATTCGATCACTGTCCGCGTGACGGACAGCGGCGAACCGCCGGCGAGTGCCATGCAACCTCTAACTGTCACCGTCAACGAGGTAAACGTCGCCCCCGGCCTGCCCGTGCAGACCAATCGCACGATCAACGAACTCGTCCTGCTCACCGTGACCAATACCGCCACCGACGCGGACCTGCCCGCCAACGCGCTGACTTATACGTTGGAGAACCCGC
>CAZJTM010000010.1:0-16849 GCA_964548925.1 uncultured Verrucomicrobiota bacterium | reverse complement strand
CTCGCCGCAACTTAAGGCGACCAACACGTTCACCGTCACCGTCGCCGAAGTGAACCTCGCCCCCGTTCTGCCCGTGCAGACTAATCGCACGATCAACGAACTCGTCCTGCTCACCGTGACGAACACTGCCACCGACGCGGACCTGCCCGCCAACGCGCTGACTTATACGTTGGAGAACCCGCCCACCGGTGCAGTGATTGACACGAACGGCATCATCACTTGGACACCCAGCGAGGCCCAAGGGCCGGGCGTCTTCACCCTCAAAACCATCCTGGCTGACGACGGCTCGCCGCAACTTAAGGCGACCAACACGTTCACCGTCACCGTCGCCGAAGTGAACAATCCGCCGCAACTCGCCCCCATCGCCGACATCGTCCTCGTGGCCGGACGCACCCTGCTTGTGACGAACCTCGCCACCGACCCGGACCTGCCGCCGCAAACGCTCACCTTTAGCCTGCTGAGCGCCCCACGCGGCGCGACGCTCGATCCTTCCACCGGTCGGATCGCATGGCGGCCGGCCATCGCCCAATCGCCCTCGACCAACCTGCTGGTGGTCAGGGTCGTGGACAACGGCACGCCAGTCCTGGGGGCCACGCAGAGTTTCCTCGTCAGCGTCCTCCAGCCCGCGCCTCCCACGCTGGCCCTGCCCGCCTACACGACTGGACGTTTCTCCCTCATCGTTTATGGCGACGCGGGCCCGGACTACATCATTGAGCGCGCCGCGGAGGCAAGTCCGAGTGCCTGGCTGCCAATCGCAACCAACGAGTCGCCTGTGCCGCCGTTCGTTTGGTGGGATACGGGATCAAGCAATGCCCCGCAAGGGCTCTACCGTGTGAAGCTGGCGCCCTGACGCCGATCCGCCGGACCAGCCACGAAGTGGAACGCATTGGGCGCTTGCGGTTGGCGCGGGCCTTGTGTATTCCTACCGGCGTGGACCGGACCTTGCGCTTGGAATGCATGGCGTTGCACGGCGTTTCTCGCGGCAATACTGGTGCAGCATCCGTGGCAACAGTCCGGTCCAGGTCAGCGGCCCGTAGTGGGGCGTTGATCCGCAGGTGGCCGATGTGGCGGAATTGGCAGACGCGCTAGACTCAAAATTCCAATTTTGGCAGTTTCAGGCGGTTTCCAAACACTTCACCAACGGCCACGATCTCCCTGATAACATTGCTCAGGAACGGTGTTTTTGCGTGCGGGACTGAGCGTGGCTGCTTGCTCGAATACTGTCGCAAATACTGTCGCAACTCTTTCATCGCTTCCCCGTGCTACACATTGGCCGCCCTTGCGCCTGACGGTGGACGGGGCGCAGGGTGTGTTTGCGGGAAGCTGCGGGGGGGGCGGCGACTGCCAGACAACCGGCGAACCCCTACTCGACCTCACCTTCGATCAAATAGCACGTCAGCAGCTCGATCGCTTCCACGGCCTCGGCCTCGCACTGCTCCATAACCAGCCCGTAGAGCTGCGCGACAATCTCGTCGCGTTCGGGCCGCTTCATGTTCCGGGCCTGCGCGCACAGCGCGAGGACTTCTGCTGTGCTCAGCGTGTTGAACCGTGGACGCATCGGCATTTCTTCGCGGATCGGCGGCGGCTCAATAGCCACACCGACCGGTCCCTCTCCGTGCAACATGTACCCGAATGGCATCGGCATCCGCCAGTGCCCTGGAGGGACACGGAGCGGCTTTCCGCCGTGCCCGAACAGGTACAGCATGTAGAGCATTTCCGGCACGTGGTCGGGCTCAACGTTGCTAAGCATTTGCCGGAAGTAGTGGCCTGCTTGCAGTCTTTCCTCGATCGTCGGGACTGGTTCGTTGTCGTTCATCATATTGCCTTTCGTGTTTACGTGGCGGTGCTGGACCCAAACGCCTGTTCAAGTCGCGCTCCGCTCGTTGCCGGCGCTACTTTCAGGCAGCAACCGAAAGCAAGCAGAGCTGCGCTGTACATAGCACCGCCATGTGGTGCAAAAATGGAGAAGCACTTCGCCGCAGAACTGGCGAAGTGATTTTGGACGACTAAGTCGAATTCACGGTTGAAGGGTCGGGCACATTGGGCGCGCTGTCAACGCCCAGATCGTTTACGATCGCCTGGCCCGGATGCTTGAAATCCCACCACGCCTGCCAGGCTCGCGCCAGACGCGGGCTGCGCACGGCTTCGACCAGCCGGGCGATGCGCTCAAAAGTCGGTGGTGAGCAGGAGGCGCTGGTAACGCACTCAGTCGCCGGGGCGTCTGGCTGAGACGATGTACGTATCACAGACTTAACTATTCACCAAAGCACTCAGTCGGCTTCCGTTTTAGCATGGCCGCGTCCACCAAACCTGCCACTGCCGGGCCAGTAGCATCCGGCGGGCAGAACGCTCCGTCCACTTGGTCACCTTGAAACTCCTCCACAAACGGCTCACCACGGCATGGTTCGATCCCGACCTCTGCAAGTTGTCGTCGAAGTTCCTCGCGAGCTTCTTTGCGCGAAACGAACGGTGGATGCTTGCCCAGCTTAAAGCGGAAACTGAGCATCGAGAGGTCACGGTTCAACCAAAGCCGTATGTTCTGGAAGCCTGCTCTCTTGAAACAGGCGCGCACCGCCACGTTGAGCGGGTGCTTGGCCGGCGCATACCCAATCCGCGTGATTTCGTACGGCATGTTCGGCAACGGCACCGCTACGCCGGCTTCTCCCCGAACATGACCCATCTCACGAGCCTGTCGTATTCATCTCTGGCTCGCCCGATCAAATCCCCGGCAACCGGCTGAAGCGGCTTGGCCCGCCGGATTGCTTCCTCAGCGGGCAAGGAGCGAAGATACCCGCACCAATGCTTAATTTCATCTTGTCGGTTGATGTCCAACACCGGCAGCTCGTTGAGCGCTGTGAATGCGGCGTGGATTTCTTTCATCACCACTGGTACGTCCGCGAAGTTCAGCAACTTCTTTAGAAGTTCCATCTTCTCCTTCGGCGTCGTTGCAGCCGTGGCCTGCTCTCGTAAACGACGGGCCTCTGCCCTCCGTCTCTCGGCGAGACTTTGCAATGTCGCTTTGGCGCTCATAATGAAATGGTCTTTCGCGATAGGATCAGCGGATACCCGTACTTACGGCAAGAGCACGGAGCGGTAGTACCGCTGGTATGCCAGGGGCCGGGCGTCGAGGAACAAGTACGGGGTGGTCGGCAACACGATGTTGGTCAGCTCCAGCCAAGTGCTGCTGGGAGTGACCGCGTCCAGGTAGTCAATGCGGTAGGTACGCCCGACGATGCCATTGATCGTGAGTCCTGCGTACAACGCGATGCTAAGGTCGTTATCGGGAATAAGCAGGAAGGCACGGGTCTGGCCGTTGTACTGGCCGGCGCCCACAATGCGACCACTATCGTTGATGGCCGTGGCGCTGGTCAGGACCCAGCCGGAGGCCGGCGGAATGAAATTGTTCAAATCCAGCATCACGCCGTTGCGATAGATGAAGGCGCGCAAGTTGCCCTGGCTGTTGCGGGCTTCGCCGACGATCAAGCCCTGGCTGTTAATGCCGCCGATCGCGCTGGAGGCTCCGCCCAGCGTGCCCAGGTCGCGGATCGTGCCGTGGTGATAAACGAAAGCATGGTACTGCCCGCCGCCCGTCATGGAGTTGCCGATCACCGTGCCGGTGTTGTTGATCCGGTGGGCGCCGGTGTCGTTTCCGCCCAGCGTACCGACGTACGTCTTTTGGCCGCCCGTAAGGATGAAGCCTTGACCGCCGCCGGCTGATCTGTCCACGCCGACAATTTGTCCGAGGTCGTTGATGTCATTGGCGAAGCCGTCAAAGCCCAAGTCCTGCGCGACGCCGTTGGTGTAAACGAAGGGACGCTGGTGACCGTTGGCGGTGTGGTACTCCCCGACGATGACGCCCGAGCTGTTGATTGAACGGGCAATGCTGTTGGTGCTTCCAGGTAGGGCAGCACCCAAGTCCAGCATGGTACTGCCGTTGTATAGAAAGGCCCGTTGTGCGCTGCTGCCCGTGGCGTTGGCGAAACCGACGATCTGCCCGGCATCGTTGAGATTGAAAGCGGTGCTGTTCAGTCCGCCGAGCGTGCCCAAGTCCTTGAGCGGGCCGTTCGTAAATGCGAAGGCGTGAGGGCTTCCGCCGGCAGTATGTGCCCAGCCCACTGCAACGCCGGAGTTGTTGATGGCTTCGGCGGTGCTGCCTGCTCCGCCCAAGGTGCCGAGGTCTGTGACGGTGTATGTCTGGCCGAAAGCCTGAAAGGTCAGGACAAGGGCGAGGATGGTGATGGTGACGAAGGTTTTCGTGCGGGGTGTGTTTTGGTTTTGGTTCATAAGTTTTCTCCGTGCAGAGCTACGAACCACAGCCAAAAGGGCGCGAACTCAACGCGCCCACACGAGAGGCCCTTGCGAGGCCCAATGGGAAGACGCACCAAGCCGCGCCCGATGGGGCGCGTGCTGGCGGCTGGCCTCCCATTTGAAAATCGCAAGGTTTCTCGTGAGGCTGTAGCCGGAGCTACGCAAATTTGAATTTAGGTCTGATCGTCGCTTTTCTTGCTGGTCGCTGGGCTTTTTTGTAAAGCCGTTTACGGGTACGGCATAGCCCAAGCCTAGCCTGCCCGCCAGCCTTTTTCTTGAGCGGCACCGGGGCTTGGGGGCTGGAGTCATTTGCCTTGCGGTCGTCTCGCCGGCTCGGCGTGCGGGGGCAACTCCTAGGACGCACGGCTGACCGGCGATCCGAAACGCACGTGATTCGCTTCGGGCTGTTGCTCCAGGTGGACGGGCTTACGGCGGCAGGGTACAGGCATGCGGCCATTGCGGCATTGCCGCCGGCCCGTCGCCCAGTTCCAGACCAGGCCCTCAAAAGCCCAGGGCCAGGCCGCTGCGGGCCGCCAGCGCGCTTTCGGCGATTGCAGCGGCCCAAGGAGCGCGGGCTGGAGCGCTTGAGGCAGCTATCGCTTCGCCGTTGCGGCAGTCCGCGCTGCGGCAGTCCGCACTTGCCACTTTCGCTGCGAGAACTATGCTCGCCCGCGCTATGGGCATTGAGGAAACATCCAGAACGACCGCATGAGTCTCGACATCACGGCCCTTGAATCCTGGCTCTGGGAAGCTGCCTGCATCATTCGCGGCCCGGTGGACGCGCCCAAGTTCAAGGATTACATCCTGCCGCTGATCTTCCTCAAACGCCTCTCCGACGTGTTTGAGGACGAGATCAAACGGCTCGAACAGGACTTCGGCAGCCAGCAGAAGGCCCTCAAGCTCGCCGACGCCGACCACAAGCTCGTCCGCTTCTTCGTCCCCGACAACGCCCGCTGGGCCAACGTCGCCAAGCAGACCAAGGGCGTGGGCGAATACCTCACCGACGCCGTCCGCGCCGTCGCCAAGGTCAATCCGCGCCTCCAGGGCGTGATTGACGTGACCGACTTCAACGCCACGCAAGCCGGCCAGCGCATCCTCGACGACGACCGCCTGCGCGCTCTCGTCCAGCGGCTCAGCATCCACCGCCTCGGCCTGGACGACGTGGAGCCGGACCTGCTTGGCAACGCCTACGAGTATCTCCTGCGCAAGTTCGCCGAAGGCCAAGGCAGCAGTGCCGGAGAGTTCTACACACCCGGCGAGGTCGCCATCCTGATGGCGCACGTCCTTGATCCCGAGCCGGGCCAGACCGTCTATGACTCGAATTGCGGGTCCGCCGGCTTGCTCATCAAGTCGCACCTGCGCCTGGTCCAGAAATTCGGCGTGAAGAAGAACGGCCACATGCGTCTGCCCGACCGGGTCGCGCCGCTGCGGCTGTTCGGCCAGGAGATCAATCCCGCCACGTTTGCGATGGCGCGCATGAACGCCTTCATCCACGACATGGAGGCCGAGATCGCGCTGGGCGACACACTCCACCGCCCTGCGTTCACCCAGGCGGACGGTTCGCTCCGGCGCTTTGATCGCGTGACGGCCAATCCGATGTGGAATCAGAAATTCCCCGCCGCCAGCTACGAGAACGACACCTTTGGCCGGTTCACCCGCGGCGTGCCGCCCACGTCCAGCGCCGACTGGGGCTGGGTGCAACACATGGCCGCCTCGCTCGCCGACGCCGGCAAGCTGGCCGTGGTGCTCGACACCGGCGCCGTCAGCCGGGGCAGCGGCAACCAGGGCTCGAACAAGGAGCGCGACATCCGCAAGGCATTCGTGACCGAGGACCTCGTCGAGGCGGTGTTCCTGTTGCCGGAAAACCTGTTCTACAACACCACCGCGCCTGGCATCATCCTCGTGGTGAACCGGCGCAAGCGGCACCCCGGGCAAATGCTCCTCGTCAACGGCTCGAAACAGTTCAGCAAAGGCCGGCCCAAGAACTACCTCGAACCCGCGCACATCACCGCCCTGGCCGACGCCTACCTGAACTGGCGTGCCGTGGATGGCCTCTCCGCCATCATCACCACCGCTGACGCGGCCAAAAACGACTTCAACCTCTCCCCCAGCCGTTACGTCTCCGTGGGCGAACAGGCCGAAGTCTTGCCGCTGGACGAAGCCGTGGTGGAACTGCGCGAAGCCGAGGAGGAATTGGATACCGCCAACCGCGAGCTGGAGAAAGTGCTCAAACGCCTTGGATTGAGCTAATCCGCAACGTAACTTCCACCCGTCATTATGCGCGCCAGAGATGAATTGATTCGATTGTTGAACCAGCACCGGACGACGTTGATGGAGCGGTTCTCCGTCCGCCGCATCGGCCTGTTTGGGTCGGCGGTTCACGGTCAGGCCCGCCCCGACAGCGACGTGGATGTGCTCGTCGAGTTCGAGCAGCCGACGTTCGATCACTACATGGAGTTGAAGTTCTTCCTCGAAGACCTTTTTCAGTCTCCAGTGGACTTGGTCCTGGCGGACAGCCTCAAGCCGCGAATCAAGCCCCGCGTGCTCGCCGAAACCGTCTATGCCTAGAGATCACCGCCTTTACCTGGACGACATCCTCGAAGCCATCGGGCGGATTCGGCGCCATGTCGGCGCGATGGATTTCGCCGCCTTCAGGGCCGACGAAAAGACCGTGGACGCCGTCATTCGCAACTTGGAGGTCATCGGTGAAGCCGCTCGCAGCGTGCCCGAACCGCTCCGCCAGGGCTGCCCGGAAACCGAGTGGCGCAAGATCGTCGCCCTGCGAAATATCCTGATTCACGATTATTTCGGGATAAACCTGGAGATCATCTGGGACATCGTGCAGCACAAGCTCGATGACCTGGAGTCCGCTTGCCGAAAACTGTTGGCATCCAAGCCTCCGGCCAGCGACGAAAACCCCGCCGAACCTTGACTCCGGGCGGCGGACCGGAAAGGACCAACGCATGATCTCCGTCATCGAACCCACTGCCGGGAAGGGCAGCGCCCCGGTTTACCTGCTGAAGGTCGTTTTGCTCGGCTCGAAGCCGGTCATTTGGCGGCGGCTGCAAGTGCCCGGCAACGCCAGCCTCGACTGGCTGCACGCCGCCCTGCAAGTGGCCATCGGCTGGACCAACAGCCATCTGCACCAGTTCATAGTCGCTGGGCAGTTCTACTCCGACACCCGCCAGGACTTTGCCGAGTACGAGGGCGACCCGGAAGTCCTCGAAGAACGCAAGTTCACCCTCCAACTGATCGCGCCACGCGAGAAAATCGCCTTCGGCTACGAGTACGACTTCGGCGACTCGTGGGAACACGAGATCGCGGTGGAAAAGATACTGCCGCCCGACCCTGCCGCCGCCACGCTCGCGCTCTGCCTCGACGGCGCTCGCGCCTGTCCGCCGGAAGATAGCGGCGGCGTGTGGGGCTACGCCAAGCTGCTGAAGATTCTCAAGAACCGGAGACACCCGGAGCACAAGAGCATGATGGAATGGCTGGGCGGCGCGTTCGACGCCGAAGCCTTCGACGTGGCGGAAACCAACCGCTGGCTGCGGAAACTGAAGTGGCCGCATGTGACGGAGGCGCAACTGCGCAAGGTGCTCATGGGCCGGGACGATTACCACGAATGAGTCGGAGGACAACGCCAAGACGCAAAGACGCCAAGACGCAAAGCGAGGAATTGCCCTTTGCGCCTTCGCGCCTTGGCGCCTTGGCGTTAAACTCTGCCAGCCCCGAAGGGGCGAAAGCCAACAGCCCAAGGCAACGCCACTTAAACACGCCCCAACGTGAATGTCCCAACCCCGAAGGGGTGCAATCCGTCAGCCCAGGGCAACGCCCTGGGAACCCGGCCAACCCAAACACCCCAAGCCCTGAAAGGGCGGAAGAAACCGAGTTGCCGGAGGGATGGCGAGTTGCGCGGCTCGACGAAGTGGCGAAGTCCTCACGGCCATCGCGTGGCGGCTTGGCTGGGACGAATGCGAAGATTCCATTCATTCCGATGGCGCTTCTGCCGAATGACGGGCTTCCGACCACGCGCTGGGAAATGCGCTCTGCCGATGAAGTCCGCAGCGGAGTGCCGTTCGCGGAGAGCGATGTCTTGCTGGCTAAGATCACGCCCTGCTTGGAAAACGGCAAACTCGGCATCGCTCGCGAAATCCCCGGCGGTTGGGGCATGACTTCCACTGAGATCTATCCGCTTCGCGGTGAACGCTTGACCAGCGAGTTCCTTGCCCTCTTCCTCACGCTGCCCTCAGTCCGCCACGGTCTGGCGTCGAAGATGCAGGGGGCGACAGGCCGTCAGCGCTTGCCGAAAGAGGCGCTCGATGCGTTCCCAATTCCTGTTCCTCCCCTTCCCGAGCAGCGGGCGATTGCGGGGGTGTTGCGGACGGTGCAGGGGGCGCAGGCGGCGTGCGAGCGGGTGCTGGCCGCCACGCGCCAACTCAAGCAGAGCCTCCTCCACCACCTCTTCACCTACGGCCCCGTCCCCTTCCCCCAAGCCGCCCACGTCCCGCTCAAGGAAACCGAGATTGGAGAGATCCCCGAGCGATGGCCTCTCGTTCCGGCTGTGTCGCTCTGTGAGTTGATTACCGTTGGCGTCGTGGTGAAGCCCGCGAGCCATTATGTGAATGATGGTGTGCCTGCATTTCGTTCCTTGAATATCCGCGAGGACAAGATCGAGGCAGCGGACATGGTCTATTTCTCGAAGACCGCAAGCGAAGGGGCGCTCTCTAAGTCGCGCTTGCGCACTGGCGACGTGCTTATCGTCCGCACTGGCTATCCTGGCACTTCCTGTGTGGTGCCGCCGGAATATGATGGTGCAAACTGCATTGACTTGGTGATCGCCCGCACGAGGAAGGACAAAGTGACGAGCGAATACCTGAGTCGGTTCTTCAACTCTCCCGCTGGAAGGCGGCAGGCATTGAGTGCCCAAGTTGGCCTCGCACAGCAGCACCTCAATGTGGGCGCGGTCAAGCGAACGCTTGTGCCTCTTCCTGCTCTTTCCGAGCAGCGGGAGATTGGGCGGCAGTTGGCGGCGGTGGACGCGAAGCTGGCGGCGTTGGCGTCGCGCCGGGCGGCGCTGGGCGCGCTGTTCACGTCACTGCTCCACCACCTGCTGACCGTCCGCCTCCGCCTGCCGGAGTTCACCAAATGAACGACAACGTCCTGAACAAGTTGCTGCGAGAGTTGCTCGGCCTCTCGACGGAAACCGAGTGGCTGGAGTTCAAGTGCAACAACGAAAGGCCGGAGGAGATTGGCGAATACCTGTCCGCTCTCGCCAACGCCGCCGCGCTGCACCGGAAGGAGAAGGGTTACGTCATCTGGGGCGTGGACGATCTCACCCACCAGGTCGTCGGCACCCGCTTCAAGCCGCGCCAGACCAAGAAGGGCAACGAGGAGCTGGAGAACTGGCTGGGGCGGCTGCTGCAACCGCGCTTGGATTTCCGCATCCACGAGTTTACCCATGAGGGCAAGCCCGTGGTCATGTTCGAGGTGCCGGCGGCCAGCTACATGCCGGTGCGTTTCAGCGGGGAGGAGTTCATCCGCGTCGGCACCTACAAAAAGAAACTCAAGGATTACCCGGAGAAGGAACGGGCACTGTGGGCTGTTTTCCGCAGGGAAGATTGGTCGGCGCAGGCGCTCCCCGGCGCTTCGCTGAACGATCTTGATCCCGAGGCGCTCGGGTTCGCCCGGCAGGAGTACGCGAAGAAGCATCCCCGGCTGGCGGCAGAGGCGAAGCAGTGGGATGACCGGATGTTTCTCAACAAGGCCAAGCTGGCTATTCAAGGCAAGATCACCCGGACAGCGATGGTCCTCTTGGGCCGGAGCGAGGCGGAGCATTTCCTCGCGCCCGCCATCGCCCGAATTTCCTGGGTGCTCAAAGGCGAGGGCGGGGTGGAGAAGGATTACCGGCACTTCGGGCCACCGCTCATTCTTGCGGTGAACCAAGTGTTCGGGCTGATTCGCAACCTGACCTACCGTTATCTGCCAAACGCCAGCTTGTTCCCAACGGAGGTCACCCAATATGACCCGTGGGTGATCCGTGAGACGTTGCACAACAGCATTGCACACCAGGATTACACGCAGGCCGGACGCATCAACGTCGTCGAGGAAACGGATTCTCTCCTGTTCACCAACCTGGGCGAATTTCTGCCCGGCAGCGTGGAGGAGGTCATCCAGCGTGACGCGCCGCCCGATTGCTACCGCAACCGGTTTCTGGCCGAGGCGATGGTGAACCTGAACATGATTGACACCATTGGCAGCGGCATCAAACGCATGTTTCGTGTCCAGCGGCAGCGGTTCTTCCCGATGCCGGACTACGACCTGACGGACCCCGGTCGCGTCCAGGTGCGAATCATCGGCAAGGTGCTGGATGAGAAGTACACCCGGATGTTAATGAACCGGAGCGACCTCGAACTGACCAATGTGATCCTGTTGGACAAGGTCCAGAAGGGGCGACCGCTTTCGGATGAGGAGTTCCGCTCGCTGAAGGCCAAGCGACTAATCGAAGGCCGACGGCCAAACGTGTTCGTGTCCGCCGAAGTTGCCGCAGCCACGGACTCGAAGGCGGACTACATCAAGAAACGTGCTTTTGACAAGGAGTACTACAAGAAGATGGTTGTGGCCTATCTCGAAAAGTTCGGGGAGGCGAAGCGGGGAGACCTCAACAAACTCCTGCTCGGCAAGCTCTCGGATGCCCTGACGGAGCCGCAGAAGCGAAATGTTGTCATGAATCTGCTCCAGGAAATGCGCCGGGAAGGAACAATCCGTCCCGTGGGCGCCAAGCGTGGCAAGGGGGCCAAATGGGTTTTACATAAACCGCATGGAGAAGGCACAATCAAGCCGGACATTATGCAATCGGAATGAAACCAAGCGGCGAATCCCATTGCAGCGGAAGCGCTTTCGATAGCATAAGCCCGGCGCACCACGGTTCGTGTCGGCGGCATTTTATGCAAATCCGGTGACAGCCATGCCCCTCGGCTCTGAATCCAGTTCCGTCCAGCGCCCGTTCGTCCGCTACGCGGTCGCGGCGGGGTGGACGTATCTCTCGCCAGACGACGCGCTGGCGCTGCGCAACGGCGGCACGACCAGTCCGGTGCTGGATGGCGTCCTCGTCGCGCAGTTGCAGAAGCTCAATCCGAAGGTGCTCGATGCCGCCAAGGCGGCGGAAGCGGTCAGGCGGCTGGTGCGGGTGCGGCCCACCATCGAGGGCAACCTGGACGCCTGGGAGTTTCTGCGCGGGCTGAAGACCGTTTTCGTCGAGGCCGAGAAGCGCGAGCGCAACGTGCGCTTCATGGATGCGGCCAATCCCGGCGCGAACATGTTCCACGTCACCGAGGAGTTCACTTTCAGCAACGGCATCGCACCGGACATGCGGGCGGACATCGTGTTTTTCATCAACGGGGTCCCGGTGCTGATCGTCGAGACAAAGAAGGCCACGGCGATGGATGGCATCGCGCAGGCGCTCGACGACATCCGGTATTACCACCGCAAAGGGCCGGAGTTCCTCGCGTTGAACCAGCTTCACGCGCTCACGCACCTGATCCAATTCTACTACGGCGCGACTTGGAACACGTCGGCCAAGGCGCTGTTCAACTGGCGCGACGAGGCGGCGGGCAATTTCGAGGCGTTGTGCCGATCGTTTTTGCAGCCGGTGCGGGTGCTCAAAGTGATCGCGGATTTCATCCTGTTCACGCGCAAGGACGAGGAGTTGACCAAGGTGGTGCTGCGTCCCCACCAGATGCGGGCGGCAGGTAAGTGCGCGGCGCGGGCCAAAGACAAGAAGCGAAAGCGCGGGCTGGTCTGGCACACGCAGGGCAGCGGCAAGACCTACTCGATGATCGTTACCGCCAAGCTGCTCATCAGCGACCCGGTTTTTGAGAACCCCACCGTGCTGCTGCTGGTGGACCGGAACGAGTTGGAAGCGCAGTTGTTCGGGAACCTGGAGTCCGTGGGCTTCGGCCACGTTGAAGTGGCGGAGAGCAAGGAACACCTGCGCAAGCTGCTCAAGCAGGATCATCGCGGGCTGATCGTCTCGATGATCCACAAGTTCGACGGCATGCCGGCGGACATGAACAAGCGCAGCAACATCTACGTGCTCGTGGACGAGGCGCATCGCACGACCGGCGGCGACCTTGGCAACTATCTCATGGGCGCGCTGCCCAACGCCACGTTCCTCGGGTTTACCGGAACGCCGATTGACCGGACAGCCCAGGGCAAAGGCACGTTCAAGGTGTTCGGCTTCGAGGACGAGAAGGGCTACCTCGACAAGTATTCCATCAAGGAATCCATCCAGGACGGCACGACCGTCCCGCTCCATTACGCGCTCGCGCCGAATGAACTGCGCGTGGACCGTGAGACGTTGGAGAAGGAGTTCCTCAATCTCGCCGAGGCCGAGGGTGTGAGCGATTTCGAGGCGTTGAACAAGATTTTGGAGCAGGCCGTCACGCTGCGGAACATGCTCAAAAACCGCGACCGGGTGGAGAAGGTCGCGGCGTACGTGGCGAAGCATTTCCGCGAGAACGTCGAACCGATGGGGTACAAGGCTTTTCTCGTCGCGGTGGACCGCGAGGCTTGTTGCTTCTACAAAGAGGCGCTCGACAAGCATCTGCCGCCCGGATACTCGCAGGTCGTCATCAGCCAGGGTGGGAAGAAAGACGCCGACCACCTGAAGCGACATTACCTGAGCGACGACGACGAGAAAGCCGTGCGCAAGGAGTTCCGCAAGCCAGACGCACAACCGAAAATCCTGATCGTTACCGAGAAGCTGTTGACGGGCTTCGACGCGCCCATCCTTTACGCGATGTATCTGGACAAGCCGATGCGCGACCATGTGTTGCTCCAAGCCATCGCCCGCGTAAACCGCCCCTACGAAGACGGCGAGCAGCGGCGCAAGCCATGCGGCTTCGTCCTCGATTTTGTGGGCATCTTCGAGAAACTCGAAAAGGCGCTGGCGTTCGACTCGCAGGACGTGACCGGCGTGATCGAAGGTGTGGAGGTCTTGCAGGCTCGGTTCGCAGACTTGATGGATACGGGCCGCAGCGATTACCTGCCCATCCTCGCCGGCAAGAAGGCCGACAAGCAGGTCGAGGCCGTGCTGGAACACTTCCGCGACCGCGAGCGCCGTGAAGTCTTCTACGCGTACTTTCGCGAGTTGCAGGACATCTACGAAATCCTGTCGCCGGACCCGTTCCTGCGCCCGTTCCTCGCTGACTTCAACGAACTGTTGCGGATGTTCCATCTGGTCCGCGCCGCCTACGAACGCGGCCAGCCGGTGGACAAGGAGTTTTTGCGCAAAACGGCGAAGCTGGTCCAGAAGCACACCGAGAGCGGCGCCATCGAAGCCTCGACGAAGTTCCAGGCCCTCACCGTGTCGGCGCTGGAAGCCATCGCAGACAGCAAACAGCCCGACACAGTGAAGGTGTTCAATCTGCTCAAAGCGTTGGAGGGGCTGGTGAGCGCGAAGGGCGGCATGGAGCCGTATCTGATTTCCATTGGCGACCGGGCGGATGAGATCGCCGCCGCCTTTGAGGACCGACAGATGGAAACTCAGAAGGCCCTGGAGGAACTGCACCGGCTCATTCGCGCCGCCCGCGAGGCGCAGAAGCTCAAGGACGAGACAAGGCTTTCACCTGAAGCCTTCGCGGTGTTCTACGTTTTGAAGATGGACGGCGTGAAAGACCCGTTGCAGGCAGCGCGGTCGGTCGAGGCGGCGTTCGAGCAGCATCCGCACTGGCAAACGAGCGAGGCACAGGAGCGCGAAGTCCGCAAGAGCATCTTCAAGGCGCTGATTGATGCGGGTGTCGAAGCTATCGCCGAAGTGGCGGACAAGCTGATGAAGCTGCTGCGAAGGGCCAAGCCGTGAGAGCCGCGCCGCCCCAAGAACTGAAGCCGCTGGCGCGCTCCCTGACCCGAGACGCCTTTCAGGCCGAGGTCGAGGCATGGGCGAAGAAGATGCGTGTGCGGCCCAAGGTCGTTCACGTTCGGCCCATGAAGCGCAAGTGGGGTAGTTGCTCGACGACCGGGCGCGTGACCTTCGACGCCGACCTGCTTCGCCAGCACGCCGAGTTTCGGAAGCGTGTGATCGTGGAGGAGTTGCTGCATCTTCAGGTCCCTAACCACGGGAAGCTGTTCAAGAGGCTGCTCAGGGCATACCTGAAAACCTGAGCATCTCACCTTGAACCTGCCAGGAGGTAGTTGTCATCCTACTTTTCCGACCAGGACAGCGGAGATATTAGACCCGCATCTGCTTGCGCGGGCGACCACGCCGCCGCCCTAGCCGCGCCGGGTGCCGAGATTTATGGACAAACCTCAAGCTCTAGGTAGCGCATAACTCCGATGCAGGAGTTACGGTTGGGCTTGCAGACCTCGAAAATTTAGGTTCAGACCTTTCAAAACATTTGCCGGCACGAAACCTCCGCCAAACCTTGGATTAGTCAGCAAGCATCGGAACAGCCTTCTTTGAAAAATGATGTGAACGGGAATGCCTCGAAAGGCACAATTTGGGCCTTCTTGCGAGGAAAGCACTGGTGAACAGAGCTTTAAGAGGTTTGACCACGAAAAACTGCATTGGTCGAAGAAATCCGGTGACACCCCCCTGCCTCGGCTTCTCCGAGGTCCTGAACCCACCGATCCGTTATTCGCATGTGGGCTGGTGTGGACGACCTTTTGAGGTTGTAGCGAGATCGAGGTTTGAGGTTGAGGTTTGAGGTTGAGGTTTGAGGTTGAGGTTGAGGTTTGAGGTTTGGGCGTGGAGGTCGTGCCGAGATCAAGGTCAGGTTTTGAACCCTGCCGGCGATGTTGAACTGCACCAGGTCAGTCGCGCCCCCGAAGGTCTAGCAGCGCTACTGCTCGACGGCTGAATGTGGCTTCGGCTGCCTCGGCGGCGATCCATTATGACGATTTGCGCATTGAGGCGGGGCAACGCCGATCCGTAATCGCACCTTCACAACAAGCCGCGCAACGAAAAGATGTCCTGGCCGACCAATGTGCTGCTGGCGATCCGTTACACCAAGAGGCGGCACACTTCGAGCGTCGGCTTCGCCTTACACGTCGGGCTCAGGCAACCCGACCAAAGTAACGAGAGTCGGCGTGAATGCGCGGACCTTTGGGCGTGCCGCTTGTTCTGCGCCGCTGAACTCGATGCAGATTTTGACCGTCACGACCGCGAGCACGTGGAGTGGCACGTCGCCGCCGGAGGCGGACATTGCGCCAGGCGTGTGGGGGCGCGACGGCACGAGGCGCACGCAGCCCGAGAGTGGTGTTCAGAAATCCTCCCCACCTTCGGCCCTGGCGAAAGGACCGTTTCTGGCTGGATTCGGTTGACAGCCGGAAGTGTTCAGATAACATTACATTTATGAACACCGCCGTTTACATGCGGGTCTCGACAAAAGACCAAAAACTGGATTCTCAAGCCCTGGAGCTGAAGCGCTACTGCAAGATGCGCGGCTGGAAGAACACCGTTTTTTACACTGAAAAGCTGACGGGTGCTTCCAAGACACGTCCGGCGCTCGACCGGCTGATGCAAGACTTGCGGGCTGGCAAGATCGAGCGCCTGGTGTGCTACAAGCTAGATCGCGTGGGACGCAGCCTGACGCATTTGGCTCTGATTGTGGACGAGATGGCCCGCCTCAAGGTGCCGCTGGTTTGCACGAGCCAGGGCATTGACACTTCCGAGGACAGCGTATGCGGCAAGTTTCAGCTTAACGTTCTCATGGCTGTCGCGGAATTCGAGCGCGGAATTATCAGGGAGCGCGTCAACGCGGGGCTGGCGGCGGCCAAGGAACGCGGTGTGAAATTGGGTCGGCCTGCCACGCTGGCCGGACGCCGCGATGAAGTGATGAAGCTGAAGAAGAAAGGACTTGGGTTACGCGCCATTGCGCGGGAGTTGGACATGCCGGCGTCCAGCGTCCATGCCGTCCTCAAGGCGAAGGCGTGAAAGCGCTAGAGATTGGGCTCAGGCAACCCCTGGGCAAGGATTTCATGTCCTGGCGTGAATGCGCGCCGATGCTGCTCCAGAAGGACCGTTGGATGCGGCGCGTGCTGCGTGCTGCTGAACTCGATGCTGACGTTGACGGTCACGACCACATGGAGGGGCTCGTCGCTGTCGGAGGCGGACTTGGCGGCGAATTTGCGGGTCCGCCTCGCGGCGCGGCGTGTGCAGGCGCCTCTGCAACTATAGTGAGACACTGGGTTTTGATATGAGTTCATCGGACAACCTAGTTACGCTGCCTGGCCTGCCCACTGTTCGCGTGATCCCCCACGTTCCATTTGGTGTTCGGCGGGGACGTGGGTTCCAGCCGCAAGCATGTGTGCCCAGTAACTCCCACAAAGCCCGGTCTGCGGCAGTTGGTCTCTGCATGGCAAGGGTGATGTGTTCTGTTAGGGCGGGGCGACATTATAGTAAATGTCGCCCCTAGCACGGCGAGAAGGGCGTTTGATTTATCGCCCTTCCAAAACATCTGAATTGCAGCAACATAGACCAAAACCAGCAGATCTGCATATCCCCTTCCCTCTAGTCTCTGATAGCGTTACTCTGTCGGCATGA
>CAZJTM010000009.1:0-60996 GCA_964548925.1 uncultured Verrucomicrobiota bacterium | reverse complement strand
ATCTTTGAGGCTCACTTCCCCGCGCGCCAGCTCGTCTTCGCCGGCGATGAGGACGTGGCGCGACTGGGACTTGTCGGCCTGTGGCAGCTGCGCTTTGTGGCTGCCCCCCCTGGCGATCTGGGCGGCGAGGTGCGCAGTTTCAATCCCGTGGCTCTGAATCGCTTCGGCATTCGCGATCATCGCAAGCTGCTGGTCTGCGACGAGCGGGTCGCCTTCATCGGTGGCTTCAACATCGCGGCGGCCTACGACGGCGACGGCGTAACCTGTGGCTGGAGCGATGTCGGTTTGCGCGTGGAGAGCCGGTTGGCGCGGGAACTGGCCGCGAGCTTCGACGCGATGTTCGCGCTCGCGGATTTTCGACACAAGCGCTTCATCCGCTTTCGCCGGACCTCGGCAAAAAAGGTGGTGCGGCACGCGGAGGAGCAGTTGCTGCTCAGCGGACCGGGTTGGGGGATCAACCCGATTCGCCAAGCGTTGCACCGCGATCTCGTGCGGGCGCGCGACGTGCGCATCGTGGTCGCGTATTTCCTGCCGGCCTGGCGGTTGCGCCGCGATCTGGCCCGGGTGATCCGGCGGGGTGGACGCGTGCGCTTGCTGTTGGCCGGACGCTCGGACGTGACGGTATCCCAATTGGCGGCGCACAGTCTGTACCAGCGCTTGTTGCGCAGCGGAGTGGAGATAGCGGAATACCAGCCGCAGGTGTTACATGCGAAGCTCTTTGTGGTGGACCACACCGTCTATCTGGGCTCGGCCAACCTCGATCCACGGAGTCTGGCGATCAACTATGAGTTGATGGCGCGCTTTCAAGACGAGTCGCTGGCGATGGAAGCCCGCCTGCTGTTGGACGCGGTCGCCAGGCACGGCAAGGAGGTCGAGTTGCATGCGTGGCGCAAGTCGCGTTCGCTTTGGCGGAAGCTGAAAGAGCGCTGGGCCTACTTTCTTCTGGCGCGGATTGATCCTTACATCGCGCGCTGGCAATGGCGGGCGCTGCCGGATTAGCGCTGCCTTAGTGGGTCAGCGCCACGAGATAGCGTTGGATGCGGGTGACTTCCTCCGCCAGATCGAGTTGTGTGTAGGTCTGGTGCAGGTTGCCACACAGGCGGGTGAGCATCCGCCGCGGGGTGGCGGGCGTGAGGTATTCCTCCTGCAGGGCGTAATGTCCGTGCAGCAAGTATTGCACGCAGTCAGCCTTGGTCATCAGCCGGCCGCCGTGGAAGACGTCAATGTAAAGCTCCTCTCCGGGGGATTGATAGCGGCAAACGAAGTGCCCGGGCAGGCCAATGCCGGCGACCGGCAGACGCAAACGCCGCGTCAGCAGCAGATAGACGATGCTGAGACTGATGGGAATGCCCGTGCGCCGATCCAACACCCGGTTCAGGTAGCTGTTCTCGGGATCGTAGTAATGCTCCTCATTGCCCGTGAAGCCAAGCTCGGCGAACAGGAATTCGTTGATGGTGCCGAGGAGATGGCGGGCGCTGCCGCGGGGGTTCAACCGCTCGCGCAAGTCCGTGGCATAGCTGTCCAGCAACGCTTGATACGCCTCCCGGTTGATGTCCGGATACTGCGTTTGCGCGAGCAGCAGGACGCCGGTTTCCAGATCGAGGTTTTCACCGTGCTGCAGACAGAACGCCAGGAAACCGTCATCAGCCCGGTGCCGGGCGAAGACATTGATGATCTCGATGGCGCGGCGGCGGAGGACGGGTTCGCCTGCAAGCGTGTAAGGGCGCAGCCAATCGGCAGCCGCCGGGCCGCAAGCGACGAGTTTTTCCCGGACGGCCCTGAACACTGCGGGGTCTTCATCCGCCAGCAGCGAGATCAAGGCCGTTCGTTGGCCGTCCGAGAGTCCCGCCGCCGTTTCGCTCTTGCAGAAAACGCTCATGCCACGGTGCAGAGTCAACCAGAAGCCGCGGGAAATTTCAATGAAGAAGGGGATGGCGGGCAGTGAGGCGTTTGTGACCTCCCATCCCTGTCTTGAGCCGGCGGTCGTTTTCGCGCACCCTCTCCCCACGATGAATGCAACGACACAATCCAGCCTCTGGCAACCGGATTCCTGGCAGCGGAAGACCGCCGCCCAGCAACCGGTTTACCCGGACCCGCAGGCCCTTGAGGCGGTTCTGCAACAACTCCGCCAATTGCCGCCGCTCGTCAGCAGTTGGGAAGTCGAGTCGTTGAAGCGTCAACTCGCCGAGGCCGCGCGCGGCGAACGGTTTCTCCTGCAAGGCGGGGATTGCTCGGAGAACTTCGAGGATTGCCAGTCCGGCATCATCGCCGCGAAGCTGAAGATTCTCCTCCAGATGAGCCTGGTGCTAGTGCAGGGCGCCCGCAAGCGAGTGACCCGCGTGGGCCGGTTCGCTGGCCAATATGCCAAACCGCGCTCTGCCGACACCGAGACGCGCGCCGGCGTGACGCTCCCGGTGTATCGCGGCGACATTGTCAACCGCACGGACTTTGACCCCGCCGAGCGCACGCCCAACCCGGAGTTGCTCCTGCGCGGTTACGAGCGGGCCGGGCTCACCGTGAATTTCATCCGCGCGCTCATTGACGGCGGCTTCGCGGACCTGCATCACCCGGAATACTGGCAGCTCGCGTTCGCGCTCAAGTCGCCTCTTGCCGAGGAATACCACCGGATGGTTTGCTCGATTACCGAATCACTGCGCTTCATCGAGGCGCTCACCGGCGGCCCCATTCCGGAAATGGACCGCGTGGACTTCTATACCAGTCACGAGGCGTTGCACCTGCACTATGAGCAAGCGGTGACGCGGCAAGTGCCGCGGCGCGAGGGGTGGTATAACCTCAGCACGCACTTCCCGTGGATCGGCAATCGCACCCGGGCGCTCGACGGCGCGCACGTGGAGTACTGCCGCGGCATCCGCAATCCCATCGCGGTCAAGATCGGCCCGCCGATCACGCCGGACGAAACCCTGGCGTTGTGCGACGCGCTGAATCCGGCGAACGAGCCGGGGCATCTCACGCTGATCGGACGGTTCGGCCTGGCGCGCGTGGCCAAGGAACTGCCCCCAATTGTTCAAGCCGTTCAATCGCGCGGGAAACAAGTCCTCTGGGTCTGCGATCCCATGCACGGCAACACCGAAACCACCAGCACCGGCATCAAGACGCGGCGCTTCGAGCAGATTCTGGCGGAACTGGAGACGACCGCCCAAATCTTGACCGACGCGGGCGCGCATCTGGGCGGCGTGCATTTCGAACTGACCGGCGACAACGTGACCGAGTGCATCGGGGGCGCGTGCGGCCTGACCGAGGCCGATCTCACGCGTGACTACCGCAGCCGAGTGGACCCGCGCCTCAACTACGAGCAGTCCTTGGAGATGGCCCTGCGGCTGGCGCAGTTGCTCCGGCAGCAGGCCAAGTGAAGCTCCCCCCACCGCGGCGACCCTGCTCGCCGCACTTGCCGCCCGGGCGGGGGATGCACTAGCGTTTACGCCGCGTGCGATGGCGCGCGGACCAAGGCTTGCAACATGAATGAACTGGTGGATGTGCTGGAACTGCGGGTCCGCTACAGCGAAACGGACCAGATGGGGACCTTCTACAACTCCCGCGCGCTGGAGTGGTTCGAGTGTGGGCGAACGGAACTCATGCGCAACCGGGTGGGGATGTCCTACGCGGCACTGGAGGCCAAGGGTGTCTTTCTGCCCTTGGTGGAAGCGCATCTCGAGTTCAAGGGCGGCGCGCGTTACGATGATTTGCTCCGGATTGAATCCCGCGTGTCGTTCGAGGGCCGCGCGCGGCTGCGGTTCAACGTGTGGATCACCCAGGCCGCAACCGGCGCCGCGGTGGTGACCGGCTGGACGACGCACGCGTTCACGGATGGGGCAGGAAAGGCCATCCGGCCGCCAGCATGGTTTGTGGAGTTGCTCGAAAGGGCAGGGCAGCCAGCGTAGCTACCCGGCCTCAGTCAGGACGGCGAAGCGCCCCCCTCGCCGACCAGCCCTTCCAGCTTTTTGCGGAGCTGTCCCAGTTCCTTGGACTTGAAGGAACTCTTGGTTCGCTCCAGCACGGCGATGGTTTCCCAAAGTGCCTCCAACAGGACGACGGGGCGGGACGCCCGCAACCACTCTTTTCCGTGCTCCCGTTGCGGCTGCGAGCGCAGGGCGTCCATCAAGCGGCGCAAGTCCAGCAGCGATTGCGCGGCGTTTTGCAGGGTCAGGTCCAGAAACGCCTGTACTGACGAGTCCGAACTCGTGCCGGCGGGGGCGCGGAGCAGATCTTCAATCCGCTGGAGATCGGCCGAGGCTTGCAAGAAGCGCTGGCGGCTGGCGGCGACGGCTTTGAAGCAGCGGTAGCGCTCGATCGCCCGGCGCGCGTGGTCCAGCAGCGCGGCGGAATCCAAGGGTTTGATGAGATACGCGGCCACCGCCAATCCCACGGAACGCGCGGCGGAATCCACCGAGGGCGCTCCCGTGACCAGGATCACCGGCAGGCCGGCTTGCAACTGCGGCAGCGCGGCGACCATCTGCAGGTTGCTGTTGCCCGGCATGTCAATGTCTGAGATGAGGAGATCGTATTCCTTTGCGCGGAGGGCCGCTTCCACTTCGGCGGCGCTGGCGGTGCAATCGCATTCGTAGCCGTTTTGCGCGAGCAAGCGCCGTGTCATCTCCCGAAACGCAGGATCATCGTCCGCCAGCAGTACGCGGCTCGAAGGGCTGTTGTTCATCGGGCGGCACTATGCCCGGAGCCGCCCTTGAACTCAATCGGGAAGGCGTATCGCGCACGCCTGCCGGGCGCTTGGCTTCGTGAGCATCCGTCGCCACACGGTGCGACTACGATCTGTGGCGGATTAAAGCGGCGGCGTGAAGTATTTGGGCTGAACGCAGGAAAACGGTTAGAGCCTGTTTGAAAACTCCAGCAAAGCGCGGTGTGGGGACACACGGCCTACAAAACTGGGTTGTCATCAGGAATGAGTGTAGGCCCGGGGCCCTCACCGGGCGGGTTTTCAAACAGACTCTTAGACGGCGGCGGGTTTCAGCGCGTCGGCGATGGCGGCCAGCAGTTGCTCGGCGGTGAAGGGCTTGCTGACGAATGTGCGGGCGCCGCGTTTGAGGGTTTCGCGCTGGAAATCTCCGGTTGCGTGCCCGCTCATGGCGATGATGGGCAGCTTGGCGTCCTGGTCGTAGAGCATGGTGATCAACTGCCGCCCGTCCCCGAACGGCATCATGATGTCCGTGAGCACCACCCGGATCTGGTCGTGATGCTTCTCAAACAAGCTCAACGCTTGCGACGCGCTGGTCGCTGCCAGCGTTTCATACCCACCGCGCCGCAACACCCCCTCGGCCATGCGCAACACCGCCGGTTCGTCGTCCACCACGAGCACCAGTTCGCCCCGCCCCCGCGCCGCCAGCAACGGTCCCGCAGCAGGCTCGGTCTCATTAGCGACGGCGCTGGCCGGCAGGAACACTTGAAACGTCGTGCCCTGCCCGGGCTTGCTCTCCACCAGCACAAAGCCGCCGTGGCTTTCCACGATGCCCAGCACCGTCGCCAAGCCCAGCCCCGTGCCTTTGCCCTGGGGTTTGGTCGTAAAGAAGGGGTCGAAGATGCGGTCCAGAATCTCGGGCGGAATGCCCGTGCCGCTGTCCGACACCTTGAACACGACGTAGGGAATGGGCCGCGCCTTGGGGTGAATCTTGGCCCCGGTCTCGTCCAGCGTTTTGTTTTCCAGCGTGAGGAAGAGCACACCGCCCTCGGGCATGGCATCGCGGGCGTTGACGCACAGGTTCATCAAAACCTGATGAAGCTGCGAAGGGTCGGCCAGCACGGTCGCGGGGCGTTCCGCGTAATCCGTGTAAATCTGAAGATTCTTCGGGAACGTCTGCTGCAACAGCCGTGCAATCTCCTTGAGCAGATGCCGCGGCTGTACCGGGCCGCGCCGCGACTCCGCACCGCGGGCAAAGGTCAGCAACTGCTTCACCGTATCCGCGCCGCGACGGGCACTCTCCTTCATCATGCTCAAAATGCTTTGCGTGTCGGGATCCGCGTCGGCGTTATGAAGCATCTCCACGCCCATGATGATCGGGCTGAGAATGTTGTTGAGGTCGTGCGCCACGCCGCTGGCCAACGTGCCGACGCTTTCCAGCCGCTGCGCCCGCAGGTATTGCGCTTCAAGTTGCTTCCGCTCGGTCACGTCGTTGCAGGTGATCAGCACGGAGGCGGGTTTTCCTTGGGTATCGGTCAGCACCGTCCAGCGGCTGGCCACCGTGCGCGACCGGTTTTCGCCAGCCAGCAATTCCAGTTCGCCGGCCCAATCGCCACGGGCCGTGACTTCCTGAATGGCGGCGCGCAACTCCAGGTCGGAGCGCGTGCGCAATACGGCTCCAAGCTCCTGCGACTGCGCCTCGGCAAACTTCATGCCCGTCAAGTCTTCCGCGGCCGGGTTCATGTATTGAACTCCTGCAGTGACATCCCACACCAGAATCGCGTCGTGCGAGGCTTCGAGCAACGCCGCCTGCTGCCGGATGCGGGCCTCCGCTTGTTTGCGCTCGGAGATATCCCGCACGTGGAGCAGCAGGGCGGGTTGTTCACTGTAACGGATGAGTGCGCCGCGGATTTCGACGGGCACTTGCCGCCCGTCCGCGGTCAGCGAAACTCCTTCCGCTTGAGTCAACTCGCCGGTCAGCCATTTGGGGAAGGCTTGGGCCACTCGCTCCCGGAATTCCGGCGGTACGGTTTCCAGCACGTTCTTCCCCACCAGTTGATCACGGCTTACGCCGTGCAGCCGGCACGCGGCGGGATTCGCGTCCAAAATCACCCCGCAGGCATCCTCTACAAAGACGGCGTCGGGTGAGCGCTCGAACAGATCGCGGAAGCGCCGTTCGCTCTCATTCAGCGCCGCCTCCGCCGTTTTGCGTTCCAAGACATGGACGACGGCTTCACCAATCACCCGAAGCTGGTGAAAATCCTCCACCATCCAAGTGACCTCCCGCGCATACGAGCGAAAACCGATCGCGCCAATGACCCGGCCTTTGCGTCCAAAGAGTGGCAGTGCCACGCGTGCCTTGAGGCCATCTCGCTCGAAGAACTGCCGTTCGATGGTCGCCTCGGGAGGAATATCCGCGATGCGGTTGATGACCACGGGTTCTCCAGCCAGCAGTTTCATGGCCGCCCAATTGGCCGGCGTTATCGGCACCTGTTGATGGTGAGAGGTCACATCAGGGTAGCCCGGGGCCGCCCAGCAATAGGCTATACTCCACGTTGTCTGGCCCGGGGAAAACAAAGCCAGCACGCCCGAGTCAACCCCCACGAACCGGGTGAGCTCTTCCAGACAGGCACGGATGCGGTCGTCCACTTCCTCGCTGGTGCAACTGGCGAAACCCGTCAAAATCCGGGCGATGAGCGCGTCAAAGGCCGCTCGCCGGTTCAGTAGTTTCTGTGTCCGCTCACGCTCCGTGATGTCATGGGCCACGCCCTGCAAGCCGACAACCTGACCGTCCCGGAAGATCGGGTTTTCGTAAACTTCCAGCAGAATGGGGTGTCCATCCGCGTGGCGCGCCTCGACTTGGAAGGGCTCGTCAATCACCTCTCCGCGCAAATGGGCGCGCGTGCGTTGCCGGGCCACTTGGTTGACCGGGGACTCCGTGACAAACCAGTCCCGCGTTTGAATCCAAGCCTCGGGTGCATAGCCCGTGATGCGCTCGACGGTGGGCGAGACGTAGGTGATCCTGGCCTCCGTGTCTTGGGTGTAGAAGAAGAGATAGGGCGTCCCTTCCACGATGGCGCGCAAGCGTTCCTCGTTGGCCCTCAACGCCTCCGCCGCCCGCCGGCGTTCACTGATGTCGCGCGTGATGCCAATGATGCCGGTCGGTTGGCCGTCGTCGGACCACAGGAACGAGGCCGAAACCTCGGCCCAGAAGATCGAACCATCCTTGCGCCGTTCCTCGGATTCAAACGTGCGGACGCGGTTGCGGTCGTAGCGTCCGCTCGCCACCCGCGCCAATCCCTCCGCCAGCATGGCGGCATCTTTCGCCGCTTGTTCGGGCGTCGCCGTGTCGCGGAGGGTGAGCTTCAACATTTCCTCCGGCGTCCAGCCATACACACGCTCGACGGCCGGACTGGCGAAGGTGTATTGACCGGACATGTCGGCCATCCAGACCACGTCCGGGCTGCATTGGGCAATCTTGCGATAGCGGTCTTCGCTCTGCCGCAGCGCCGCCTCGGCCCGATGGCGCTCGGCGCTGGCAAAGAGTTGGGCCACCAATGCGGCCGCCGTGCTGACAAACGCCTCTTCGTCAGTATGCCACCGGCGCGCGAGGCCGGTGTGCTCCAGGCAAACCACACCAGCCAGCTTCCCCTCCATCTGAATGCCCGCGTCCAGCATAGAAGTGATGCCCAACGGGACCAGATAGCCTGCTGCAAGCTCGCTCGTGCGTGGATCGTTTTGGGCGTCGTGCGCGGCGATGCGGCTTTCCGCCCGGATGACTTCGAAGTAGCGTAGGAAATCGGTCGTTTTGAGCGCCGCCCCGCGGCTGTGGATTTTCCTGCCGGCTTCAAACAAGGAAAAACAGCGCAACTCGGGCAGGTCCTCCGCAAGCCGCCAGACACTCGCGCGCTCGACCTGCAATGTCTCAGCCAATGTTTCCGTGATCCGCTGGATGGCGTCCGGCAGACGGGCTGTGGCTACCGCCTCGTCGAGCACCAGTTTCGCAATCGCCGCGCGCTGCCGCTGCGCCCGGGCCTCGCTCCCCCGCAGGACTTCCTCCGCCTGCTTCCGCTCGGTGATGTCGCGTCCCTCGGGAATCAGCAGCACGACCTTTCCGCCTTCGCCGAGGACGGGTTTGATCGAAAAGTCCACAGTTCGAACTTCGCCATCGGCTGCGGCATTGGTGGCCTCAAAGCGCACAACCTCACCCGAAGCGGCGGTCCGAACAGCGGCCCGGACGCGGTCCCGCATCTCCGGCGAGTGCCGCCACCACGGCGTGTCCCAGAACGGCCGGCCCACGACCGCATCCCGCTCGACGCCGGCGAACTGCAGCGCGGACTGGTTGGCATCGAGTACGGTTCCCTTCAAGTCCAACAAGCCAATGAAACCGAAGGACAAGTCAAAGATGGCGCGCGTCCGCTGTTCGCTCTCGGCCAGGAGCGCTTGCTGGCGCTCCAGTTCCGCCGTGCGTTGCTGGACTTTGATTTCGAGTTGGGCAGCCGCGCGCTGGAGTTCCGCGTTAAGCCGGGTATTCTCGCGCAATGTGCGGAACTGCCGGGTGATGGCCAGAAACAATGCCGCCGCCACGCCCCCCATCAGTGCGCCGACGTGAAATTCCTCGCGGTGGAACAGCGCCCACACCAGCAAGACCACCACCATCGCGATCCAGAAATAGGTGATCGCCAGCGTCCACCCTGTCCGCAACATCTCCAGCCGCGGAGTGGAACCGGTTTGGGAATCGGCGGGGCGAGCAGGACCGAGCCTTTGCAGCGCCGCCAGACCGCAGAAGGTGCTGAACAGCACCCAGCCCAGGTCAATCGGCGAGCCGCTGGTAAACTCGCCGGAGGTTGTAACGTAGCCTTGCAGCAGGTCGGCGGTGATGAGGAAGAAGCACCCAATCACCAGCAACAACATGGGTACGAACTGCCGCCCTTGCCCCAGCTTGCGCACCAGCACGGAGAAGATCATCAAGAGCAGCAGCGTGTCCACGAACGTGTAGCCGAGTGAAACCCACGTGCCCGCGTTGGGTTCGGTCGAGAGCGTTGGCAGCAGCAGCCGCAAATTGAACTGCCAGATGAACAACGAAGCCAACACCGCCAGGGCGCCCACGTCCAAGAAGTTGTTCCACCGTTCACTGCGGCTCTGCGCCTCGCGCGGAAGCTGCCGCAGCCCGTAGATCATGAGCGGATAGAGCAGCAGGAAGAAGACATCCGGCAGTCCCGGGTAGGGATCAGGTTTTAGCAAAACGACTTCGATGAACATGAAGGAGATCATGCCCAAGGCGTCGAACACCATCGCGGCGGCAATGAAGGCCCATCCCTTGGCTGCTGGGTCGTTTGCCTGTCGGAGGCTTCTGGCCGCTCGAATCGTCAGCCACGCTGCCAAGGTGGCGGCCAGGGCTTGAAACAGGTTGCTGAGGAACTTGCCCGTGAACGCTCCATTGAACAGCGCCACGTTCACGGCTTGCAACAACGGGAGGCTGATCAGCACGGGAAGCAACCAACGCCTCAAGGCCATTTGTCGCGGATCTGGCGCAACAAGGCTGCTAGCCTCAGGCGGGGGTGCGTTCATCGCGGCCATTCTTAGTTGTAGAGCCGCACAGCGTCAACGGCTTTCCCAAATCCGCGGCGATGTCCCAACGGTGTCGCTTCCCCGCGCCCTCACTGCGCCAGGACCCGGTCAATGTCCAACAGCGCCACCACCCGGCCTTTGAGTTTGGCCATGCCGCGAAGGTATTCGGTGGCGATCGTTGAACCGAAATCCGGCGTTTCCTCGATGTCACCAGCCGCGATGTTCACCGCCTCTTCCACGCCGTCCACGATTAACCCCATTTGGGTTCTCTTCCCGTCCGCCAAGGTGACCTGCACCACAATGATGCAAGTTTGTTTGGTGTTCTGGCTGTCGGCGAAACCGAACCGCAGCCGCAAATCCAAGACGGGGATGATCTTCCCGCGCAGGTTAATGACGCCGCGAACGTAATCCGGCATTTGCGGCACGGCCGTGATGTTCGTCAGGCGGATGATCTCGCGCACTTGCAGGACGCTGATGCCGTAGGCTTCGCCGTTGAGCACGAAGATCAGGTATTTGCCGGCCAGCGTGCGGGTGCCGGCGGGCGTCGAGAGAATTGCTTCAGTTGCCATCATTGGGTGGGGTGCGCGCGGGCTCAGAAATCCTTGAAACCACCCGCTTGCGGCATGGGGATGTCGCCCCCGTTTTGAATGGGCATTGGCTGGAGCTCATGCCGCCCGTTGCCCCCGAGTGTGAGGAGGGTGCGTGAGGCGTGGCTGTTTTCCGAAGACGCCCGTTTCGGAGGCCGCGTGTTTGGGTGCGGAGCATGAGCCAGCTCTGCTCCCGACAAGTTGCCCGTTGGCTGGGTGGTCCCGGCAGCGACCTGGCCGCCGACGAGGGCCAGCAATGCGCTGACCGCTTCATTCATGGATTGGGCCTGGCCGTTGAGCACCTGCGCGGCACTGGCGCTTTCTTCGGCGTTGGCGGCGTTACCCTGCGTCACACGATCCATCTGGCTCACCGCCGTGTTGATTTGCTGGATGCCCTCCGCCTGTTCGCGACTGGCAGAGCTAATCTCCGCGACAAGTTCGGAAACCTTCTTGCCCAACTGGGCATTCTCAGTCATCGCCGCGCTGACCTCCTGGAAGTGCGTGGCGGTTTCCTGAAGGCGCGTGGTGGAATTCTCCAGCAGGTTCTGGGTGTTTTTGGC
This sequence comes from uncultured Verrucomicrobiota bacterium, assembly GCA_964548925.1. GTDB lineage: Bacteria > Verrucomicrobiota > Verrucomicrobiia > Limisphaerales > MWDV01 > MWDV01. The sequence continues at coordinate 49,630 of CAZJTM010000009.1, read as the reverse complement.
TGCCTCGGCGCTGCGCGCGGCGAGGCTGCGCACTTCATCGGCCACGACGGCGAATCCCATGCCGGCTTCACCCGCCCGCGCGGCTTCAACCGCCGCGTTCAAAGCGAGCAGGTTGGTCTGAAACGCAATCTCGTCAATGGTCTTGATGATCTTGGCCGTTTCCCGGCTGGCGGCGAGTGTCTGTTGCATTGCTTGGTCCATCCGGCTCAAGCGTTCCTGAATGCGCGCGAAGTTCGGGCCCACTTCCTGTTGCATGCACTGGTTGGCCGTGGCGGAGTTTTCGGCATTGCGTTTCGTCATGCTCGACATCTCCTCGAGTGACGAACTGGTTTCTTCCAGCGACGCGGCCTGTTCGCTGGAGCTTTCCGCCAGCGTCTGGCTGTTGCGGCTGACGACCGCGACGGTTTCGCTCAGGGTTGCCGCGTTGCCCTGCAGGCCGGTGATGATGCGATTGATGGGGCGCACCAAGCGGTAGCGCATGACCAGCAACACGCAGACGGCCAAGCCGACATTCAGGATCAGGATTTCGGCGATCTTGTTGATCAACAGGCTCCGCGATTGGGCGCGCAAACCCGCGTCTGAGAAATTCAACACGGCGACCCCCAGTTGGGTCTTGTCGTGAAGCACCGGCTGGCTGAGCGAGATGGCGCTGGGCGCTGGTTCGGAGGTGGCAGGCGCGGGCTTGCCGTCGCCGTCGCGGTGCATGGCTTTGGTGAGCTTGAGTGCGCCGTCCGTGCCTTCCTTGACGACGATGCTTTCGATCTCGCTATCCTGCATTTCCGCGCACAACACGGCCTCCAACTGCGAGGCGTCCATGGCCCACAGGGCATTCTCCGCACTGCGTACCAGCCGCGACATGGCCAGGTCCGCCTTGCGCTGAAGCTGGCCCTTCCAAGCCCGTGCCTGCGAAGTGTATTCGTAAGTCCCAAAGCCACAAATGAGCACGGTGACGAGGGATGAAATGATGATGCCCGTTTGGACGGTCAAGGAAAGTTTCATGGGTAGCAAGCTCTGGTTGAGGGGGTTCGGCTCCGGGGGCTGAAGGGCGGTGGTGACACGGTCCCCACCGCCCGCAAATTATGTTACTTCGCCCAGTCGGTGACGCCGTACTTGGCGAGGATTTTCGCCAACTCGCCGGAAGCGCGGAGTTCGCGGATGCCCGCCGTGAGCTTCGCGGCCAGCGCTTTGGCGTCGTCCTTCTTCGGCGAAAAAGACACATACAACGGCTCGCCTTCGCTGGCCACGGCCACCTCGACAAAATCGTCCTTGTTCAGTCCCATCTTGGCCACTTGTGCCCAGAAGACCGTCTTGCCCTCCACGAAGACGTCAATGCGTCCCGCCTGCAATTTGCGAATGGCCTGTTCCACCGGATTGTCGCCGGCCGATTCGTCAATGGCCTGCGCATTGCCGAGGTTCTTCTTGATGTACTCGTCCACCGCCGCGCCATAGGAATACCCGTTCACGATGCCCAAACGTTTACCCTTCAAAGAATCCATGTTTGCGAACGACCAGGTCGAGCCCTTCTTCACAAACAGGGAATTCTCGGACATGCCGATGGGCTCCTCGGGAAAAGCGAAATCCGGTGTGTCAGATTTCAGCGCGGCGATGACGCCGTTCACGGCGCCCTTCTCGGCCTCGCTGACGGCGCGTTTCCACGGCATGACGGCATAATCCACTTTGCCGCCGCCCTTCTCAAAGACGGCTTTAAGGATTTCAATGACGTAGCCCGGTTTCGCATCGGCCGGATCGCCGTTGTAGGGATACCAATAGTCGGCACGGACACTGACGGTCTGGGCCAGGGCAGCGGCGGCCCAGAGGCTTAACGCCAGCGCCATTGCGCGGCAGGCAGAAGGCTGCAGATGAGACGTGGATCGGGATGTGGGGATGTTCATGATGGATCGTTGGTTCTGGGAGACGTGGCCCGCATGGCTGCGTTTGGTCGCTTGAGACTCAATGGTTCGTTTTACTGTTCACTTCGGTTAACTCGCTTGCCTAAAACAAAGCGAAGGCACAGACCTTCCCAGGCTTCCCTGCGGAAACCATGATGGTCTATGCCTTCGCTTGCAGGCCCTGTGCCTGCCCGGTTTGGCGCTCACTGCGATCCGACGGCCCTGTGCCGTTCACCGCAGCGCCGGCCTCTCGCTCTTGAGAAGCCCGTCGCCCCTCATATCGGCGGACGGGAAGGAGGCTTTAGTGATTTCTTTCCAAGCAACCCGGTATGGGGACAGGGCGACGGAGGGCTTTGCTTTTCGCCAGCAGTACCTGTCGAACTCCGATTTCGACTGTTCGATCACCCAACTTGGCTTTGGGCTCGGCGGTAGCCTGTTATCGGGCAACGAGTGATGCAGCGGTATCCCGAAGCCTTCGTCCATAATATGCACTCTCCCGGGGCGAGGCAGCCCCGCGCCTTGGCAACAGTTCGCACATGCTTGCTGAAGCGCCTCGCTGCGCTCGTTTCGTGAATCAGTAATGCCCCGCTCTGCCAGGTAGTTTCTTGCTGCCCACTCAGGCTGGGCCGTGTAGCCTGCGCCCCATGATGGAACCAGCGCCGTTGCAACAGGTGGACCGGACGTATGTGCTCTTTCAGGGACGCAAGCTCTCTTACTTCGCCGGATGTGATTACTTCCGCATGGCCAGCCACCCCGCCGTGTTGCGGGCGATGCAGGACGGGGTGAAACGTTACGGGCTCAACGTCGCGGCGTCACGCCTGACCACCGGCAATCATGCCCTCTACCAACGGCTCGAACGTCAACTCGCCCGTTTCTTCAAGGCTGAAGCGGCTGTGCTGATTTCGACCGGTTACATGACCAACCTCGCGGTCGCCCAAGCTGTGGCGGGCCAGTTTTCCCATGCGTTGATTGACGAGAAGGCGCACGTCTGCCTGCGCGACGCCGCTCAGTTTCTCGGTTGCCCGGTGTTCAGCTTCAAGAATTGCGATCCGGCAGATGTCACCCGACTGGTTAAACGTTGCGGCCGGGGCGCCCGGATCGTTTTGCTCACGGACGGCTTGTATTCCGGGCCGGGCACCGTTGCGCCGCTGGTGGAGTACTTGAAGGCGCTCCCGAAGCAGTCGTTGGTGCTGGTGGACGATGCCCACGGCGCCGGTGTGGTCGGCCCGACGGGCAAAGGATCCCCGGAGTTCACGGGTGCCGAGCGGCGGCGGATCGTGCAGACCCTGACGCTCAGCAAGGCCTTCGGCGTTTACGGCGGCGTGGTGCTCTGTTCGCGGAAGCTGCGCCAGCAGATCGTGGACAAGAGCCATTGTTTCGTGGGCAGCACGCCGCTGCCCTTGCCCTTGGCCAACGCCGCACTCACCGCCATTCGGCTGCACCGCAACGGCATGGGCCTGCGCCGCCGGTTGCGGCGGAATGTGGCTCGCGTGAAGGCCGCTTTGTGCGCCGCGGGAGTGGAAGTGCCGGCGGGGCCGGGTGCGGTCGTGCCCATTCATCCCCGCACTGCAAACCAAGCCAGCGCGTTGCGGCAGGCCTTGCTCGCGGCGGGGATTTATCCTTCATTCATCAAGTATCCCAGCGGACCCGCGGCGGGTTACTTCCGGTTTGTGATCTCCAGCGAGCACACGCCGGCGCAACTGGACAACCTGAGTGGTGTGCTTGGACGCGTCTGCGGCAAGCCGCTTGCCCGTCCCGGCGCTTTACGCTAGTGTCGGCCCATGGACAACATCGAAACGCCTTCCATCGGAACGCAACCGCCGCCGCCTCTGCCGCCGCCGCCGGTTATTCAGCCGCCGGCCCCGGTCAGGCCAAGAAAGAGCGGCGCATGGAAGATCGTTTTGTTGGTGACGGCCATTGTCGTCGTGATTGGCGGCGGACTGATTGCCGTGGGCCTGGTCAGCAGTCTGAGCAGTTTCACCGGTTTCCAGACGCCTTACATCCAAACGGCCGGACCCCGGCTGGATGAAGTGCTCGTCGAGGACAACGACGCCTCCGCCAAGATCGCGGTGGTCGAGGTGGAAGGCATCATCACCAGCCAGATGCTGGACCCCGCGGGTTTCAACATGGCGGACATCATCAAAGCCCAGTTGAAGCGCGCCGGACAAGACGCGAAGGTGAGAGCCGTCGTGCTAAAGGTTGATTCCCCCGGCGGCGAGGTGCTGGCCTCGGACCAAATCAACAAGGCGATTGCGGAGTTCCAGCGGAAGACCGGCAAGCCGGTGGTGGCTTCGATGGGCAATCTTGCGGCTTCCGGCGGCTACTACGTGGCGGTGGCCAGCCGCTGGATCGTCGCCAACGAACTGACGCTCACCGGCAGCATCGGCGTGATCATGTCCTCTTGGAATTACCGCGGGTTGATGGACAAGGTTGGCGTGCGCCCCTTCACCTACAAGAGCGGGAAGTTCAAAGACATGCTCAGTGGCACGCGCGACCCGAACCAAATTCCTGACGAGGAGCGGGAGATTCTACAGGGACTGATTGACGATGTTTACCGCCAGTTCAAAGGCGTGGTGGCCGATGGCCGCCAAGAGGCCGGCCGCCGAAATGAGGAAGCCGGCAAAGCGCTGTGCGCGGATTGGGAGCAGTACGCCGATGGCCGTGTCTTCTCGGGACGCGAAGCCTTCAAGCACGGTTTCGTGGACGAACTTGGCGACCTTGCCACCGCCACCGCCCGCGCTCGCAAACTTGCCAACCTCTCGAACGCGAATGTCGTTCGTTACCAGCGCCGCATTGATTTCGCCGATCTCTTTCGCTTCTTCGGCGAGAGCGAGTCCCGCGCGGTCAAACTGGATCTCGGTATCGAGCTGCCCCGGCTCAAGGCGGGCCAGCCCTATTTTCTTCCCTCCACGCACCTGCCTTGAACCGTGAAGGGCGTGACGGTCATCTCGCACCCGCTGGTGCGGCACAATCTCACCCGGTTGCGGGACGCGCGCACCGGGCCGCAGGAGTTCCGCCGCGTTCTCAGCGAGGTCGCGGTTCTAATGTTGTATGAGGCCACGCGTTCGTTTGCCGTGCAACGGCGCCGGGTGGTCACGCCCCTGGCCACAACGGGTGGCTTTCAACTCCAGCGCGAGGTCGTGCTGGTGCCGGTGCTACGCGCCGGCTTGGGCATGTTGGACGCCATCCTGCAACTGATTCCCGGCGCGATCGTCGGGTTCATCGGGTTGAAACGCGAGGAAACCACGCTGCGGGCGGATTTCTATCACAAGAGCCTGCCCAAGGACCTGAGCCAGTTTGAGGTGATCCTGATTGACCCCATGCTCGCGACCGGCGGCAGTGCCGTGGCCGCGCTTGATTTGCTGGCCGAGGCCAGGGCCCGCCGCGTGCGCTTGGTCAACCTCGTCGCGTCGCCGGAGGGCATTCGGCGCGTGCGCGCCAAGTATCCCAACGTCCCGATCTTCACGGCTGCCATTGACGAACGGCTCAATCGCAAGGGCTATATCGTCCCCGGCCTCGGCGACGCCGGAGATCGTCTGTTCGGCGTGTAAGCGGTCGGCCCGGCCGACTGACCCAAGTTGCCTCATGCAAAACTGAACCCGTTTCCGCGCGCAACATGGCCGGCTTCTTCTCCCCGCAGACACTCGAACAGATCCGCGCCGCCAGCGACGTGGTGGAGGTCATTGGCAGCTACCTTCCGCTCAAGCGCGCGGGCGCCAACTTTGTGGCGCTTTGCCCGTTTCACAAAGAGAAGACCCCCAGCTTCCACGTCAACCCGCACCGCCAGATCTTCCATTGCTTTGGCTGTCACAAAGGCGGCGACGTGTTCACGTTCGTCAAGGAGTACGAGAACATCCCGTTCCCGGACGCCGTCCGCCGCCTCGCGGAGCGGGCGCACATCGTGATCGAGTTTGAGCAGAACCCGGCGCACCAGGAGACGCGGCAGATCAAGGACCGGCTGTTGCAGATTCACGAGCAGATTGCCCAACGGTGGCAAAACGCCCTGGCGAACGAGGCTGCCGGCCAGGCCGCCCGGGATTACCTCGCCCGGCGCGGTGTGTCCGAGGAGGCGGTGAAACTCTTCCGGCTCGGCGCGGCACCCGAAGCTTGGGACGACACGGTCAATTGGGCGCGGAGCAAGGGCTTTGACCTCGCGTTGGTGGAGCAGGCCGGCCTGATTCTCCGCAAGGAAGGCACGGACCGCTATTACGACCGCTTCCGCGGGCGGCTCATGTTCCCCATCTGCGATGAGCAGGGCCGCGTCATCGCCTTCAGCGGGCGCGTGCTCAACCCCGAGCAGAAAGGCGGCAAATACGTCAACTCTCCCGAGACACCGATCTTCACCAAGAGCAAGGTCTTCTACGGCTTGGACAAATCGAAGCGCGCGGTGTTGGACGCCGGGTTCGCGGTGATCTGCGAGGGGCAACTCGACTTGATCGCATGCTACATGGCCGGCGTGCGGAACATCGTCGCGCCCCAGGGCACGGCCTTTACCGCCGAGCACGCTCGGCTGCTCAAGCGCTACGTGGACGAAGTGGTGTTGTGTTTCGATTCGGATGACGCCGGGCAGAACGCCGCCGTGCATGCGCTTGACCATCTTCTCGCCTCGGGTCTCGCCGTGCGCGTGGCTGTCGTGCCCGCGCCCCACGACCCGGACAGCTTCATCAAAGCGGCCGGCGGCGAGGCGTTCAGCCAATTGATTACGGATGCGGAGGACTTCTTTGACTACTACCTCAAGCGCCTTTGCCGGTTGAACGATGTCACGTCGGACAAGGGCCGGCTGGTTGTTCTGCGCGAGATGGCGGAGGCGATTCACAAGACGGGCAATGCCGTGCTGGTGGACAACTACGCGCAGAAAACCGCGCTGCGCCTCGCCGTGAATCCCGATGCGGTGCGGGCGGAGTTTCGCAAACTGGCCAAGGCCCGGCCTGCGACGCCGGAAAGCCCGGACGAAGAGCAGCCGCCCCAGAGCGCCGAATCCGTGCCTCCGCCTTCGCCGCTAGAGCGGTCGTTGTTGATACTCCTGTTACGCCACGATGAGTCGGTGCCGTGGCTCCTCGAGCACTTTGATCCTGAATGGATGCACCACGAGACCATACGACGAATTGTTGTAGCGCGACTTGAAGCCCATCGTGCTGGCAATTGGCTGGGTCTGCCCGCACTGCTGGCAAGCTTCGATGATTCCGCTGCGAAGACGCTGATCAGCGAAGCAGCGCTGGATGACTGTGGCGCCGCCCATCCCGCCCAACTCCAGCCAAAGAACGGCACCACGCAGCGCATGATTCCGATCCGCGGCCGTGGTCGCCCGCCCTCACCCGCTCAGCAACTTCTCGACGTCGTCACGCGGTTGCGCAACCAGCATTTGGACGAGGCGGCAATGGCGTACGCCAACCGGGCAGCCCTGCCCGAAACCTCCGCGTCCGAGCGCTCGGAACTGTTGCGAAAGCAAGTCGCGCTGCGGGAGCAGAAGAGAACTTCACTCCCCTTGCCGACGGGTTTTCCGTACTGACTCTGACCAAGCCGACAGCGTACTTCACCGGGTCAAGGCATGGCGGAAAACCGGTAATCAAGACACCATTCGCAGTTCAACGGCCCGCCCGCTCGATCCGCCAGCGCTCGCAAAAGTTGAGCAATGGTCCCGTCATCGCGGTCGTCACCAACGCCATGATCACCAGAGTGGCGAAGAGGCGCGGTGAGAGGATTCCCAGATCGTAGCCGATGTTCAGCGCGATCAGTTCAATCAGCCCGCGGGTGTTCATCAGCGCGCCGAGCGCGAAGGCGCGCCTCCAGTCCAGCCCGGTCGCCCGCGCCGTGAGCGTCGTTCCGCCGAGTTTCCCCAGCGTCGCGAGCAAGATCAACCCCAGGCACAGCAGCCAGGCGCTTCCGTCGTTGAGTAATCCCACTTGAGTTCGCAGTCCGTTGAACGCGAAGAACAGCGACAGCAGGAACACGGAGCTGAAATGCTCCAGCCGCACGCGAATGAAATCGTGAAACTCGCCTCGCGCTGGCATGACCACTCCCGCCAAAAAGGCTCCGAACAACGCATGGACACCCATCAAGTCCGTCGCCAGCGCGCAGGCGAGCAGGAAAGCGATGACGCCGGCAATCAGTCCCTTGCCCAACGGGCCATCTTCGAGTGTGGCTGTGCCGACCCAACGCGCCATGTGCGGCTTCACGAACCAAAGCATAAAGCCAACGAACAGCACCACCAGCCCGACGCGCCATAGTGCCACCGACACCACCCCGGCTTTCACGATCGCCACCACAAAGGCCAGAATGCTCCACGCCGTCACGTCGCCCGCGGCGGCACACGCAATCGCTGTAACTCCCAGCGGCGTGCGTGACCAGCCGCGCTCCTCCAAGATGCGCGCCAGCACTGGAAACGCGGTGATGCTCAGTGAGATTCCAAGGAACAAGGCAAACGGCAGGAAAGTCGTGGTCGCTCCCGCCTGGCGCGGAAAGAGCGCCAGCGCCGCCACTACGCCCAACAGGTAGGGGAACAGAATGCTCACCTGGCTCACGAGCCAGACGGTCCGTGCCTGTTGTTTCAGATGCGCGGGGTCGAACTCCATTCCCACGACGAACATGAACAGACAAATGCCGAGCTGGCTCAGCATGCGGAGGGTCCCCAGCGATGAAGCGGGAAAGAGAAACCCGAAAAAGCCGGGCCACAGCCAGCCGAGGAGCGATGGGCCGATGAGAATTCCAGCCAACATTTCGCCGATGACGGCGGGCTGACCAGCCTTCGCCACCAGCCAACCGCACCCTCGCGCCAGCGGAACGATCAAGATCAGTTGGAGCAACAGCCGGGTCAGGGGATCATCGAGGTGCTGGTGGAGATTCGCCTTGAGCGAAGCGGACGGCTCAATGCCCGAAGCTGGCTGAAGCGCGGCGTTCGCCGCTTCTCCCAGGACCACGGGCTGCGGCGCATGAAGATGTCGTCCGTATTCGATCGTGGCGTAAATGCCGAGCCCGAAGATAATCAGGATCAGTAAATCGAGGACGCGTTTCTTGACCATGCTTTGTTCAAGGGGCGTTCAGTGCCTTGGTGTAAAGGTGGACGAAATCCGCCGCCGCGACAGGACGCGGATTGAAGTTCGCGGTCCATTGCCGTGCCGCCTCATTGGCCAGTGCGGGAATCCTCCCCGGCCGCACGTTGCAGCAAGCCAGACTCCCAGGAAGCCCAGCAAGTTCGAGCAATTGACCAAGCCGCTTCGCCAATTCGTCCACCGCTGCCCCAATGCCTGCCTGCACCCCAAGTTGGGCGTAGGTCACGGCGTTCAATTCCTCTGCGGCGTTGAACCGCACCACGTGCGGGAGCATCAGGCCGACCGCGTGGCCGTGGGTGATGCCGAAGTGCGCCGTGAGCGGATTGGCCGCCGCGTGGGCCGCGCCGAGCATGGAGTTCTCGATGGCGGCGCCGGCGAACGCCGCGCCCAATTGCATGTCTGCCCGGGCTTCCCAATCATCGGGGTGCTCCAACACACGCGGCAGCGCACGGACGCACAACCGGAACGCCTCCCGCGAAAACATCTGCGAAACAGGATTCCGCTTGGTGGTCACGGCGGTTTCAACCGCGTGCGCAATGGCATCAATCCCGGTGCAGGCGGTCACGCGCGGCGGCTGCGAAAGTGTGAGCAGCGGATCGAGGATGGCGACGCGCGCGGCGCACTTTGGATCCAGGCACGCCATCTTCTGGTGGGTCTGCTCGTCCGCGATGAGCGCGGCGCACTGCATTTCGCTCCCCGTCCCGGCGGTGGTGGGAATGGCGACGAACGGCAGCATGGGCTTGGTCGCCTTGCCGACGCCCCAGTAGTCTTGCATTCGTCCGCCATTGGTGAGGATGAAGTTGCAGCCCTTGGCGGTGTCCATGGCGCTGCCGCCGCCCAGCCCGATGAGGGCGTCAATCCCTGCCGACTTGGCCACAGCCACGCAGTTGTCCACGCAGCGGGTGGTCGGGTTTTCGCGGACTTGATCGAAAAGGGTGATGCTCAATCCAGCGGCCTGAAGGCTGGCCTGCACGTTGGCTGCGTGACCTGCCGCCACAATGCCGGCGTCTGTGACGAGCAAGATTTTGGATGCGCCGAGTTCGGCGGCCAGTTCGCCCACGCGGCTGGCGCTGCCCGTGCCAAAGATGAGGCGGGTGCGAGGTTGGAAGTCGAATCTGAGCAAGTCCATGCGGGTCACCACACCCGTTCGATGCTCCGGCGTTTCCACAGGAACTCGAACATATTGCCCTCGTGCGGTTGATCCCACGACACCTTCATCGTCGAAACCGGGCCGAGGTTCAGCCGCTCGATGTTGGGCGCGGCCATGAGTTGCTCGATGAACGCGGGGTCTTTCGTGATGGCCGTGCAAGCCAGCGTGTAGCCGATTTGCTGGAGCATTTCCGCCTGCGGCACTTGAACGACGCTGGCGTAGGGACAGAGAAACTCGCGATTCGCCAGCGGATGTTGGAAGGATTCGCAGAGCACGATGGTGGGGCGGATGAACACGCCGCCATCGAGAGTGACTTTGCGGGCCGCAACGGTGCCGGCCGCGCTTCGATGCTTCGCCGTCACATCCACTGCGCCGGGCGTTTTCAGGCCTTCCTCGATCTGCCCGTCAATGAAGTCGGCCATCTTGGGATTTGCAAAGCCCGAGAGCCTGGCGTCCGGGGCGTCCAAGCGCGTCGGCTGGATCGGCCCGAGCCGTTGCGCCAGCGCGTCGGCGATCTCGGCCGCGAATTTCGGCACGACGATGGCGCTGGCGTTGATGCAGGAGCGCCCGCCGTTGTCTGAAATGCTCGCGACCATCACGTCCAGGTGGTCGCGCCAGTTCTCAATGCAGTCCTCGCCGATGAGTATCTTGCTCCAGCCCGGGCCGTGGATTTGGACGCGCGGATCGTTGGCATACTGCGCCGTGGTGGACTTGTCGCCAAAGATCAAAGACCGCCCGCACGTGTTCAGGACCGCCGCCGCGCCTTCGTGGTCGGTCGGATAAAAACCGAACGCCTCCGCAGGCGCACCCGCCGCGAGGAACGCCTGAATGAGCCGATACGGCGTCCACGGTTCTTCCTTGCCCGGCTTGATGACGACCGGCGTCTTGAGCGCAATCGCCGGGAGCCAGAGCGAATTCACCGCGGGCGAGTTGCTCGGCATGACGAGACCCAGCGCCTGCGTGGTCGGAAAGAAGCTCAACCGCGTGCCGAATTGCTCGCCGCTCCCGCTGTCGAGGATGCTCAAGTCCAATCCGCGCGAAAGTCCGTTCAGCACGGTCTTCATGTTCGTCAACGCGAAGTGAATCTTCTCCATGTTGCGCCGCACCATGACGTGCGGCAGGCCGCTCGTGCTGGAGAGCGTTTCCACGTATTGCTGCGGCGATTGGGTGTGGCCCTTGTCCCCGAGTGGCAATGTGCCGTTCAGGAATTGCTCACCTGCCTTGGCGCAAATCTCGATGAGCTGCGCGACCGGAAACCGCTTGAGCGCCGCCTGCGCTTGGCCTACGCGGGTAAGGTCCTTGCGCACGATGCCGGCGTTTACCTGGCTGACTGTGGCCTTGACCTCGCCCGTGCGGAAGTCCTTTACCTCTGTCTGATCAAGACTTTCGTAAACTCGGCCAAGCCGCAGCGCGGGGATGTGGGGAATCTCCGCCATGTTCAGTAAACGCCCTCAACGATCTGCTTTTCCATTGCGCCGAAGGGGCGCACCTCGGCGACGCCGTCCCAGGCATAGGGCGCGCGAGGTTCGCGGCGGATGGCTTCATCGCGCTCAAGGAAGCGCGGCATGAAGAATTCCTTTGTCAGAGTCGTGAGTTCCACGCGTCCCCATTCACCGTAGCTGACGAGTTGGCTGGTCTGATCTGGCTTCACCACCCGTAACACTGCGCGCGGCTGCGGGGCGTAATAGGTTATTGAGAACTTGTCGTCGGGTCGCAGCGGCACGCTCGCAGCCAAGCCCATCAGCGTGTTGCCGTAAGTCGGATAAAACCCGATGCGGCCTTCCAGCACTTCCTCGACGATGAAGCGCACGTATTGCGGCGCCATGGTCGTGCCGCCGCAGAACACGCCGCGAATGCCGGCTTCGTAGAGATTCACCTTCTCGGCCAGGGCTTCGAGCAGCTTCGGCGTTGTGAACAGGCCGGCGATCTTCCGGTGCTTGAGCAGCGTCACGCCCTGCTCGACGACGTGGTCCATGTAGGCGCGGGCCTGATCGAACTTCTTTTCGGCAATCACCTTCTTCACCCAGCGCGGGTCAAGGTCCACGAAGTAGCAGGGGCTGCCGCGGAAGTTGGCGAGGTGCTCAATGGCCAGGCGCAGGCGGCGGGGGCCGGTCGGGCCGACCATGAGCCACGCCGCGCCGCGCGGGAAATGCTCGTCGGCGAGCTTGCCGCTGAACTCCTCGTAGTCGGTCTTGTAGTCGTCCCAGCCGATGCGCTGCTTGGGCATGCCGGTCGTGCCGCCGGTCTCGAAGATGTTGTAGGGCCGCCCGCGATTGGCCGCTGGCACCCAAACCTCCGGCTGCAGGTCGCGCAGCCATTCGTCCTGGAAGTGCGCGAATTTGGCGATCAGGTCCGCAAACGACTGCACTTCGTTACGTGGATCGAAGTTTCGCTTGGCCCAATCGAGCCAGAAAGGGCAGCCCGTGTCCGGCGAGAAATGCCAGGCGATGATTTCGCGAACATGGGCATCGAGTGCGGCTTGGGCGGCTTCCAGGGTCATTGTCGAGGCGCTCATGCGGAAAAACAAATGATGGGACAATGGCTTAAGCCGGTTTGCATGTGGGTGCGGGCGGGAAATACTTGTCGAGCGTGGCCTGCGCCGGCGCTCGGGTGAGGAGCGAAACCACCACCATGATGATCGCCGAACCGATGCACATGGGCATCACCGGCAGGTAGCCGAACATCGTCATGTTCGTCGGGCCGCGCAGGAAGAGCCCGCCCAGTTCGGGGAAGATCGGCACGGGCGGTTGACCGGGCTTGGGCGCGATGGATGCGGAATAGTCGTAGAGAAACCAGTTGCCGAGCATGTTGGCGGCGACCCACAGCACGGCGGCCAGCGCGCCCCACTTGGTGCTGCGCTTCCAAAACAGCGCCGCGATCATAATCGGCGCCAGCGCGGCAAACCCCGAGAAGGCAAAGCGAATCGCGAGTTCGAAGATGCCCGCCTTGTCCTTGAGACGAACGGCGATGTAGTAGGCGATGAGCGTGACGAGCACCACAAAGGCGCGTCCCGTCCAAACTTGTGCCGTCTCGCCAAACCGCTGCTTGCCGCCGTAGTAGGCGAACACGTCCTCCGTGAACATGGTGCAGAGCGCGAGGATCTGGCTGTCCGACGCCATCACGCACGCCATGATCGCCGCGCCGAGCACGCCGGCGAGAACGACGTGGGTGTTCTCGGTGAGCATCCGCAAAATAACGTCGTCGGACTCGCCGGGCTTCAGTCCCGGAAACTGGCCTGCGGCCACCACACCGAGGAAGACACTCGGCAGCCAGATGGCCGCAATACAGAGCGGGTAGAAGATCACGGTCTTTTTGAAAGCCGACGCCTTCTTCGCCGTCAGGCACATGATGGCAATGTGCGGGAACATGATCGAAGAGAGCGGAATGAACGTGTAGCTGAAGAATTCCTCCATGGGAATCCGCTGGCGGGTCAGCAGCGGCTGCGTCTTGGGATTTGCGGCCAGACCCTCGATGATTTTGTCGAAGCCGCCGAGGTTGTGGCTGATGAATAAGAACGCCGCCGTGCCAAAGCAGAGAAACATGACCGTCTGGAAGGTGTTGACCCAAGCCGTTCCGCGCATGCCGCCGAAGAAGACGTAACTCATCACCACCAAGGCTACCAGCCCGCCGCCCACTTCGTAACTGATCCAGTGACGATGTTCCATCATGGTTTGGCCGCCGCGAATCACCTCAAACATCTGCGGCTTGCCGCCCGGGCCCATGATCGTGCTGAGGGCTTCGAGCGTTTGGCCGCCGCCCATGACGCCGATGATGATGTAGGGCACGAGCATGGTGGCGGTGACGGCGAAAATCACCGTGCCGATGTGGCCGCACTCCCAGCGGTCGCGGAAATACTGCACCTGCGTCATGTGCCCGAACTTCTTGCCCAGCGCCCACAGCCGGGTGCCGATGAAGAAGATCGTCAGCGGAATCACGAAGCCCGAGGCCGACGCCATCAAGCCGTACACGCCAATCCCGCGTTGATACGCCAAGCCCGAGCTGCCAAGAATGGCAAAGGCCGTCATGTTCGTGCCAAAGAGCGACAGCAGGAACACCCAGTTCCCCAGCGAACGGCTGGCCAGAAAGTAGTCCTCTCCGGAGGTCTTGCCTTTGCGGAAGGCAAAGATGCCGATGTAGAGGACGACAGCGAGGTAAAGAAAAACGACGATCGTTGGAATCATGGCTTGGCGTCCCGTTCGTCATCGCGTCCCGATTCCATCGCGTCGAGTTCCTTCGGCCAGGCGAACTTGACCAACACCCACATCATCACGGCGGCGAGAACCGAGTAGCCGCCGTGGTACGCCAAACCAATGGGCAGAAAACCAAACACCAGCGGCTCCACCTTCTTCCAGTTCCAGAAATCTTGGTGGAGCAGGTAGATGGCGAGAACCATCCCAACCAGCAACAATCGTGCGCGCGGCTTCATGCGATCTTTCAGGCCTGGGGGCGGCAATCCGGCTCGGGGCGGACAGGTGACTACGGTTTGACAATGTTCGGCACGGCTTTCGCCGTATCCGCGAACGCGAACAGGTGGCTGTTCGATTGGAGATACAACGTGCCGTTGGCCACCACGGGCGTCCCATACACCGGCGCGCCAAGGTTGGTTTCACTGAGCACCTTCTTCTCCTTGGAAGCCGCCAGCACCGTGAAATCGCCATCCTCGTCCCCGGCATAGACCTTGCCGTCAGCCACCAGCGTGCTGCCCCACATGTGTGCCTTCATGTCGTGCGTCCAATGCAGCTTGCCGGTTTCGGAATCAAGGCAATGCAGAATGCCCGAGAAGTCGCCCACGAACAGGAGGCCAGTGTCCGGGTCAATCGAAACTGTGGAGATGCTGCGATGGATGCCGCGATATTCCCAGAGCTTCGCCGTCTTTGTGACGTCGCCGGTTTGGGTAGCATCAATGCAGGTGAGATTACCGATGCCTTCGCCGTGCTCCGGGTCCTGGCCAATCGCCACGTAAACGCGGTTCTTGTAGAAGACCGGTGTGGCGTTGATTTCGCTGGGCCCTTCGGGATCGGGATACTTGATCGGCTTGCCGTCGCGCACGCGATACTCGGGCGGGTTGCAATCGAACTTCCAAACCGTCTTGAGCCAACTCGTGTCGGGGTCCTTCACCGGCTTGGCGTCAAAGGCGTAACACCAGCCGTCGCCACCGCCAAAAAACACCAGGTCGCGCCCGGCGACTTTGCCCGTGCTGGGCGAACTCCACTGGCCGTGCAGGATGCGCGGCCCGATCTTCGCGTCGTCTTCGCCGGCGAACTCGCCGGTCAGCTTGTTGAGCGCAATGAAGCTGGGCGCGTTCGGCGACGGGATGTTCGAGTGCGTCCAATCCTGTCCGTTGGAGGTCGTGGCGAACACCAGATCGCCTACGATAAGCAGCGAGCCGTTCGAGGCGTTGTGCGGGAACACGCCGAGTTCATCCATCATGTCATAGACCCAGATGATGTCGGCGTCCTTCGGGCCCGGCTCGATGGGCGGCGCCGGGCGTTCCGTGGGCTTGCCGCGGTCGAGGAAGACGTCTTTCACGACATACTTCGCCTCGTCCTTGAACGGGCCATCGTTGCCGTCGGCCATGCCGTTGATGTCGAGGCACATTACCTCGCAGCGGCTTGTGGTGATGTAGAGCCGTTTGCCTTCCACCGTGACCGTGGCGGACGCCAGCAGGCCGAGGCTCTCCCAATCATTGACCTTGCCCGAGAGCAGCTTCGGCACAACGAGCTGCCAGAGAAACTCGCCTGTCGCTTCGTCGAAGCACATCAGGATACTGCGGTCGCCGGGATGCCGCGGGTCGCGCGGGCTGTCGTTGTTCGTGCCCACGAACACCTTGCCCCCCGCAATGGTCACGTTGCCGTAGCTCTGCGAGCCGAGTTTGGCAACCCACTTGAGGTTCTTGGCCTTTGCCGCATCCACTTCTTCGGTGCCCGGTTTGAAGCCGGTGCTGCCAAATTCGGCCGGCAGCCCCTTCGCCGGCGAATACATGTTGCGATTATCTGTCCCGCCCCACTGCGGCCAGTCGGCGGCCGTGGCGCAAAAAGCGACCCAACCCGCAGTAAGCACGAACACAGTTCTCAAAGCAAAGGCGCCAGGTCGCCAAGGCGCAGAGAAACCGCATTGACTTTGCGACTTTGCGACTTTGCGACTTTGCGTTGAACCTGCTCGGCAAGGGGCTGGCATGGGAAAAGAGTTTGGTATCATGGAGCAACGGGTCAATTGGAATTCACTTTAATGTTGTCTATGTAAACGCGCATGTCCTGCGGCGAGAAGCCAAACAAACCCGGGGACCCGCTTGGATGCGCGGTGTTGTGCGGCACTTCGATAGTCCATGCCGACGGTTCTGGATCCCCCTTCTTCCACGCTTTCGCGCGCACCACACCGCTGCCGTCCGCCGCCGTGTCCACGCGGGCCTTGAGGTGATACCACTCGTTGGGCGACCACTTGAAATCCACCGACTGCCGCAGCCGTTCGAGGTTCGAGTTCACTTCGAGCTTCTGGTCATTGCCTTTCAGCACAATGGCGTAGCGTTGGGCAATCACGCCGACCTCCGACATCTTCCGCCGGTTGCCGTCGCTCATTACGTCGGCTTCAATCGTGTAATGCTTCATGTCCGGTTCGCCGAGAAAGACCATCGCGCGCTGAAAGAACTTGTTGTCAATCGTCTTCACGAGGCACTTGTTACCGTCGCGCTCGCGCACCTCGAACTTGAACCGCGCGCCAATCCACGGCAGCGGCGGATAGGCGAACGCGGCCGACTCCAGCACATTGGTTTCGGTCAAGGCGAAGCTCTCGAAATCTTCCGCCAGCGGCAGACTCGGCACTACGCGCCCCCGAATGTAGCCCTTCAAGCCATCCAGCGTCGCCTCAAATGCGCCGGCGCTCGGGATTTGGTCAGGGGCGGCGACAAGTTTCCCTGCCGCGTTGAATGCACCTTTCATTGTGGACTTCACCCGCGCGGTGGGCGGGATGTAGCTGGTCCACTTCACTGCGGCCACGTCCTTGACTTCCTCGACGAAGAAACCTTTCGCATCGAGCTTGCGGATGCGAAACGCGGCACTCTCGCCGGGATGCAGCGTGACTTCGGCGGGAACAATCTGCAGTTGTGCCACCGGGCCGGGCGCGGGCCACTTCTCCGTCGCGGGCATGGGCGGCAAGCCGGGGTTGTCACCCGCCTTGCCGAAGCAATACAGCTTGCGGGTCGTCTGGACATAAATCTTTCCATTCCACGCCACGGGTGAACCGAAGCAGCGACCGTCCAATTCCAGATGCGTCAGAATCTCGGGTTTGTCCCCCGGCTGGATAATGTAGAACGCGCCCTTCGTTCCGGCATCACCTTCGCCTTCAGCCTTGCCACTCGGGTTGTCCAGCAACGGCACGTAAAGCCGGCCATCGGCGAAGAGCAACCCCGCATTCCGCTGCTCGATGCCGAGCTTGAGTTTCCACTTCACCGCGCCGGTGTTCGCGTCCACGGCGCACAGGTCGCCTTTCTCGGCCACCACATAGACCGTATCGCCCGCCAGGATCGGGTGGCTCGTGGACGTGGAGATGTCCGCGCTCCACAACTCGACGCTCTTCAGGTCCACCACCCCGGGCGCGGAGGCGGTGTTTGTGGGTGCCGCCTGCGGGATCTTGAACGCGACCATCTGCCCCAGTTCGTACGGTGTGCCGAAGAGGGAAATGATCTTGTCGTTGTTGTGAACGAGCACCGTGGCGTTGACGCCGGCTTTGAACAACGGCACGCGCCAGATTGGTTCGCCGGTGCGCGCGTTCACGCAGACCACGCTGCCATCGCCCGTGGCGGCGTAAAGCACGCGCTTGCCGTTCAACCAGCCGAGCTGGGGATGCGAATACGAATTGTCCTTGGGCCGGTCGCCGGGCGTGGAGGACCACACCAGTTCACCCGTCTGCTTGTCAAACGCGTAGAAGCGATCACTTGCCGGCCCTTGTGCGCCCCAGTTGGCTGTGATGCCGCGGGCGATGACCAGATCGCCATCCACCAGCGGCGTGGCAGTGCGCGAGTTCGGGAACGTGAGCCGGCCGAGCTTCTCCATGAGCGAGTGCTGCCAGCGGACCTGGCCGTCCGGGGTCAGCGCGGCCAGGATGCCCTGTGTGCCCTGCATGAATACGTTGCCCATCTCCGGATCCACTGCCGGGCTGGCTGTGGCGTAGCGCAGGTAAATGGTGTCGCTGATGAAATCGTTGTACAGCCGCTGCCAGAGTTTCTTTCCCGTCTCGACATCGAAGCATGCCACGCCTTCCTGCAAATCTGCGCCTTCGCCGAGGTAGCCCATGATGAAAAGCCGCCCGTTGGCGATGACGGGGGTGGATTGCCCGGGGAAATCCGCGACCCACATCGCATCGGTCAACGCGAGTTTCTTAGGCAGCCCGGTTTCGCGCGAAATCCCCACCTGCTCCGGTCCGCGCCAACTCAGCCAACCGCGAACCGGTTCGGCAAGGCAACTTGAAGCGGCCGCCAGTGCCAGGGCGCAACCCACCCAAGCACGAAGCAGAGCCGTGCGAAAACACGCGTCTCGCCACGGCATCGCGGCCTGTTGCGTGCCAGAACCTTGAACAAACGGTCTCTCAGCCAAAGGGAGCATGGGGGAAGTTAGTGACCTTCTGCCGTTCTGCAAATCAGGGCGCGGTGACGTTTCAGCAGGCTACGCCCACTTCACGCCGCGCTCCTGATCCACCGCTGGGCCTTCATCTCAAAGCGGGGCAGCGTGCCGGGAAGCAGCAGGCGCACGGGTATGCGCAGGTTGAGCGCAGACTGGAGGGAGAGTTCCAACCGCTGCTGCAAGGCCGTCGGGTTGGGGCAATCGGAGGCGGGTTCGATGTCAATGACGAGCTCGCGCATGGCTGTGTTGCCGTCCATGCGAACGCGGTATTCCGAAACCTCGGCAGTGCGAACGATTTCCTCGATCAGGCTAGGATACACGTTCACGCCGCGAACGATCAACATGTCGTCGCTGCGCCCGATGATGCCGCCTTGCAGGGCGAGTTCGTGGCGACCGCAGGCGCATGGGCTGGGCTTGCGCAGCTTCACCAAGTCGCCGGTACGATAGCGCAGCAGCGGCGAGCCAGTGCGGTCGAGCGTGGTCAAGACCAACTCGCCGGTCTCACCCGGCGCCGCCGCCGCTCCCGTTTCTGGATTGATGACTTCGGCCAGGTAAGCCGATTCAAGGACGTGAAGCACTCCGGGTTGGGCCGGGCACTGATAGGTCACCGGGCCGACCTCGGTCATGCCGTGGTGATCAAACACGCGTGCGCCGGGCCAAAGCCGCTCGATGCGGGCGCGCGTGGCCGGGATGCTGCCGCCGGCCTCACCCGCCACGATCAGCAGACGAACATTTCCGCGGCTCAGGTCAATCTTCCGCTCGCGGGCCACTTCGCCAAGATGCTGGGCGTAGGTGGGCGTGCAGCAAACGGCGGTGATGCGGTTGTCGAGGATGGCTTGCAGGCGTGCTGGGCTGGACATCGCGCCGCCGGGAAAACAGAAACAGCCGAGCTTGTTGACCGCTTCCAAGGCCGACCAAAAGCCGATGAACGGTCCGAACGAGAAGGCGAAGAAGAACCTATCCTGCCGCGTCACGCCGGCCGCTCCGAGTATCGCCACCCAGTTGTCCACGATGTGTGCCCAGCTCTCCGGCGTGTCGAGCCAGCGGATGGGCATGGTGGTCGTGCCGCTGGTCTGGTGGCAGCGCACGTAGCTTCCCAGCGGGAATGTCAAACCCGTGCCATACGGCGGATGCTCCAAGCGGTCGCGTATCAGTTCGTGCTTCGTGGTGAACGGAATCCGCTGCGAGAACTCCGCCAGATTGGCCGGCGACCAACCGCGCAGATCGTTCCCAAGCTTTCCTGCATAAAACGCATTTGCGGGAAGGATGGCATGAATCAACGTCCCGAGCTTCCGCAGCTGCGTCCGCTCAATCGCCTCGCGCGCCGGGAAGTGCTTGTCGGGCGCTACGGGTGACGTTGCCGATGCTTCGGGTGCGGCCATTGCGCCAAGGCTCACTGTGGTTGTGGCGCTGACGCCCCGGTCCTGACGGCTGTGACCTGCGCGGCTGCCGGCTGGGGTTTCGAAGGTGCGGGTGCAGGTTTGTAGAGCGACACCAGACAACCGCCCACCGCGGCGAGGATGATCCCCAGCAAGAACGGCAACGGCAGTTTCGTCCAGCCACCGGCGGGTGGATGCATGATGAGCGTGTAAATCGCATTCAGCACTGGCGCGCCGGCGAACACGATGGACATCACCACGGCGGGCGTGCCCTTGGCGCCGAAGGCCAGCAACACGCCGAAGGCACCCGCCGCGCCAAGGATTCCGGCGAAGAGCGACCAGCCCATCCCACCCGGGGTGAAGTTCCACGAGGCCCCTCGGATCACCAGCAGGGCGAGTGGCGCCAGCACGGCAAAAAGGAAATAGGCAATGCCGACAAATAGGAAGGCTTTGTAGCGGCCATTGACGGGGTCGTTCATGCTCGTCTGGCCTGCGTGCAAGAAGGCGCCGTAAAGGCCCCAGCACACGACTGTGAACAGCGAGAACAGCAGCCACGCCGAACCGTGGGAACTGGAACTGGTGGAAGCGAGCGTTTCGTTCATGACAACGAGTTGCGTTTGGCGCGAGGCGGTCTGCCGGTGAACCGTAGCGGCTTTTCAGTAGAGCGCCGCTGTCTTTTTGAAGCCAAGATGGCGGCGCTCTGCCGAGACGCCGCTACGTCCTGCGTCAAAAGCTGCGCTGGCGCTTCCTGGATTCTGTCCGCGATCTCCTTCGGCAGCGGGGCGGCTTTGAGCGTGCCATCGGCAAGCTTCGTCACACAAACCACCGTGACTTTGCCGCGCGCGACTTCCTTGTTCTCCGCATCGCCGACCCGGTTGAAGCGAAATTGGTAGGTCAGGCTGCGTTGAGTTTTCTTCTGCACGAGCAGGTGGACGCGGACTTCGTCCTCGAATTTGAGCGGCGCCCGATAGTGACACTCGGCGTGGACTCGCGGCAGGTGGAAACCCAAGCCGTTCTTGCTCAGCACAACCGAGTAGCCGAGCGAGCGAAAGAAGGCATGCTCGGCGGTTTCCATGAACCGGAAGAAGTTCGAGAAGTGCATGATGCCAGCCATGTCCGTGTCCGAGAACTCGACGCGGCGGGTGATTTGGAACTCATAAGGCATGGGTCAAAACTCGAAATCCGAAACCCGAAATCCAAGGCAACTCTCAAACTCAAAGCCCGAATTGCGCAAGAGCGGAATGGAGGTCATTCGACTAGGCGGGGACGAGTTCGGCCGCTTTGCGCGCAAGGGGTGCGCTGTAGGGCAGGGGCTCGGGCACCTCGGCAAATTCCGCCACGGCGGCGTAGAGCCGGGTGAAGTCCTTGTTCACGTCGCCAGAGAGGCAATCGGTGACCCAGCCGGCGGTTTCGGGATACTTGTTGGTCAGCTCGCGGAAGCTGAAATTGTGATCGTAGAACGCATAGACCAGCCTGCGCATGTTCTCGATACCCTCGCGCATCATGCGGCTGTATTCGGTGAAGCGCTCCGCGGAGAAATCCTGGGCCGCGTGTGCCGCCACAATCGCGTCCGCTGCCAAGGTGCCGCTCTTGAGCGCCAGCATCACGCCCGAGGAAAATACGGGATCGAGGAAGCCAAAGGAATCGCCCGCCAGCAATAGGCCGTCTGCGGCGCAGTAACGCGAACGGTAGGAATACTCGCTCGCCACACGATACTCACCTTCCTGCGTGCCGCAGGCCAGGTGCTGCTTGATCCAAGCGTTTTGCTCGACCTCGCGATGGAAGATGTCGCGCGGTTCGCGCACACCGTCGCGGGTGAGGTATTTGCCCTCAGCCACCACGCCCACGCTGACCATGTCGCGGTGCTGCGGGATGTACCAGAACCAGCCTTTCTCCGGCACGTAGGCCACGGTGGTCGCGCCGGCGTCCATGCCCGGATCGCGCAATGCGCCGCGATAATACGTCCAGACGGCGACCTTATTGAGCTTTGGATCGCGAACGCGCCAGTTGAGGCGCACCGGTGCGAAGGAATCGCGACCGGAGCAATCCAGTGTCATGGGCGCGCGAAGCTCCAAAGTTTCGCCGGTCTTGTTCAATGCCCGCACGCCGACTGTCCGGTCGTCTTCCTGAATCAGTTCTTTCACCGTCATTTCCTCCAGCACCGTTGCCCCTTTGGCGCGGGCATTCTCCATCAGCATCTGGTCGAACTCGGACCGCAGGACCTGCCACGTTTGCGCCACGTCGGGCTCGTAGCGCGTGTGGAAGTAGAACGGCTGCGAGGCCTTGCCCGAGGGCGAGACGAACTGAACGCTGTATTTCTTCACGAACTCGGATCGGCGCATGCGATCGTGAAGGCCCAGTCGTTTGAGCGGGAAACAGGTGAAGGGCAGGAGTGATTCGCCGATGTGGTAGCGCGGGAATTTCTCGCGCTCCAGCACGAGCACGCGCAGGCCCTGCTCGGCCATGAGCGCGGCGGCGGCCGACCCGGACGGACCGGCGCCGATCACGAGGGTGTCAAAGTTGGATGGAATGTTCATAGGTGGACTCAAAGGGACGCTATTCGCAGATCAACCGGTGCGAGGATTTCGATCACCTCGGCGAGCAGCCGGCGGCTGCCGTCGAGCAGGACATTGCGCCGGCCATACAGTTCGCAGGGCGCAGACAGATCCAGCACGTTGGTCATGTGCTCATCCGACTGGACGAGGAAGAAGGCTTGCGGCCAGCTCAGATGCGCGACGGCTTCGATTTCCAGAATCTTACCGAGGGGGCGCTGTTCCTCCAGCACCAGCCGCCGGGCTTTTGGTGGGAAGTGGTTGAGATGAATCCGGATCGCCCCGTACTCGACGGGCCAACCTTCGAGTGCGACTTTCAGCACGACTTCACGCAGGTAAGCTTCGCCTTCGCGCGTGCGGCTCAAAACCGTCAGTCCCAGCGGCCGTTGCCAAAAAGCTTCCAGCGTCGGGGTCATGTCCGCGGAATGCACCAGCAACTCGCGGTAGGGCGATGGCACTTCCTCGCCTTGCAGAAGATCAAGGCGGGGAAGCGGCAGGCCCGTTCGTGCATAGAACCGTTCCAGCAAGGCCGTGCTCGGTGGCAAATGCTCGCTTAGCACAGGGTTTGGGGCGGCGGCGGTCAGCATCGCGGTATTGAGGCAAGTGGGTTCATCCGCGCGGGTTCACGCATAACGAGCCGAGCGATGTTCCGGCAAAAAGAACTCATGCACGAGACGGTCCACTTGCAGCAGACCCTCGCGGGTGAGGCGAAGTTCGTCGCCTTGGATCGTCAACGCCCCGCAACCCTGAAGCTCTGCCAGCGGCTCGGCGAAGCGCTCCAACAACTCCACGCCAAACTTGCGCTGGAAATACGCGCGGCTGACGTGCCCCAGCTTGCACTGGAGCACCAGTTCGCGAATGAGCCGTTCCTCGGCGGTGGGCGTCAACGCCCGCTGCAAAGGCAACCGCCCTTCGCGCAACGCTGCCACGTAAGGCTCAAAGTCGTGCAGGTTTTGAAAGTGCGTCCCACCCACATGGGAAAATGACGCCACGCCGAGTCCGACCAAATCAGCGCCTTGCCACAGGCTGTCGCGGTAAACAAAGCGCGTTCGCCCCGGATTTTTCACCGCCGTGTAACCGCTGGCGACGCTGTAGCCGGCCTTCTCCAGTTCGGCGAAAGCGTGGCGGACCCAGCTCCGCTTGGTTTGCCAGTCCGCGACCGGCGCGACGAGTTTTCCCTGCGCCTTCATGTCCCGGTAGATGTCCGTGTTGTACGGCACCTCCATCTGATAGATCGTCACGCTGTCGGGCGCCAGTTCGATGGTTTGCCGCACGCAGTCACGCCAATTCTCCTCCGTCTCCTCCACCATGCCGGCGATGAGGTCTATGTTGATCTGCGGAAACTCCAGTTCGCGGGCGAAGTGGTAGGCGCGGCGGATTTCCTTCGAGCGATGCGCCCGTCCGTTGATGTCGAGAATGTGGTCACTGAAGTTTTCCACGCCCAAGCTCAGGCGTGTGACACCCAGGTCGCGGATGGTCTTGAGCTTGTGATCCGTGAGCGTGCCCGGCTCGCACTCGAAGGTCACCTCTTCCGCTTCATCCCAGGGGAGAAGCGCCTTCATTCGGTCCGTGAGATAAGTGAGCTGGGATTCCGACAGGTAGGACGGCGTGCCGCCGCCAAAATAGACGAACTGCGGTTTGCGCCCGCCGATGAACGGCCGCGCCGCGTAAAGTCCCAACTCCCGAACCGCGAGGTCCAGGTAGCCCTTGATCGCCGTGGCGTCCTTGTCCGTATAGACCTTGAAATAGCAAAAGTGACAGCGCTTGCGGCAGAAGGGAATGTGCAGATACAAGCCGAGCGGCGTTGCCCCTGCCGGCGGGCGATCCAGCGCCGCTTCCACCTCGTCCAACGCCTCGCGCCGCCAGAAGGAAAACGGCGGGTAGTTGGAGACAAAGTAGTTGCCCACGGTGGTTTCTTGCCCTTCCGCGGTGGTTTGCGGCGGCGACTGTGCAGGCGCTTTGGTCATTTCATTGTCAACAAGGTTGTTCAGCGCCGACTTGACCGCACCGGTCAGGCAACGCATGCCTGAATAATTGAGCAGGGAACATGATAAGGCAAATCAGGGCATCTCACCCACAAGGCTTTGCTGACAGGCAGCGGGGATTTCGATGGACCTCTCCTTGTGCCCATATTCTTGGCCAGCCATTGCCGGCGGGGCCAGCGGGCGATCTGGCTCAAGCGCGGCGCGAGCCCTTCCAGCATCGGGACACAAAAGGCGGCCGGGAGGTTAACGCAACCAAAGCACCGTCACTCCTTCGTTGGTAACATTCAAATCGGGATCACCGGGAACTTCGGGAACGGCCTCCAGCAACGACAGGACCGCTGGATTGAAGATCGTGAAGTCCTCGCCGGGAATAAAGTTTTTGATCACGCCTTCCTTTCGGCGCAGCCCGAACGACCTCCGCAATCCGACCGCCAGTTTCCCGCCGCGCCCGGAACTGCCGTAGCCATGAATCACCTTCAGCACTCGCTCACCGGCTTGCTTCGCCCGCGCGATCTCCAGAAGCATCGTTTTCCGCGCCTGCTCCAGGGTCGGATACCCCGCTTCGATGTTGAGGGTCCTCACTTGGCTCACGCCGGACCAGCCCTTGTCACCACAGCGGACCGCAGAATCTTGATGGGCCGAGACACTCAGGGCGTCTTTGCCGCGGCTTTCTTGCGGCGCGGTCTCGCGGCCACTTTCGTTTCGGCCGCCTGCGCGGGCGACGGGATGCCGTTCTCTTCCGGCAGAAAGAGATAACGACCACAACTGTCGCACAACTGAATATCCGTCCCGTGCATGATCGTGGCGATGGTGCCGAGGGGCACGCCCATGTGGCAGGCGGAGCAGACACGATTGCGCACTGGAACGATGCCTTTCTTGCCCCGGGCCATCAAACGGTCGTAGTGGCCGAGGATTGTTGCCGGAATGTTGCCGCGCAACTCCTCGATGAGCGCCTTCTTGCTTGCCTCCGTCGGCTGTTCCAACTCCAGTTCTTGCAGTTTCACCAAGTTCTTCAGCAGTTCGTTCATAGTTCAAGTCTCGCAGGGATTGTGTGTTGACAGACGAAAATCACGTGGGAGTCGTCGGCCGGCGAATTCCAACCAGGCCATCTGAAACATCCGCGGGAATGGCGGGTAACCGGCAATCGGCAAATCCGCAAGGACGTTGGACCACGCAGAACTCCAATCACGGCCAGCCGCTTCGGCCTCCGCGCCAAACATGGACTCGGCGTCGCTCCAGTGGGAAGCTTTCGGCCACGGGAAACTCAAGGTGTTGCCCGCACGGGTCAAATCGAGTTTGGCGCTCATGATTCAATCCTGCGACCGGTCGTTGCCGTTGCCAGTGTGCCCAAAACTGGGATCCGCGTCAAAGCTGGTGTTTTCTTTCTGCTGCCGGGCGACAGCAGAGTCGGGGTTCAGGCCTCTCGTCACGGTTTGTTCAGCGGAGAGGAGGGCCTTGTGCAACGCGACCGCGTCGGCGCCAGCGGCGCGGAGTTGTTGGAGCAAGTCCGTTTTCAGCGCCATCAGGCACAGCCGCGCCAGCGTATGCAGGTGCAGCTTGTCGTCTTGACAGCAAAGCAGGAAGAACAAATCGGTCGGCTGGCCATCCGGCGATCCGAAGTGGATCGGCTGGAGCGTCCGCCCGAACACCAAGAACGAGGCCTGAAACAGGTACGGCTGCGGCGAGCGTGGATGCAGGAACGCCACGCCACCCGGCACCGCTGTTGGACAAAGTTGCTCGCGCGCTTGCAAGGTCGCGACAAGTTCCGCCAAGTCACTCAGCAACCCGGTGCGGTCCGCCAGCGCGGCGAGGTCGCGCAAGACGGAAGCCTTGGTCTTCGCCATCATGGCCGGGAAGATGAACTGTGGCCGGATCAGTTCGGGAAGTAGGGCTTCGTGCCGCAGCAGTCGGCGGGTGCGTTCCGAGGACTTGCGGTGGTACTCCGCCAACCGGACACCGTTGAACCCGAGGATGCGCCGCGAAGCCCAGTCGTCTATGTCCGCCACCCGGAACACCACGCGTCCACCGCGCGTCTCGAACGGAATCTCCCGGTTTTTGACCAGCCGCTCGATCTCCGCGCGGCCCAGGTGCAGATACTGGGCGACTTCATCAGGGCTGAGGATGCGATGGGGCATGGAAAGAAGTCAGGGGCGCCGTGGCGCGATCCGCCCAGTGACTGCGGCATACGCCCGCGGAGCGCCAGTCAACAACAGGGTTGGGAGTTCGTTCATCAGCGACTCGCTTTCTCTTTCGGCTCTTCCAGCCGCCCCAGCAATCGGAGCAACCCATCGAGAATGGTCAGCGGATGCGGCGGACAGCCGGGAATGAACAGGTCCACCGGCACCAGGTCGCCCGCCCCATTGTGAACTTCCGGATGGCCGACGAATGGCCCGCCGGCGATGGCACAAGCACCCACCGCGATCACAATTCTCGGCTCGGGCACGGCCGCGTAGGTTTTTTTCAACGCCAGTTCCATGTTCTTTGAAACGGGGCCGGTGATGAGCAATCCATCGGCATGTCGTGGCGAGGCGACGAACTGGATGCCGAATCGCCCCAGGTCCCAGCCGATGGTGCCGAGGACGTTGGTGTCGGCCTCGCAGGCGTTGCAGCCCCCCGCGCTGACCTGCCGCAACTTCAGGGAGCGCCCGAAGAGCCGGCGCAACTTCTCATCCAGCGCGGCGGCCAGACGCAGTTGTTCGTTGCCGGCGTCGCCCAACAGCAGGTCTTCGCGGCGTCGCACCGCCAGGCGATGGTCACCGGTTTGCGTAATGGCGCCGGTGGGGCATGCCTTGACGCACGCGGCGCAAAAAAGACAGCGGCCCAAATCGAGCGCGACGGCCCGCCGCGGAAGGCGCGTGATCGCCTCAGTGGGACAAACGGCCATGCATGCGGCACAGCCAGTTTGGCACTTGGCTGCTTCCACGCGCAGGGCGCCGCCGTGGCGGTCGGGCAACGCGGGCGGGGCGCCTTGCGGATAGGCCATCGTCTCGCAGCCGCGCTTCAAACGATTCAAAAGGGTGTCGTGGACAAACATGGAAGGCAGCGCGGTTCTATAGATCGAAGCCGCAGTAGCTGAGGTTGAAACTCTTGTTGCACAGCGGGAAGTCCGAAATCGCCTGACGGCGCAGGGCCAGCGCCAGTCCGGTCCAGTTGTGAAAGGACGGATCAGTGATCTTGTAGCGGCGCAACCTGCCGTCCGCGCCCGTGAGCGCCACATGGCAAACTTCGCCCCGCCAGCCTTCGACCAGTGCCACGGCGAGCGTGTCTGACGCCAGTGTCGGGAGGGGTGACAATGCTTCGCCTTCCGGCGCGGCGTTCAGCTGTTCACGCAGGAACTCGCCGGAGCGTTGAATCTCCAGCCAACGCACCCGGGCGCGGGCAAAAACGTCGCCGTCCGGCCAGACCGAGACCGGCACTTGGGCGAAGCGATACCAACCGGCGGGATGATCAAACCGCACGTCGCGCACCAGGCCGCACGCGCGTGCCGCGGGCCCGACCAAACCGATCTCGATCGCCTGCTTCGCATGCAAGGTGCCCGTATGCTCAAACCGCGTTCGCACCGAGGCGGCATCCCAGAGCCAGGCGGCCGCCTGCTGGACCTCCGCCAACGAGGTTTCGAGTCGCGCGCGCAGTTTGTCAAGGCGCTCGGCATCAGCATCGTGCGGACAACCACCGGGACGGACCAGTCCGCGCCCGAAGCGATTGCCACACAACAGGGCCGTCAGGTTGAGAAAATCGCCGCGAATCTTGCCGCAAGCCGCGGAAGTCGGCAGGAACGCCACGTCGCCGGCCAGCGCGCCAAGGTCGCCGGTATGATTGGCAAGCCGTTCCAATTCGAGCGCGACGGCGCGCAGCCATTGGGCGCGCAGTGGCGCTTCAGTCCCGGCCAGGGCTTCCATGGCGCTGGCATAAGCCGTGGCGTGGGCGATGGTCGTGTCGCCCGCCGCAGTTTCCATTTGGTAAACCGTCGCCCGATGCGGCCCGCCGGCGAGGGCCTCCTCGATGCCCCGGTGCTGGTAGCCGAGCGCGATTTCGAGATGCAGCACCTCCTCGCCCGCGCACTGAAAACGAAAGTGTCCCGGTTCGATGATGCCCGCATGCACGGGGCCGACGGCAACCTCGTGAATCTCGCGTCCGTCCACGCGGAAGAAATCGCCCACGGCGGGACCGTCTCCGTGATCTTTGCGCACGGGCTTCAGCCACGGATGTCCCTCGGGTCGCGCGCCGTGCTGTTCCCAGATTTCGCGCTCGAACAGATGCGCCTGGGGATGCGTGGGCGTCAGCGAGGGAAAACTCCCGGAGAAGGGGTGGCTGCGACCGACGGCCAGGGTGTTGCCGGCGTCGAAGGCCAGCACCGCCACGAGCCGCAACGCGCCGCCCTCCGGCACGCCAAAAAGATTGCTCAGTCGCTCGCCGCGGTCGAGTTCGTCGCCGACGTTGCGGAGAAACTCCTGCAGGGGCCATTCCGGCACGTCGGCCCACGGGAGCGCGGTGCCGTTGGTCAGCAGGGCAAACGGGGTGATTTGGCTCATGGGATCGGTGAAAGTTGTTGAACGGCCGCCGTCCACGCATCGCGCAATACATCTGGCGTGGCGAGACCCAAGCCGAGGGCCAGGAGCAGCAATACCACGGGCGGCGTGATCACGGCGAGGGTTTCCTGAAATCGCCGATCCATCGTCCGCGCGGCTTGGCGGGGGCGGCCATAAACAATGGCAAAGACCACGCGGGTCAGGCCGAGGAACGCCAGCAGCAGACAACCCAAAAAGAAACCCGCCGCCCAGCCGTGCCCGGTGGCAAACGTGGTCTTCACAATAAGCAGTTCACTGAAGAAAGGCCCAAACGGGGGACAGGCCGTCACGGCCAGGACCGCCGCCACGAACAACGCCGCTGACCAGGGGGTGACGAGCGACATCCCGCTGACTTCGTCCACGGTTCGCCCGCCGGCGGCCCGGCGGAGGTTCCCCGCGCTGAGAAAGAGGGCGCCCTTGGTCAGGCTGTTGTTCCATACGTGGAAAAAGGCTGCCCACAAGCCGACGCTCCCAAGCGCGGCACCGAGACTGAGAATGCCCATGTGCTCCACGCTCGAATAGGCCAGCATCCGTTTGAAGTCACGCGCGGAGAGCAGGAACAACGCGGCCACCAGGATGGAGAACAAACCGATCATCAGGAGTGAGCGGTTGGCGATAGCTCCGGCCCCCGCCGCCTCCACGACCGCGCGCACCCGCAGCACGGCGGTGAA
Organism: uncultured Verrucomicrobiota bacterium; assembly: GCA_964548925.1. GTDB lineage: Bacteria > Verrucomicrobiota > Verrucomicrobiia > Limisphaerales > MWDV01 > MWDV01. Next base: position 19,772 of record CAZJTM010000009.1, on the reverse strand, counting down.
GGCCACCGTCGTCACGCCGCCCGCCAACATCGCGCCTACGATGCCCGGCGCCTCGCCGTAGGCGTCCGGTTTCCAGGTGTGCATCGGCGCCAGCCCCATTTTCGTGCCGTAGCCCACCAGCAGGAGAACCCAGGCGGTTAACACCCAGGGCCGCGACAGACCTGCGCCTTGCGCCATCAACGCGGTGAACGTCAGGTCGCCCGTTCCGCCGCCGTGCAGCGAGGCATAGCCCAGACAAAACGAACCCAGCAGCGACAGCGCGATGCCGGTGCCGCCCACCAACAGGTATTTCCATGTCGCCTCAAAGGCGCGCGGCGTGTTGTTGAAATGCAACAGCGGTACCGCGGACAGGGTCACCGCCTCGGTCGCGATCCACAGCAAACCGAGATGCCGCGCCATGTGCGCCGCGCTCATCAGGCCCAAGGCGCAGAGAAACGCCGCGACGAAGACGCGGTTGGGACGCTCGGTGCGCAGCCGGAGGTACGGCACACCGTAGGCCGCGCAGGCCAGGAACAGCAATGACACCGCCGGCAACATCGCCCGCGCCAGCGGATCGCAGCCCAGCCAGGCGTGGAAGGGGGTCGCGGGCGGGCGCAACATCAGCGCAAACGCCAGGACCGCATGCACCAAGCCGGTCGCCGGCAGAAACCAAGGGCGTGTGCGGTGGTCCGGCCAGAGCGCCGCGAATCCCGCCGCCGCCAGCGGCACGAAGATCAGGAGAAGTTCTTTCATTCTCGGAGCACAGTCAGTTTCCGCGTGTCGAGTGAATCAAACGCCCGTTGGATGCGGTCCACTATGATGCCGATGACGAACACCGCCACCGTGAGGTCGAGGAGGATGCCCCCTTCCACCAGCAAAGGAGTCGAATGAATCAGCAACAGACCGAACAGATAAATGCCGTTTTCCAGGATCAGGTAGCCGCAGACCTGGGAGATGGCCTTGGCGCGTCCGATTAACAGCAGCAAGCCGGTGAACACGGACGCCATCGCGCCGGCCACCAGCAGCGATTCGTGATGCTCCGGCAACAAGGGCAGGTGGCGCGCCAGCGCCACGGCCCCGATCATTCCCGCCGCCCCGAGCAACAACGACGGCAGGAATCCGATCAGCGGATCCAGGTCGCGATCAATGTTCGCCGTGCGCATCGCACGACCCAGCAAGGCCGGGATGACCAGTCCCTTCAGCGCCACCGTGGCGATTGCCACCACCACGACCATGAGGCGCGGTTGTTCGTGTTCCAAGAGCAGCGGCATGACGCCCAGCAGCATCCCTTGCAACGCCGCGACCCGGATTAGTGACGGCAGCCGGCTGGTGCCCAGCGCCACGAGGTTCAAGCCCATTGCCAAACCAATCAGCAGATTCAGCCAGTCGCTCACGCCGCGCCTCCCTTCCACGCTACGAGCAGCGCGAACACGCACAGCAGGAACGCCGTTGTCAACAGCAACGGCACCCGTCGAAACGCAACGCGAGCCATCAGCGATTCCACCATCCCCACCGCCACGGTGACGAGCAACACGCCCGCAATCAGTGCCGCCGCCGCGGCCCCCACTGGCAGTTCACCCACTGGCAACACGGCCTGCACGAGCAAGACCGAGAACAGGAGCAGCTTCATCGTCGCCCCGTGCAGCACGGCCGCCAACGGCGGCCCGCTGTGGTCCAGCACCATGACCTCGTGGATCATGGTCAATTCGAGATGCGTGTTCGGATCATCGAACGGCACCCGGCAATTCTCGGCCAAAAGCACCGTGAACAAACCGGCCGCGAGGAGGACCGCGCCCGCTCCCGCCGACGGGGCGAGCATGACGTTCAACGACACGCTGCCGCTTTGCAAGCTCAAGGTGAGCACCGCGGTGATCACCGCTGCCTCCGCCAACACGGCGTAACTCACTTCTCGCGCCGCCCCCATCCCTTCAAAGGCCGAGCCCGTCTCCAAAGCGGCCCATGCCGTGCAAAAGCGGGCCAACGCCAGCAGATAAACCAAGAGGATGACATCGCCGCGAAAGCTCAGTGACGTGCCCAGCGGCCCCAGCGGCAGCAACAGCGCCGCCGCCAGCACCGCCACCCAGGCGACGGCCGGGCCGGCAATGAATCCGGGCGAGGCGAGCGTGCTCAAAACCACGCCCTTCCGCCAGAGTTTCCCCAGGTCGTAATAGAGTTGGAGCACCGGCGGCCCGCGCCGCCCCGCCACCCAGGCTTTCACCTTGTTGATGATGCCTGGCAGGAGTGGCGCCAGCAACAGCCACACCGCGAGCCGAAGGAGGATTTCAAGAATCGCAGTCATCGCATGTTTCCCAAAAAGACCAACACTCCCACAGCCGCCAATCCGGCCACGAGATAAAGGACGTAATCTGGCAAGTGTCCCTGCTGACGCCGGCGCACCCAGGCGGAAGCGGCCATCACCACGTCGCTCATGGGGCCCAACACCCGCTCCAGCACGGTTTCCGGCATGCGCTCCGCGTGATCCGCTTGCAGCGGAAAAGGTCCGCGGGGCCAGCGCACCCGGCGCTCCGGTTGCAACACCCAGGCGAACCAGCCCACCGCCAACCCGGCGAAGGAGCCGCCCGTGTATTGCATGCGTGCCGTCGGCGCCGCGTAACCGCAATCCCACGTCAGCGCCCGGCGCGATCCTTTTGCCCGCACCCGCAGCCACAACACAACGACCCCGGCCGAAACCAGCGCCGCAACACCGCACTGCACGAGACCCAGCGTGGCGAGTGGTGCCGCCAGTGCGCCACCAGGCCAGGCGGGCTTCCACACCCCCAGCGGCTGTTGAACCCAGGTGACGACGGACGCCGGTGCCAACGCGATGACAGCACAGCCTGCCGCGAGCCCCACCATGGGTATCCGCATCCACCAACCGCACTCGTGGGCATGCTCCGCCGCATGCGTGCGCGGGGCGCCGAGAAAGACCACCGCAGCCGCCTTCACGAACGCCGCCAGCGCGAGCGCACCGGTCACCCCCAGGGCGATCGTGGCCGGCATCACCGCGACCGCCCCCGGCGTATGTCCTGACGCCGTGTTGAGCATTCCCAGGTAGATCAACCATTCGCTGACAAAGCCATTCAGCGGGGGCAGCGCCGCAATCGCCACCGAACCGAACGCGAACAACCCCGCCGTCCACGGCATCACCCGCCAGAGTCCGCCCATCCGGCTCATCTCCCGCGTGCCTGTGGCATGCAGCACGGAGCCCGCACCGAAGAACAGCAATGATTTGAACAAACCATGATTCCAGACGTGCAAGAGCGCCCCCGCCATCGCCACGCGCCCCCAAGCTGGGTCGCCGTTGGCCGAACCCAGCAGACCCACCCCAAGGCCAATCAGAATGACGCCCACGTTCTCCACCGAGCAATAGGCCAGCAGCCGCTTGAGGTCGTTTTGCGCCAGCGCGAATGCCGCGCCCAGCACTGCGCTGGCCGCGCCCAACGCCAGCACCACCCAACCCACGCCCTCCGGCACCGGCAGCCAGCCGCTGAACCGGATCAATCCGTAAACCCCCATCTTGATCGCCACGCCCGACATGATGGCGGAGACGTGGCTCGGCGCGTTGGCGTGGGCCGAGGGCAGCCAAATGTGCAAGGGGAACATCCCAGCCTTCACGCCGAATCCAAACAAGGCCACCCAGAAGAGCGGGGCCAATTCGGCATGATCCTTCATTGGGCCGAGGTCCCAACTCCCTGTCCGCCACGCCAGCAGGGAGAAGAAGGCGAACAACCCGAGCGTTCCCGCATGTGACGCGGCCAGATAAAGCCAGCCCGCCGCACGCGTCTCGCGTTTTTCGCGTTCCAGTGTGATCAGGAAGAACGCCGACAAGGCGAAGGCCTCCCACGCCATGAGGAAATGGAGTCCCTTGGCACACAGTAGAACCAAGCCCATGCACAACACCAGTGCGCTCCACCAACCCCGTCCGCGTCCGGCGGATTCCGGCCGCTCGTCATCCGGCCAGTATTCGCGGGCATAAACCGCCCCGGCGCCGCCCACGATCGCCACCAGCGTCAGGAACCAGGCGCTGACCGCATCGAGGCGCAAATGCAGCGGCTCGCCTCCCAAGGCCAACCCGCTTCGCCAATCCCATACGCCTCCACCGCCCAACGTCCACAGTGCGGCTCCGCAGAACGCCGCAGTACCGGCCAGCGTCAGCGCGAGCCACAGGCGGGGGAACCGCAGCCCGCTCACGGCGGCGACCACCAATGCCAGAAGGGCGAACGCGATGAGAGGAGCCATTGTCATGATTGGCTTGCACGCTTGGCGTCAGTGCCGCTGGCGTCGTCGGTCAACGCCAGCGCTTGGAACAGTTTCTCATCCGGCGACCCCTGTTCCACCAAGCCGGGCAACGGGCCCTGCGCGATGGCGCGGCTGAGCCGGGCCAAGGTGTCCAGATGCGCCCGCGGCGATGGCGGGATGAAGAAGAAAAGCCGCGTCACTTCCACCCCGTCGGGCGGCGACGGCTCGATCTGCGGAAACGCCTCGCGCAAAAGCAACAGCGCCACCAGGCCGGCGCTGCGGCCCAGCGTCACGCGCGTGCTGAAGTGCGGCAGCGCGAAACCGCCGCCCAGCGGCGCCCAGTTGATGCCGCCTTTGGTTCGCAACCGCTGCGCCAGCAGGCTGCGCACGGGCTGGGAAACGGCGGCCAATCCCGCAATTACCCGTTCGAGGATCGGCGTCACTCCGGAAGCAGGAACATCGCGCCAGATGCCACCCGCCCGAAGCATCGGCGCCAGCTCCAGACCGGTGGTGAACGCCCCGCTCTCGGGCGCCAGAAAGCCGGCCCGCGTGGTCAGCCCGCGCGCCGCCGCCCAGTGGGCCACTTGCGCGCGGTCGAAGAGCAACCGCCCGCGATCAGGCACATGGGGCAGCCCTTCGTCGCGGATCCAATCCCCGACGATCTTTTCGGAAACGCCGAATGATTCGGCCAGTTCAACCAGATTCAAATACATGTCTTCTCAATAATCTGTTCTGTCTTCCTGCCTCACCCGGGCCTCGTCATGAATCTCCCACCAAGGCAAGTACGGCCAGGGCAAGAAGCCCCACAATCAGGTAAAGGATGTAAGCGTGCGTCCGTCCGTGCTGGAGTTGACGCGCGGCGGAGGACACCCACATCACTCCCCGCGCGCAAGGGTGGATGATCCGTTCCAGTACCGTCTCGGGCGTGTGCTCCTCAAGAGCGGCCCGCTGCGGAAACGTCGCTTCCGGCCGGTGCTCGTGGCGCTCCGGCCGCAGAATCCAAGTGAACCACTCGATAATGATACCGGCAAACGAGCCGGCGGTGTACTGCATTCGTGCCGTCGGCGTTGCATAACCGCAGTCCCAAGTTCCGGCGCGGGCACAGCCACCCCGTCGCGCTCGCCGCCAGAACCAGGCCGCGGCCACCGCCGCGGCCACCGCCAAAGCGATATGAACCCAACCGAGCGTTGTCAGAGATTCCGGTGCCGTCATATCCAACCAGTCGCCCCGCCATGCTCCCACAGCCGCATGTATCGCTGGCCAACAGGCGAACGGGGCAAGTCCAATGGCCACGCAACCGGCCGCCAGCAACAGCATCGCGCCGCGCATCCAGACGCCACATTCGTGCGCGTGCTCCGCCGTGGGCGAGCGTGGCGCCCCCAAAAACACCACCCCGCAGACCTTGACGAAGCACGCCAGCGCCAACGCGCCGGTCATTGCCAAAAACACAATGGCTGGAATTGCTCCCACTACCGCAGTCCCCGGCTGTGTGACCGCATCGAACATTCCCAAGTAAACCAGCCATTCGCTGACAAAACCGTTGAGCGGTGGCAGGCCGGAGATGGCCGCCGCGCCGAGCGCAAACAGCGACGCTGTCCATGGCATGGCCCGCCACAAGCCCCCAAGCCGGCTCATCTCGCGCGTGCCGGTGGCGTGGAGAACCGAGCCGGCGCCGAGAAACAAAAGTCCCTTGAACAGGCCATGATTCCAGACATGCAACAAACCGCCCGCCAGCGCCAGCGCGCCCCAAGTTGCCTGCCCATGCCCTGTGGCCACCAGCGCGAAACCCACGCCCATCAGAATGATCCCGATGTTCTCGACACTGTGATAGGCAAGCAGCCGTTTGAGATCGTGCTGCCCCAGCGCAAAGGCCACCCCGAGCACCGCGCTCACCACGCCCAGCGTGACCACCATCCAACCCGCTGCCGGTGGCGTGGGCAACCAGCCGCTGAACCGCACGATGCCATATATTCCCATTTTGATCGCCACGCCCGAGAGCATCGCCGAGACGTGACTGGGCGCGTTCGCGTGTGCTGAGGGCAGCCAGATGTGTAACGGAAACAAACCGGCCTTGATGCCAAACCCGAGGAGGGCCAACCAGAACATTGGCGCCAAATCCGCCTGCTCGCGCATCGGTCCCAAGTCCCAACTGCCGGTGCGCGCCGCCAGCACCGAGAAGAACGCGAACAAGGTCAGCGTGCCCGCATGTGACGCGGCCAGATAAAGCCAACCGGCCGCCCGCACCTCGCCTCGCTGCCCATCGAGTGTAATCAGGAAATAGGCGCATAACGCGAACAACTCCCAGGCGATCAGAAAATGCAGCCCGTTCGAGTTCAACAAGACCAGTCCCATGCAGAGCAACAGCCCGCTCCACCAACCCCGTCCCGAGCCTGCGGAAACCGGATGTGCCCTGGCCGACCAATACTCCTGTGAATAAGCGGTACCCGCTCCTCCCACCAAGCCCAAGAGGGCGAGAAACAGCGCGCTCACTCCATCCAGTCGCAGGTGGATGCTCTCCCTGCCAAGCTGGAAGGCGCTGCGCCATTCCCAAGCGCCGCCGTCTGTCAGTACGACACTCGACGCCAACAGTGCCGCGGCCGAACTGGCCAGCATCGCAGCGAGCCAGAGACGCGGAAACCGTCGCGCGCTCGCAAGCGCCACGCCCATCCCGATTGCCGCCAGCAGCAGCGTCCAGCCTGTGACATGTGCGCTCATCTTGCCGGAGCCTCGTCCACGGGCGCGACCGGTTTGGGCAGGCGGTCGCTGATACGTTTGGCGGCGGCCAGGATTTCGTCGCGACTCCCCTGGCGAAGGATGATCGCTTTGAACTCCGCGTCGCGCAGTGCAAACGTGAGCCGTGACAGTAAGTACAAATGCGCCTTCACGGTCGGGCTGATGAGCGTGAAGAGCGTGTGGACCGGTTGGCCATCGAGCGCGCCGAATTCCACGGGTTGCTCCAAAAAGCAAAGCGTGACGAGCGGACGCTGCACGTGGAGCACAATCGGGTTGCGCACGTGCGGGATGGCGATGCCGTCGCCCATGCCTGTGGATTCCAATGCCTCCCGGGCGATCAGAACCCTCAACAGATGTTCCCGGTCCACCCCGTCGGGCAGGCGCAGTGTTTCAACCACGTTCCGCAACACAGCGGCCTTGTCGCCTCCGGTCAGCCGATAGAACACCCCGCCTGCCTGCAAACTTTCGTGAAGTTCAGGCAAGGGAATGGAACTGGCCTCCGCTTCCTCAAAAATTTTCGCGTTGACGTGAATCTTGTTGGCGGTCGCCCATTCCAACAATTCGGCGCGATAAAACCGGTATTGCCCGCTGAGCCGGTATCCCGGCAGCTTTCTGTCATCCACCCAGCGATAGACCGTCTTCTCCGAGATGTTCAACAACTCGGCAACATCGCGAACGGTCAGTTGCATAGCGCTTCAGTCAATTGTCTCACACTTTGGACAATCTTGGACATTCTGGGAATCCGGAGGCGGGTGTCAAACAGTTCTTGGCTGGACTGGCTGCGTTCTTGGTTTGGGGGAATTCGCCAAACTCCTATTCGCGCTTCAAACCCCAGAACCTACCAAGCACACCCCCACCGGATTCAAAGCGTTCAGGGATGGGGGCGAAATCCTTGGACGCTTTGAACCCGCAGGGACGTGAGAAGCGTCCTCCTTGCCAGCGGGGGTGGAGCACGGTCCACCAAGCTCAGTTTCGGAAAAGCAGCAGGGCCGGATTTGCATCCGGCCCTGATACTGAGAACAAGCACTGAAATTGTCTCTCACTCGATGCCGCGCCGCAGATTAACGCCGATTGCACACACGGAACACTGCACTTCTGCATCGCAATGACAGGGACAGATTACCCAATCTGACGAATTCGACCAGTCACCAGTTCTGGGGACATTGGGGACAGGCTGGTCAGTCGGGAGCGTCGCTCGCGCTAACGGCGCAGGAACTTGGCCACAGCCTCCGTCCGCGTGCGCACCTGGAGTTTCTCGTAGATGCGGCGGATGTAGGTGTGGACGGTTTCGTAACCGATCCCCAGCTTGTCGGCGATTTCCTTGTAGAGGAATCCTTGGGCGAGGCAGTCAAGGACTTCCTTTTCCCGGGGAGAGAGTTCCTCGGCAGGCTGCGTCGCCGCCGCAATCGGGCGCTGGAACGATTGAACCACTTTGCGCGCGATGTGCGTGGTCATCGGCGAGCCCCCCTTGAGGACGTCCCGAATCGCTTCGATCAATTCCGCGCGCGGCGTGCGCTTGAGCAGGTAGCCGGTTGCGCCTGCGGCCAGGGCGTTGAAGATGTTGTCGGTGTCCTCATACACGGTGAGCATGATGACCTGGGTTTCGGGACAAAGCTGTTTGAGTTGCCGCACGCACTCGACGCCGTTCATGCCGGGCAGGTTGATGTCCATGAGCACGACGCTGGGCTTCTCCTGGGGCAGCGCTTTGAGGGCATCCTCGGCATTGCCGAATTGACTGACGCATTGAAAATCCTCGGTGCGGTTCAACACGCGCGCGAGCGTGCCGCGCAACTGGTCGTTGTCTTCGACGATGGCAATGGTGATGGGCATGGCTGTTTTCAACTACGCGATCCGAAATCCGAAACACGAAGGGGAACCGTCAGGCGCACCACTGTGCCGCCCTCCGGGGCGCTGCTGATCTCGAAGCGGCCACCCGCGTCTTCCAAGCGTTTGCGCATGTTCTTCAAACCGTTTCGGGTGGACGACCGGGCCGAGTCTGGAAGGCCGAGGCCGTCATCCTGAATCTCCAGCACGAAGCGCGTGGCGTCCAGCCGCAGGCGCACCCAAACCGACTTGGCGCGCGCGTGCTTGACGACGTTGTTGACGGCCTCCTTGGCAGCGAGGAAGACATTGTGGCGAACTTCCGGCAGCAGCGGGATCGCGGGCAGCGGGCTGGGCACTTCGAGGCGATAGCGCAGGTCGGCGAGCGCCAAGTACTCTTGGGCGTACTTGCACACGTAGTTGATCAGGCCCTCCAATGTGTCGTTCGCGGGATTGGTCGCCCAGACGATCTCGTCCAGCGCCCGGGTGGTTTCGCGGGAGGTCTGCACGATTTGCCGGGCGTGCCCTTCGACTTCCTCGGGGAGTTCTTTGTCCGCTTCCACCAGTTCGCCCAGCAGCGAAACCTGCGTGAGATTGGCGCCCAGTTGGTCATGCAGGTCGCGGGCGATGCGCGAGCGTTCCTTTTCAAGCGCTTCCTGCTGGCGCAACCGGCGTTTCAGTTTCTGTGTGGAAACCAGATGCACGGAGCCGGCGACCGCTCCGAGCAGCGCCAACGCGCTGAGGGTCATGAACCACCAAGTAAGCCAGAACGGGGGCAGAACCGTGATGGCCAGCGTGGCGGGACTTGTGCTCCACACGCCATCCTCGTTGCAGGCCTCCACCTCGAAAGTAAAATCGCCCGGCGGAAGCTTGGGATAGGTGGCCACGCGACGATCTCCGGCGGGAGTCCACTTCGTTTCGTAGCCGTCCATCCGGTATCGGAAGCGAGTGCGGGTTGGCGCGGCGAGGTTGAGGCTCGTGTAATGAAGCTCAATCTGTCCTTTGCGGGGCGGGATGGTGAGAGAGGTCGTGGATTCCGCGCGAAGCGCGCCACTGGTCACTCGCCGGTCCTCCACCCACACCGATTCGATCACAACGGGCGGCGGCACCGCGTTGGGCTTCAAGTCGGTAGGTTCCAGATGAACCATGCCGCGTGTGGTGGGAAACCAAAGTTGCCCGTCCCTTGTGCGGCTGGCGGCCGGCTGCGAGCCGGACTTGCACTCGCGCGTCGGCAGGCCGTCGGCCTTTTCGTAGGCACGGCAGGGAACCCGGCGAATCCGACCGGCGGCGAAGTCGTTGAGCGCGGCCTTCTTCACCCGCATGAGTCCGGCGTTCGAGCCGAGCCAAAGACTGCCTTCGCCGTCCTCAAGCAAATAACCAATGCCGTTGCTGACGAGCCCGTCCTCGGTGGTGTAGCGTGTCCAGTGGTCGCCGGCCAACCGCACGAGTCCGCCGGGGGTGCCGATCCACAGCACGCCGTCCTCATCGGCCAGCAGGCAGGAAACATCGTTGCTGGGCAGCGCCCCGTCCCGCTTGCGGAAGACGGTGAATTGACCGTCGCGCAACCGGTTTAAGCCGCCGCCTGCGGTCCCAATCCAGAGGTTTCCCTCCGCGTCATCGGCGATGGCCCGCACGCCGTCGGAGGACAACCCCGTCCTCGTGGATAGCCGCTCCCAACCGTCACCGATCCGGCGCATCAGGCCAGCTTGAGTGCCGACCCAAATCCGTCCTTCCCGGTCTTGGTGAATGACTGAAATCGCGGTTCGCAACACGCCTGCGTCGCGTCCGGTCACGCGTTGAAGCCGTTCCCCCTGCAATTGGAATAGTCCGCCACCCGTGCCCACCCAAACCTGCTTGTCCCGATCCACGAACACGACCGTCACGTTTTGCTCGAAGACGCTGGTGAGGCCCTCGGCCGGCCCAAATTCCCGCACAACGTCGCCCTGCTGAAAGGCCGCGCCGCGGGTGAATCCCATCCACACGCCGCCCTCGCCATCGCCGCAGACCGTTTGAGCGACCGGCCCTTTGGTCGTGACCGCCAGCCGGAAAGGCTTGCGTTTCACGCGATTCAGCCCTCCTCCGTCGGTGCCCACCCAGAGGTTGCCTTCCCGATCCATGCACAGCGACAAGATGCCGTCGCGAGACAGACCTTCCGTGCGCGAGAGGCGCGACGGCTTGCCGGCGGAGTCAAACCAGAAAACACCATCTCCGCTCGTTTCATCCAACGTGCCGACGATCAGGTTGCCCTCCGCGTCTTCGCACGCGGCGGAAGGACGGGCGTTAGTTCTCCAAGGGTAGGGCAGGGGATCGCGCTCCAGCGTATTGCCGCGGCACTTGAGAATGCGTTGGTTGGCGAGCCGCCAATGACCGCCTTGCGGGCTCGGTACCAAAAGATCCAGCGAGGAAGCCATGGGCAGCCGGAGCGCCTCTTCCAAGTCGGGAGGCGCGCCTTTGTTTCGCAGTCGCAGGCCCAGGAGCCACCAACCGCTGGTCCATTCCCCATCCAACCACTGCGGGCCGACCCAAAGCCGATCCGGCTCCGCGACCACAGAGCGGCTGATGTCCGACGGACCGCCGCGGAGATCGTACGCCGTAACCGCCTCGGCCAAGTGGCGATACAGCCGCCCGTCCGCCATGCAAAGCCAGACCGCTCCGGAGGCATCCTCGCAGGCCGACACCAGCCGTCCTTCGCGGGACCCGCTGCCCAGTTGTTCCAAAACTCGAACCGTGCCGCGTTGCGCTAGGGCCACCCCGGCGGTTTCCGTGCCTATCCAGAGGTTCGTCTGGCTGTCCTCGAACAAATGCACGATCCGGCTGCTGTTCAGCCCGGGAGTGGTGTTCTCGTCGAACACCTCGAAGCGCACGCCATCGAAGCGCACCAAGCCGTTGAGTGTTCCCAGCCAGAGGTAGGCGTCGCGAGTCTGAAGCACTGCGATTACCGAGCTTTGGGGCAGGCCATCCTCCGTGTCCCAAGACTCGACGATGAATGGCGAATCCGGCGGCGAAGTGAGTGAAGACGCGGTGGCGGGAAACGAGATTGTGGCCGCGCAGAGCGTCAGCCCTGCGATCCAGAGACGCCAACCGAGTTTCCACATGACCGGATTGTCGGAAAGACGGCGCGGCGAAGTAAAGCCGTTTGATGCGGGAGCGGGCGACCCGGGTGAACTCCCATGAGTTGTTTTGGAAGCCTTGGAGGCGGTCTTCTCGCATCCTCTGGATAGGGCACAAAGGGGCCGCTCCTGATCTGCCGGCGACAGGGCCTCGCTACCGCACACGCTGCAACACCCCTTTTCAGCCTCAGCACACCCGCTGCACTTTCAAATTCAGCAGCGCCCCGAGCTTCTCGACCTTGTGCGCAATATGCCCCACACCCACCGCACAATGATGCGCCGGGCCATGCACGTTCCACTCGTTCACAAACCGTCGCGCGCCGACGCTGAACTTGTAGCGGCTGTTCGTGTTCCCGATTTCCAGAATCGGCCCGGGCACGGATTCGCCTTCAGCCACCAACAACTCCAGCCGGCCGTCCACCGTCTGCACCACGCTCAGCAACGTCACCGGGCCGTGCTTCACGCTCATTTCCACCGAAAGCCCGCGGCCCACCTTGCCGTGATACACGCGCAGCGGGCGGACCTTGGTCTTGCCCTCGGCGATGGCGATGTGCCCCGGCCCGTCGTGGCCCATCAGCACCACATCGTCGTTCCAATCCATCGCGTAGTATTCCGTGAACGAACCGCCGGCGCCGAAGCTGTCCATGATCTTCATGGCCTGCGCGTTCTTCACCTCGAACTCGCCAGCCACCGGCACGCCGCGCGCGGTGAGGAGCGAGTTGCCCAGGATGATCGAGCTGATGGCGTCTTCGTTCTCCGCATTGCCCGTGCCGATGTAGTAGTAAGCCATCGAGCCAACACCGTGGTCCTTGACGAGCCGGTCCAGCGCGACGGACGTGCGGGCGGCCCGCTCCAGTTCCGCCGGCAGACAATCCGGCTGCACGTCGAACGCCTGGTGAAACTCGGCGACGCGCCGTTGAATCTCCCGGGCGGTGACCTCGCGCCGCAGCGCTGCCAGTTCGTCCACCTCGATGATCTCGATGTGCCCGCCGAAATGAGCGCATTGCTGAGTGAGATCGGAGTAGATGTCCAACATGCCGCCGTAGTAATGGCCCATCACGCCGAGCCGGTTGTGAAACATGACGTTTGCCACCCGCGCCGCCTCGATCCACGCGTCCACCTCGCCCCACGCCACAGGGTCTTCGTGCAACTGGCCGGTGACCTGGTGGAAGCTGACGCGGGCGCGGTTAAAGACGTTCGCGATTTCGGGCACGGGACAAGCCGCGCAGTGAGCCAGCCACTCGCCCGTCATCGCGGTGCGGTCGTTCATCCGGTTGAATGCGGCGTAGTCAATCGCCGGCACGGGCGAGAGATTAAGGATGATGACCGGGACTTTCGCCCGCTGCACCACCGGCAGTACGGTGGACGACAGCGCATAGGTGGTGACGTGGAGGAAGATCAAGTCCACATCGGCCTGCCGAAAGGCGTGCCCGGCGTCAAATGCCTTGGCCGGGGTGTCAATCAAGCCCAAATCCACGACCTCAACGCCGGGGCGGCTCAGCTTCCGGTGGACTGCTTGCAGATAGGTTTCCAATCGCTGCTTCAGCCCGGGGAACTGCGGCCAATAAGCGTCGAGCCCGATTCCAAACAAGCCCAGGCGCAGCGGCGGCGTATTAGGATCCGCCGGTGGGCTTGGCCGGGCAGTTGGTTTGCGATCCGGATGTTGGTCACGTTTCGCGAGCGTGTGCGCGCGCTTCTGGATTTGCATCGTCTCACGCTAGCAAACGGGAGCAGGCCCACAATGGACGCCGTGGCCTATTGAGTGGACTTTCTGGCCGGTCTCTGCTCAGGAGTGCCCGCCTTTTTGGGCCCGTTCCCGCCAGAGGCCGGGCGCGAAGCCCACCTTCTTGTGAAATAGCCGGCAGAAGTACTGCGCGTCCTCGAAGCCCACGCGCGAGGCGATTTCTTTGGTGGAGAGGGTCGTTTGCGCGAGCAAATCCCGCGCGCGGGCCAGCCGGACTTCGAGGAAATACTGGTGCGGGCTGAGTCCCGTGTGGTGGGCGAAAGCCCGCCGAAACCAGCGATAGCTGACCTTCAACTCGCGCGCCAGGTCCGGGATGCTCAACGCGGACTCCGGGCTCTCGCGCATCCGCGTGACCGCCCTGTGAATCGTTTCGAGTCCGGGATCGTCGCCGGCCAGCCGGGATTGCTGGACCGAGTAGAGCAGTGCCAGCATGTTGACCACTGTGCCCGCCATGAGTTGCTGCAACGCCGGGTGATTGCTGCGCGTGGCTTCCAGAATGTCGTTGTACAGCGCGAGGAGGTGGCCTTCTTCACCCGCCCGCAGGACGGGACGGTCCGGGCCGAAGAAACCTTTGCGGACCAATCGCCGGGCGACTTCCCCGTTGAACCCGACCCAGTGTTCGGTCCAGCCCGTTGCCTCCGCCGGGGCGTAGCTGTGCCAGACCTCGGGGAACAGAAAGATCACGGTGCCGGCTTCGATCTTGACGCGGCCGGAGGCAGCCGACTTGAACCAGCCCCTTCCGGCGGAGACGTAAATGATTTGGTGTTCGTGCAGGCGTCGGCCGGCCGCTGCGCGAAAATCGTAGGTCTTCGGATGGCCACTGGGCGGATACGCGGCGCCGGGGCTGATCCGCGATTCACCCACCGTGGTGACATAAATACCCCAGTCCCGGTCGCGTAGGGCCACCGGGAAGTAGCGGTAGAACGACTGTGATCCGTTGCCGGGCATGGTCTTCGAGAAACCGGTCAATTTGGGCTCAATCCGTGACTGTCACCGCTCGAAAGTACTCAGGGCGGCGCGGGTTGACAACGCGCTGGTCAAAAAATCCAGACAAAGGGCCAGAACGTCCATTGCTTCGCCCGGTGCGGTGGGCGTAGCCTGAATTCATGTTGAGCCGGGGCTATGCTGTAGCTGTTCAGCGCCGCGCGATGCCATTGCTTTTTGGACCGGCCCGATTAGAGCCGTTGGCGGGCTGGGCCGAGGCAACCGCTGAGAACATGGCGAAGGCATGGCTTGGTTCGGCCCCGCAGACCCACCCATGAGATCCAGCCCGCACTTCCAGCACGGTCACCTCGGCACGCCTGCCGCCCGGAGGCGGTGGCGAGGGATGGCCTTCACCCTGATTGAACTGCTCGTGGTCATCGCCATCATTGCAATCCTGGCCGGCATGCTGTTGCCGGCCCTCGCCAAAGCCAAGGCCACCGCGGTGCGGGCGCAGTGCATGAGCAACCTGAAACAATGGGGCACGGCCCTGAACCTGTATGCCGGCGACAACCGCGAGTTCTTTCCGGACAACTCGCTGGGCTACGACCTGAGTTGGATGTCCCCGGCTTTCCGGACGAACCTCTACGCGCCCTATCTCTATCCAAATCGCCGCGGCACCACGCAGCAATTGCGCGGGCAGAACGACGTTCTCTACTGCCCCACGGACGAGTGGCACCGCATCGCGGAGACGACCATTGCTTCGGACTATGTGCCGCACCTGATTGGCTATTTCTCGTTGCCCGGGCGCGTCAACACGGCCAACAACAACTGGCCTTACAACTCCGCAGGCTTGGGGGAATGGCATTTTCGCAAAAAACTCGGCGGCCCGTTCCGTCAAGCTCCGACCATGAGCGACCGGCTGCAGTCGGTGGGCTCGTGGAGCATCGCCGCCAACAGCGGAAACGTGACCTGGACCACAATGTTCGAAGGTAAATCGTACAAGACCGCCAGCCATCGGGCGCGAGGGGATATTCCAACGGGCGGCAACTTCTTGTTCGAGGACGGCCACGTCGAATGGCGGAAATTCAGTCCGGGCAACGCGCGGGCCACGGTGGACGTGGGTTCGTTTTTCGGCTCGTGGGTTCTCTTCTACAAACCGCCCAACATCTTGACGAATACTTGAGGACGCCGCGTTGCACCTCGGAGCACGGCCACGGGGCGGGCAGCGGGCATGCTTTCGGTGATCCCACGCCGCCGCTACCTCCACGATCCGCATCGCTGCCTTGTGGAAGCCCGTTGTCAATTCGACGCGACTCCGTCATGCTCTCCCCATCTGAACCATGAAGAATCAGTCCAGCACTTCCCGCGCGCCGTTCGTCACCGTCATCTTGTGGCTCGTTATCGCCGGGAGCGTTCCAGCCGCTCCGACCGTGGATTCCGTCGCCGTGAAGAAGCTCTTCGCCAACCCGCCGCGCGAGTATGCCTCCGCGCCGCTCTGGGTCTGGAACGACCTCCTGACCGAAGATCAGATTCGCGGCACGATGCGCGATCTCGCCGGACAAGGCGTGAAGCAGGTCTTCGTGCATCCGCGGCCCGGCTTGATGACGCCGTATCTGAGCGACGACTGGTTCAAGCTCTGGAAGATCGCGCTCAGCGAGGCGGAGCGGCTCGACATGAACGTCTGGATTTATGACGAGAACTCCTACCCGAGCGGTTTTGCCGGGGGCTGGGTGCCGGAACTCATGCCCGAGTCGCGTGGGATGGGCTTGGTCTTCCGCGAGACGAAGACCGCGCCAAAGTGGGACGCGAGCACCGTGCGGGTATTCCGCCTGTCCGACCAGTCTAACCAATCCGACAGGTCTGATGTGTCCGCTGCGGTCCGCCGCGGCGACGCCCTGCCCGAGGCGCGCTACCTCACCGCCAGTATCCAGCGCGCCGGCAACTCGCCCTGGCACGCGGGCCGGTGCTACGTGAACCTTCTCACGCCCGGCGTCACCGAGAAGTTCCTCGAAGTCACGCTGGGCGCTTACGAGCGCGAGATGGGCCAGCACTTTGGAAAACGCGTGCCTGGCGTCTTCACCGACGAACCGGAGATTCGCCCCGCCGGGGGATTGCCGTGGTGCGACGACTTGCCGCAGCAGTTCGAGAAACGCTGGGGCTACAGCCTGCTCGAGAATCTGCCCAGTCTGACCCAGCCCATCGGCGACTGGCGCAAGGTTCGCCACAACTTCTTCAGCACGCTCAACGACCTCTTCATCGAGCGCTGGGCAAAGCCCTACTACGAGTATTGCGCCAAGCGCAATCTGGAGTTCACCGGGCACTACTGGGAACACGAGTGGCCCAACGCGCTCGGCGTGCCAGACAGCATGGCAATGGCCGCCTGGCAGCAGCGGCCTGGCATTGACATCCTGATGAACCAATACGCCGAACACACCCATGCCCAGTTCGGCAATGTCCGCTCCTGCCGCGAGATTTCCAGCCTGGCCAACCAGCTTGGCCGGAAACGCACGCTCGTCGAACTCTACGGCGCCGGCGGCTGGGATTTGCGTTTCGAAGACATGAAGCGCATTGGCGATTGGTTGCAAGTGCTGGGCGTGAACACGTTTGACGAACACCTCAGCTACGTGACGCTGCGGGGCGCGCGCAAGAACGATCACCCCCAGAGCTTTTCCTACCATGAGCCGTGGTGGCCGGCATATCACGTCATGGCCAACTACTTCACGCGCCTCTCCGCCGCGCTCACGCAGGGCCTCCAAATCAATCGCGTCCTCGTGCTCGAACCCACGACCACCGCCTGGATGTATCAAGGCGACGGCGCAAAGCTTGGCGCGTTGGGCGACGCTTTCTCCAAGCTCCTCATGGCGCTCGAAGCGGCGCAGATTGAATACGATCTCGGCTGCGAAGACGTGATTGCCCGCCACGGGACGGTGAAGAACCACCAGCTTTGGGTGGGCGAGCGCGGCTACGATGTTGTCGTGTTGCCGCCAGGCATGGAGAACATCAAATCGGATGTTGCCGAACTGGTGGGGCGCTTTCACGAGGCCAATGGCAAGATTGTCTGCCTTGGAAACGCACCCGCGCGCGTGGACGGCAGAGAGTTCTCGCACGCAGCGCAGGACACGGATGATCCGGGTTGGGTCGCCGCGAAACCGGAAGACGCCGTCTCCGTTCTGCACCGCTTGACCAGTGACGGCGGGTTTCGCATCCGCCGGGCTGCCGACGATCGCGGCATTTTGTTTCACCACCGCCGCCAACTGGCGGACGGCCAGCTAGTGTTCCTTGTCAACACAAGCATCGAGTTTCCCTCGGCCGGCAACTTGGATTCCGACCTTCGGGGCGTGGAACGCTGGAACCTCCACACCGGCAAATCCGAGCCCTATCCGTTTGGCAAAACGAACGGTGGGGTAACCACCCGCTTCGACCTTCCGCCCAGCGGCAGCCTGCTACTGTTTCTCTCGAACAAGCCGCTCAAGCCCGTGCCTGCAGCCAACGAAAACGTCACGACGCTGGCGGCCACAGGTCCAATGCAAGTGCAACGCACCGCGCCCAACGTCTTGAGGCTCGATTACGTGGACATCACCGCTGGCGGCGAATCGCGATCAAACGTGTATTACTACGCCGCCGCCCAGTTCGCTTTTCAGAAGAATGGCATGCCTGCCAACCCGTGGGACAGCGCCGTGCAGTTCAAGGATGAGTTGATCTCGAAGACATTCCCGGCGGACAGCGGCTTCACCGCCACCTATCGCTTCACCATCGAAGACGGTGTGCCAGAGAATCTGGCCCTCGTCATTGAGCGGCCCGATCTCTACACGATCACGTGCAACGGCACGCCCGTGAGCCCGAGCGCGGCGAGTTCAGCGCCGCAACTGCCGAACTCGGGCGGCCGCACGGTCGAGTTCAAGGACTGGTGGCTCGACAAATCCTTCGGGCGCATCCCGATTGCCAAGGCCGCAAAGTCCGGCGAGAACATCGTCACCCTCACAGCGAAACCCTTCACCGTCTGGCATGAACTGGAGGCCGCCTTCGTCCTCGGCGACTTCGCGTTGAAGCCGGTGGATCGCGGCTTTGTCATCGCTGCGGACGCCGCCCCCGGTATTCTCAAGCGCCGTGACAATCCAGCCCACAGCATCAACCCCGATAACACCGCCTGGCTCAGCGGTGGGATCGGCTTCCACAAGAATGCCGACGGCTCGCCCGTCGAGGACCGGCAACCGTTCGTGGTCTTCGATCTCGGCAAGGTCACGGAACTGACCGCGCTCCGCGTCTGGAACTACAACGAAAGCTATGTGCGCGACCTGACGAGCCGCGGCGCCAAGGCCATCCGCCTCCGCGGCACTGCCGCCGGCAAATCGGATGACTTCGACCTCGATCTCGGCGAATTCACACTCGCCCGCGCCACGGCCAATTCGCCCGCGCAGGAGTTGCCGCTCAACCGCCCGCGCGTGCGCTTTGTGAAACTCGAAATCCTCTCCAATCACAACGGCATCACGTTCCCTGCCAGCGGCACACTCGCGGATGACGGGCTGGTGGGTTTGGCCGAGGTCGAGTTCGTCACGCCCGCGGGCGGGAAGGTCTCCGGCGTGAAGATCGCGCGCGTTTCCGGCGAACTCGTGTCGCACGGGCGGCGGGCGATTCATCTCGTGGACGGCAGCGGGTTGGTGAACGCGCGGCCCGGTTGGAACGAGCAAGGCCATCCTTTCTACGCCGCCGGCGTGAGCTATCGCCAGCAGTTCCGCGTGGACCAACCCAAGGGTCGTTTCCTCGTCGCGCTGCCGGACTGGCTTGGGAGCGTTGCGGAGGTGAAGGTGAACGGCAAATCTGCGGGCTACATTGTCTCCGCACCGTGGGAGTGCGACGTGACGAAGCAGATCAAGCGCGGCGCGAACGACGTGGAAGTCATCGTCATCGGCACGCTCAAGAACACGCTCGGGCCGCATCACGGGAATCCGGGTTTGGGCAGCGCCTGGCCCGGCATGTTCCGCGCGGGGCCGGAGAACGGACCACCGCCCGGCGCGCAATACAGCACCGTCGGCTACGGCCTGTTCGAGCCGTTTGTGCTCCGGCAGGCGCTCGCCGCCAAACCGTAGGGGCGCGCCAGGGTTCGTGCGATCTGCGGTCAGTCTTGGCGGCCCGGGCGGGGGAACTAACCCGAGCATCATTCAACGTCCTTAGATGAACGGGAAACCTCCCGGCTATGCCGGGAAGACTCCCAGAGTTTGACA
>CAZJTM010000008.1:0-62000 GCA_964548925.1 uncultured Verrucomicrobiota bacterium | reverse complement strand
GTTTTCCCCCCGCTTCCCATCCGGCTCCGGTAACAAAACTTTTGGCGCAGATCGCATGGACAAAATTTTTTGGGAAAGTCATTGACAGGACCTAACTTGATCTCTATTGTGGCCTGCGTTAGCACATGGCGCATAACTCAAGTCGGAATATGAAAAGCCTAGCGAATCTTTACAGTATCGGAACTGCAATGCTGGCGACCGTTGTTGCGTGCGGGACAGCCAATGCGTGGACAGTTTATGACAACACGGCTGCGGGTAGTGATCTCGCCGCTGGTTACTCAAGCGTCAATGAATTTGGGGACGAGATCCTTTTGGACACATCCACCGCAGCCCGAATCATCACCGATTTCAGCTTCGAGTACTTCGGGATCAATGCGACGGCGAATGCACAGGTCACGCTGCGCTTCTACCTGAACGACGTTCTGAACAGTAAGGGATTTTGGGAGCCCGGCACGTTGCTTTGGAGCGACTCGTCCGACCCGCTCGTGGGTATTCCTCCGACCGAGCGGGCAACGCTTTGGTGGCAACCTAATGTTTTCATTCCCGCGAACTCGTTCACTTGGACGGTCGAGTTTTCGGGGTTGTCCACCGCCGGTGGCACTTGGGGACTGAACCTTTACGACCCGCCCACGGTGGGTAACAACTATGATGACTACTGGGAACACGACGCTCTGGGCAATTGGCTTTTGCAGACCAACAAATTCAATGTCCCGATGAACTTCGCCGCGCGGGCCGAAGCGGTACCCGAACCCAATGCGGCGCTTTTGGGCATTGCCGGCGCGCTGGCCATTCTGATTTTCAGGGCCAAGATGCGTAAAGCGTAGGCTTGCCTTACCAACCAGCTTTTCGAGGGGCGCGGCGTTTGTCGCGCCCTTTTCCTTTCTGGGCCAAACTCTGAATCTGACTTCCTGTCCGCACCCTCGCCTGTCCAGGCATCCTAGCCGGCTCAAACGGCATTTGCAATTGCCTGCTGTGTGCCCAACTCGAAGCTCAACCTGAGCGACTCCTCAACCAAACCCTGGCGTTTTCCCGCGTCAGGCGAGGACTTTTGTGTTCGGCGATGCGCGTGACGCGCTTCAAGGAGGTGACACGGTGCGGTAGTAACGAAACGGCAGGCCGCCCGGACCGTTCGTATAATCAAACTTCCCACCCGCCAGCGAGTTGGTCACCAGCCTGACCCAATGGGTGAGATTCGTTGAGCCCTGAATCACGAACCCCTGCGGCGCCGTGCCGGTTATCGTCAGGCGGAACTTCCCGTCGCCCAGATACAGCGGAGCGGCAAGCCGCTGTTCGTTCAGACTGATGCTCACCGACCAGGTATTCGTCCCGCGCAGCAGCAGCGCCGAATCATTCCGGACCAAGCCGGTCGCGTCTGCCACGATGACGCGCAGGGCATGACTGCCGTTGCCAAGCTGTCGGGGGTCGAACTGAAATGAGCGATTTGTCGCCCCCGTCACGGCGACGCCGTTGGTGTACCATTGGACGGACAAGTCATGGGTCAGCGGTTGCGGAGTGGTGACGGAAAAGGCAACCGGCTGGGCGCTGTAGATCGTGACGTTCGACCCCGCCGGATTGACGGTGTCAATCGGCCGCACCACTTGGTAGATGCTCTTCACAATTTGTTCCGTGCAAACCTCGCAGAAATCCACCGGCACCACACTGAGCGTGCGCATCTTGCAGTCGAACTTGGGACGATACCATCCGGCGGTTTGATACTGCGCGCCTTCAAAGAGCCCCACCAGGCCCTCGTCCTCGTAGCTGTTCGGCGTTGGAACCGGAGTGCTGGGATCAATCCATGCGCGCCACTTGACAGCCGCCCGGTTGGTTTCTCTTGTGGAATTCGGCGCTTCAGCCGGCACATAACCCGGATACGGGCTGGTGTATTCATCCACCAACCCGGCGAAGAAATGCCCCGCTTCATGAACCGGAATCTCGCTGTAAGGAAGATAAGGGTTCAAGGCCGTGATGATCGGCCGGCGGTTGCTCGTGCCGTTCGTGCCGCCAATGCCGGAGGAACCGCCTGGCGTCGGGTCGTTGACCAACAGCATCACGATGTTCGCCTGCGGCATCAGGCTGGAAATCAGGGCGTCCACCTTGCCCTGCCCATTGGCGTAGTTGGGGTCGTACCCGTTCGGCGGGATCGTGATGATGTAATTGTAGTACTCATACACGCTGTTGAAATACGTGTTCACCCAACTCGGGTAGGTGGGATGATCCGAGCCGGCCTGGGCGGACGCGACGGTAATGGCATAGGCGTTCACGTAGCCGCGGTATTCCTGCCACGGCATCGTCCCGAGGAAGTTGTTGACGAGGTTCGTGGCGTCGCCGAGGAACTGGCTCAACTGGCTGCTGGTGTAACCCTCGGATAAGAGCACAAGATTCACGCGGTTGGACGCCGGCCCGCTGGTGAGCAGCGGAGTCAACGTGCCTTGCGCAAGGGTCAAGCCGCCGGAGGCGACCAGCCCGGCCAGCGTCGTCAGCCACCGCGCGAGCCGGCCGTGCGCCGGAGCCGAGTAGGGGCGGCGCTGGCCACCCTGCACGCTGCGTCGGAGCAAGCTCACTGGAGACTCAGGCGGTAGAACCGACTTCCGTTGGTCGTCCCGAGGCTGACCGTGTGGCTGCCGCCGCTCAGGACCGGTGGGTTCGTGACAGGAAACCAGAATATCGGCGAGTCCAAATTCGTCGCCTGTTGGAGAGCGAAATCCTTTGCCGCAGCGGGCCAGGCCAAGGTGAGCAACGTGCCACCGCCAGCCTGATCACACGTCAACACGGGCTGAGACTGGGCGGCGATGCCTTGCGAGAATTCCGAGGTGTTATTCGCCTCATCCGTCGCCGTGGCGGTGATGAAGGACCCTGCCGCCGCGCCGACGGCTAGGCGGGCAGTGAAATTGGTGGTGCAGTTCGCCGCCGTGCGGACTTGAAGCTGGCCGAGATAATTCTCTCCCTCGCCATAGCCAGACGGTTCATTCGTCGAATTCGCGTAGAAATGGAGCCAGTAGTTCTTGTTCGGCGCGCTGTTGAGCGTGCCGCGAATGACTGTGGCTGTGGGCGAGGTCCAGACATTGGTCAACACCGGGAAGTTCTGAAGCTGGTTGGCGCCGGCATCTCCGTCGCAATTGTCATTGGCGCTCACCCCATCCGCATCGAGGTCAATGCCGAGCCCCGCGGTCGCCGAGCCGCCGTTGGCCCAGATGGCGTTGCCCACCACCAGATTGTTCGTGCAGCCGGCGCGGATGCGGACGCCATCGTAAGCGGATGAGATCGTGTAGGCGATGCGATTGCCCTCTCCGGGGGCCGCCCCGCCGATCAGGTGATCCCGCGCGGCGCTGTCCGCATAAAGCTCAATGGCGTGTTGCCCGTTGCCCAAGTTCCCCACGCCGTCCGCCTGCGTGCCGATGTAATTGCCCTGAATGACCCATGCGTTGACCCCGGGATACCTCAGTCGGACGCCCGACAGGCCGTTTGCGGAGATCAAGTTTCGCGCTCCGGTCACCGCCCCGCCGACCGTGTTCGATGGTGCCGCTGCAGCAAAGATGCCTTGAAGGGAGTTGCCCCGCCCGAGCGTGCCTGAAATATCGGTCCCGATGCAGTTGCCCTGAACCGTGTTGAACGCCGCACCCGCCGATTGCAGCAAGACCCCGTTGTTCAAGTTCGCGGAAATTACATTCCCCGCCCCTGCTTCCACGCCGCCGATCAGGTTTCGCGGAGCATTCTCCAAGGCGACGCCGGAGTACTCATTCCCGAGCCGGCCCGCTCCGGTCACATCCACACCGATAAAATTCCCGGCCACCAGGTTGCTAAACGCTCCACTGCCCAACAACCAGACCCCGTAGCCGAGGTTGCCGGAAATCACATTTCGCGCCTCACTCGTGCTGCCGCCAACGACATTCCCGGAACCCTCAAGGCAAACGCCGGAGAACTCGTTGCCGACACCCAACCGCCCGGTGACGTCCGTGCCAATGAAGTTTCCCTGGATCACGTTGTCGCGGGCGGACGCAGATTGAACGAAGATGCCATGTTGCGCGTTGCCCGAGATCACGTTCCGCCCCGCTGCGTCTGCGCCCCCCACCACGTTGCTGGAAGCTCCGACCAGCGTCACCCCGCTCCACCCATTGGACAGCGCAACTTGACCCAAGCGGTCGGTGCCGATCAAGTTGCCCAAGATGCGGTTGCTGATCGAATTCGCCCCGGTGATGGCCACACCGCTCAGCCCGTTGCCGGAGATCACATTGCCGGGACCGACCAGATTCCGGGAGGCCGCCAGTTGAACGCCATGCCCGGCACCATTCGCCAAGCGGTTGGTGCCGGTAACATCCGTTCCAATGTAGTTGCCCAGGATCGTGTTGTTCGTTCCGCCGGCGTTGGCAAGCGGCACGACATAGACGCCGTTGGTCGCATTGCCAGAGATCACGTTCCGGCTTTCCGGCGAGTCGCCGCCGATGACATTCCAACTGCCGCCGCTGATCGAAATGCCATGCGCGCCGTTGCTCCGCGACGACATCCCGGTCGCGTCAGTGCCGATGAAATTGCCTTCGATGCGATTGCTCAAGGCGCTGGCCTGCTCGATGCCAATCCCCTCGTAGCCGTTGGCGGAAATGACGTTTCGAGCGCCCGGCATCGTCCCGCCGATCGTGTTGGCCACTGCGCCGAAGACGCGGATTCCCTCCTGCAGGTTGCCCAGTCGCCGCGCGCCGGTCGCATCCAGCCCGATGTAGTTGCCGGCAATCCAGTTGGAACGCGCCGTTGAACCGCTCAGATAAATGCCCGCCGCACTCCCGCCGGAAATGACGTTTCGGTCCGCCGCATTCGTGCCGCCGACGACATTGGCCGCGCTCTGGAGAAAGATCCCGCTCTGGCTGTTGCCGAGCGCGTTCGTTCCCCAAACATCCGTGCCCACGTGGCAGCCTTGAATCACGTTCCCGCCGAAGTTCTCCACGCGGATGCCGTTGCGCGTGAAACGATTGATGCAGAGCCCCTTGATCACACACCCCGTGGACAGAAGATACAGGCCGTCGGCGTTGGCTCCCGCGCTGGAGCCCCGCAACTCGATCAGCGGCAGGCCGACGTATCCGGGCTGCGTCGTGCCGTCAATCGTCAGGCTTTCCTGGATGGCCGGCAACGCCGTCAACGGCGCGATCGTGAAGGGCCCGCTCCCGGGCAGGTCAAACACGATCAAATCACTGCCCGGTGTCGTCCCCGCGTCCAGGATCGCCTGGCGCAGCGAACCTGCACCGCTGTTGGCGGTGGTGGTGACGGCAAAGGTGGCGGCTCTGGAGTTCGCAGCCAGGAAAACCACCAGTGAAAACAGGGCGCTGCCGGAGAACACGCGGCTCAACGCGGGAATGAGTGTAGCCAAGCCGAACATAGGCCGAGCACTTTACCACAGGAGTCGCCGCCCGCAAGGATTTCACTCGCCGAAGCTGCCCGCGAAAGACAATGCCCACCATCGGAACTTTTCAGCCGCCGGAGGGAATCAACGCCCGCAAAATCGGCTGCACCCATGCGTCCGCCTTCATGTCCCAGAGAAGGAAATCGCTGTCGAACTGCCAGTAAGCCCAACTCCAGCTGCGTTGTTCGGCGGCGCGGGCGACCGCGCTGGTGTAACGAACTCGCGCGTCCATCGGCGCCTTGTCGTACGCGCCAAACTCGCCGAGGAAGATGGGGCGCTTGTGTTCCTTCGCCCAAGTCGCAACCTTGTCGAAATCGCGGTGGATTGCGCCGAGTTCCTCCGGCGTCGCCTTCCAATCCACGCCCAGCTTGTCCCGCTGGTTCGTCCACGACGCGCCCTGATGCGTGAACTCCATTGGTTTGTAGTAGTGGACGGTGACAATCAAGTTGCGGTCCGCCTCCGGCAACTCCAATTCGCCCAAGTGGTCCACCGAATTCCAGAACGCCGGTCCCACGATGACTGTGCGGGCGGGATTCTTTTCGCGGATGATGGCCAGCGCCTCCTTGAGCCACTCATTCCAAAGCGCAGCCGTGAGTTTCTGCGATGGCTCATTGAGAATCTCAAACACCACGTCCGACGGCGCATTCTGAAACCGTGCGGAGATTTGCCGCCAGAAGGCGAGGAACTTGTCTTTGTTCGCCTCGGGGTTCTGGCCGATGGCATTGAACTCGTGCAGGTCCAGGATGGCGACCAAGCCCTGTGCCTGCGCATGCTTCACAGCCCAGTCCAGCACGTCGAGCCACGTGTCGCGCAACGCCCATTGGTTCGTGGCGTTCATCTGGCGAAACGGATGCAGATTGATCCGCACCGAATGGAAGCCCGCTTCTTTGAGCAGCCGGAAGTGCTTCTCCTGAAACCGCGCCTGCTCCCGCGACCGCCAAATCGGATCGTATCCGATGATGTTCACGCCGCGCCCGAGTTTCTTGTTCTGCTCGAAAGCGTCGGTGGCCTTGGATTCCGAGCAAGCGAATGCCGTGGCGAGCGCCAAGATCGGCACCAAAGACTGAATCGGCTTCTTCATAGGGCAAGAGATTAGACTGTTAGCCCGGCCCGCAGCCAGTTGGAAAAACCGGCGTGTGCCGATGTCGCCACCGGCCGCGTGCTGCCGGCAAAGGCGTGCTTCGGGCGGGCAGCGCAAACGATTTCCGGTCATACCAATCCCAGTATTTCTTTGGCGCGCAGAAAGGCAGGTGTGGTTTCAAGAAACCCACTGCGAGGAAGAAAGGCTCGGACGGCTTGGCACGAGCGGCCTGTAGTCGGCGGACCACCTCGTCAGCGATCTGGCCGTCTGGATAGGCGTTGTCGGGCACGTCAGCCGCTTCGCCAGCCGCGCCTTTTGGCAGGGTGCCACCGCCGGGTTGGTTGGAAAACAGCGCTTCCTCGCGGGTCAATCCCTTCGCCGCGCGGCTTTCCGGCAAGACATAGGCGATCGAGTTGGCGGCGAAATGCGGCACGCTCCAGGAAGCCGGGTCTTCGTGATTCCCGTGACCAACATGGAAGATCTTCCCCAAAGCCTCGGCACGATAGCCGTGTTGTTTGAAGAACTGCGGCAGAGTCAACGCATCCGGGGTGGCCCGGCGGAGGTTCGTTCCGAGATCGTAGATGCCCGTGGTGGTGGGGCGCAGGCCGGTGAGCAAGGCATTGCGGGATGGAGCGCAAACGGCTTGGTTACAGTACGCCCGCTCGAACAGCATCCCGCGCGCGGCGAGCCGGTCCACGCTGGGGGACTTGATGACGCGATCGCCATAGCAGCCGAGCAAGGGCTTGAGATCATCCACGCAGATGAACAGGACGTTGGACTTGGGAGAAACGCCGCCCGGTTCGGCGCCTGAACTGAGAAGGGCTTCCAACGAAACCAGCAGCAGAGACACAACATGAAGCTTCCATCGCATGGCGTGATCCTATTCTGCCGGCGGGAGCAAATCCACGCTCATTGGAGCAAATGCCGGCACACGGCAGTAGTGAATGAAGCCGGGTCGTTCCACGGCGCCATGGCTTCGCGACACTCGCGCCGTTCCACCGGCTTCACCACGGCTTTCGCTCGTTCATCGCTTTCAAGATCGCGCGCTTGAGGGCCAGGAAATCCACGCTGTCTTTCTCATAGTAAATGATCTGCCCCTCGGGATTGATCAGCACGGTGTAGGGAACTTCACCTTGCCAAGTGGGGTCGAAGGCGTTGATAAGCTGTTCCCGGTCGGGGGTGGCGAAGATCAGGTTGCGATTCGACGCCTGCTTCTTTTTCAGGAATTCGAGCACGGTCTTCTCCTCGTCCGGTCGGTTAAGTGAGACGGTGACCAGTTCGAAGTCGCGATGGCGATACATGCGGTTGACCGTCACAAAATCGCTGAACTCCGCCACACACGGCGCGCACCAGGTCGCCCAAAAGTTCACCAACCGGAACTTGCCGGAGTCGTTCTTCCGCAACGCGCGCAACCCCTCGGCGTCGGCTTTCGCGAGCGACACCGGTTCGGCGGCGAGCTTCTCCATAAAGGCTCGCACCTGCACTTCCTTGCCGGCCCACTTGGTCGAGCACCCAACCACTTTGGTTTGGGTCACGGGCGGCGATTTGCCGGCGAGCAAGGCCTCCAACGCGTCGCGTAGATAGTGCTGCTTCACGTGCTGGACGCGCTCCGAGTCGTCAATCGCGCCGGCGTAGCGTAGCTTGCGCGCGGCGTCGAAGACAAAGACGTGCGGCGTGGCCACCGGCCCATAGGCGCGCGAGGCGGTTTCCGTGTCACCGTCGTAAAGGTAGGGGAAGTTAAAGCCGCGTTCCTTGGCGCGCAGCTTCATCTCGTCGAAGGAGTCGCTCAGATCCGACCAACCCAGTTCATCCAATCGCACCGACTTCGGATCGTTCGGGCTGATGGCAACGAGCGCGACACTCTTGCCGCGGTAGTCGGCGGCGATTTGCTTGATGCGCTCCTCGTAATACTGCGCTGTTGGGCAGTGGTTGCAGGTGAAGAGCACGACCAACACCTGGGCTCCCGCGAAATCCTTGAGCGCCCAGTTCCGCCCGTCCACGCCCGGCAAGTCGAAGTCCGGCGCCGCTGCGCCAATCGCCAGGGTCGGAATGTTCTCCGCCGCCAGCGAACGGCTCGCCACCAGGCCCGCCACGAATAGTGCAATGAGGCGACATTTCATGAGGGCCAAGGTAGGCCAACCGCGGCCGACGGCAAGAGGCGTTTGCCCGGTTCACGGGGGAGGCAGGGTGCGAAATTCTTTTGGCATTCGGGCGGCAACGACTAAACTGCGCCGGGTTGGCTTTCCACTCCAACACGCAAGCATGCGCGACATTGGCAAAGTTCAAACACGGTTCTTCGAGTTCAAGGACCGCAAGCATCCGCTGCACCTTCGGGTGGGCGGCGAGTTGGATCGTTTCACCCTGGCGTACGAAATGTACGGCCGGATGAACGCCGAGAAGTCGAACGTGATCCTGGTCTTCCATGCGATGACCGGCAGCCAACACGCCGCCGGTTACAATCCCCATGTCCCAGGCACAGACGGTCGTTGGACCGACGAGAACCATACGGGGTGGTGGGACGGTTTCATCGGCCCCGGCAAAGCGCTCGACACCCGGGTTTTTTGCGTTCTCTGTGTGAATTATTTGGGCGGCTGCTACGGTTCAACCGGCCCGGCGTCGCTCAACCCCAAAACCGGCAAAGTTTGGGGGCCGACGTTTCCGGTGCTGCGGATGAGCGACATCGTGGACTCGCAGATGCGCTTGTTGGACGCGCTGGGGGTCCAGCGGTTGCACGCGGTCATTGGCGCGTCCATCGGCGGATTCCTCTGCCTGTCATTGGCCACTCGGTATCCGGAGCGCGTACGGACGGTCGTCCCCATCGGCACGGGGCCGGAAACGACGATTTACAACCGCATCATCAACTTCGAGCAGGTGACGGCCATCGAAGCCGACCCCTGTTTCAACGGGGGCGATTATTATCATGGCGCGAAACCGGACACCGGTCTGGCGCTCGCGCGGCGCATTGCCCACAAGACCTTTGTGTCGCTGGACATGTTGCGCGAGCGGGCGCGCGGCGAGGTGGTGAGCCACAAACCACCCCACGGCTGGTACGAGATGAACCACCCGGTGGAATCCTACATGTACCACCAAGGCGTGAAGTTCGTGAAGCGCTTCGACGCGAACAGTTATTTGCGCATCCTCGACGCCTGGCAATGGTTCGATCTGGCGGCGGAAGCGGGGGCGAAGGACCTGCCCGAGGTCTTCCAGCGCTGCCAGGCACAGGAGTTTCTGGTGTTCAGCATTGACTCGGATCTTTCGTTTCAGCCGGTAGAGCAGGCGAAGCTGGTTCAACTCTTGAAAAAGGCGCACGTGTCCACGATGTGGATCACCGTCCATTCGGAGAAAGGGCACGATGCCTTTCTGCTCGAGCCCAAGCTCTTCACGCCACACTTGCACCAAGCGTTGCAGCACTGACGCGGGAGAACTCGGCGTCCCCCCGAACGCCTTTGCGCGGTTTTTAGGAGACCCTGGTGTCAGTCTTCTGCTTGGGCAAATGGAGCTACAAGCGGCGCAGCGCCAGCGCCACCAGCGTGACCACCAGCATCAGGCCCGAGGGCATGAATTTCTTGGTCTTGGCGAGCCGCATTCCAAAGACGACCAGCAGCGCCGCGAGGAGGAGGTCGGCCACGTAGCCTTGGAAGACGATCCCGGCCGCGCAAAGGCTTAACGCCGCCGCGAAGGCCACGGCCATGATGAGTGAAACCTTGCTCTTGGCCTTGAAGAAGCCGATGAGGCCGCCAATCACAAGCAACACGATGTAAACCCACAGGACTTTGCCGGGTGTCATATCGGGCAGGAGTCTAGCTCACTCTCCCACGACATCCAAACTGACAATCGTCCCCGGCTCACATTCGACGACCACCTGCAACGGGCGGCAGCAAATCTCACAATCGGTGTCGAGACGTTGGTAGCCGCCACTTGTGTCAATCACCAGATCGAAGGCTTGGCCGCAGTACGGGCAACGGATGCTTCGAGTCATTTCCATGGGGCACACTACGCCCAAGCGGCATGCATGCAATCGAAGATTGCAACGGACCACGACCCTACTGTGCGAACGAACGTCCGCCGGCGTGGCCGACGCAGGAGATGGGACGGTCTGGAGAAGTCCGAAAGCTGCCGCCGCTCGCACCGGAGATTGCAGTGTTGCCAAGCCACGGAATCCGCTATACCAGTCCAGCGAACCATGCATGACCACACACCAACCGTGCAACTTGATCCGCAGCGGGATTGCCTTCTGTGCCCCGCCGCAGCGATGGGCAATTCCCGCCGAACCCTGAAGTACCCCTGATGCCTGCTGAGGAACAAAAACCTGCCCAGCCGCGCGCAGCTCGGCTCGGTCGGCGAAAGCCGCCACCCACGGACGAAGCCGCCCGGCGGATTCCCCGGGTGTTCCTGCTGATCGAGTCCTCGCGCGCATCCGGACGGGCGATGCTGAAGGGCATCGCGGACTACGCGCATCATCATGGGCCGTGGTCCTTCTACTGGGAAACAGGTGGCCTCGAGAAAGCCTGGCCTGTGCTCAAAGAATTGGATGCCGACGGCATCATCCTCCGTGACGTGGACGCGCTCGGGGAGATTCTGGCTCTGGGTATCCCGGCGATCGTCGTCGGTCACCAGCGCAACGAGGTGGCCGGCCAGGTGAATGTTATCACGGATTCGGCCAACATCGGGCGTCTGGCGGCGGAGCACCTGCTCCATTGCGGGTTCAGGCACTTCGCCTTTTGCGGACTATCCCAAACCCCGGAGGAACACACCCCTTGGTCTGCCGCGCGTCGGGAATCCTTCTGCCAGCAGATTCAGCGTTCGGGCTTTTCCAAGCCGGCCTGCTTTGAACTCGCTTCCATGAGCCGGAACTGGGCGGACGAACGCGCCACGGTCGCGCGTTGGCTGGGGTCGCTGCCCCAACCAGTGGGCCTGTTCGCCTGCAATGACGATTGCGGCCAGCGTGTCATCGAGGCTTGCCGACTGGCTGGCCTGCCCGTGCCCGATGCGGTCGGAATCATTGGTGCGGACAATGACGAATTGGTCTGCGGCCTGTCCGATCCGGCGATGTCGAGCGTGGCGATCGGATTCGAGCGGGCGGGCTACGAAGCGGCCGAGGCGCTGGACTGGATGATGCAGGGTTCACGGCAGGTGCCGGGACAAATCCTCGTGCGGGCAACCCATGTCGTGGCCCGGCGTTCCACGGATATCGTGGCCCAGGAGGACATGCATTTGGTCAAGGCACTGCGGTTTCTACGCGATCATGCGCGGGGCGCGGTGGACGTGGCTTCGGTGGCGCGGGCGGCCGGCCTTTCGCGCCGTGCCTTGGAACGCCGGTTCCGCGCCGTGTTACAGCGCTCAGTGCTCGACGAAATCCGCCGGATGCGCACGGACCAGATCGCGCGGTTGCTGGTGGAAACGTCTTTGCCCGTCAGCGCCATCGCGGAATCGCTGGGTTATGCGGACGCGCAACACTTCGCCCGGTACTTTCGCGCCGCCAAACACATCAGCCCCTTGGCCTACCGAAAGCAGTTCGGAGTGAAAGCAGGCTCCGCGGTGCTGACGCAAAATGGCGGAAATATTTCGCAAAGTGGCGTTGTAGGAGCCGTCGGCGAGTAGTTACGTTCCATGTGAAATGACCCATGTCGCCGTCATGTTGAATGTTGCAGCTTATGATGTCTGAATCTGCCTCGAAGGAATTGTCACCTCGTCAGTCTTGCCGCGTCGCGCACGCCTTTACGCTCATCGAATTGCTCGTGGTCATTGCCATCATCGCCATCCTGGCGAGCATGCTCCTGCCGGCATTGGCGAAGGCGAAGGAAAAAGCCATTCGAACGACGTGCATGAACAACACGCGCCAGATCATGATCGCGCTGAACGTCTATGCCGGCGACAGCCGTGAGAAATTGCCCGTGTTTCCCAATGGTGTAGGGGCGTGGGCTTGGGATCTTCCGGTCGGAGTGTCGGACCAGATGCTGGCCAGTGGCTTGCAGAAAAAGACGTTCTATTGCCCGGGCACGGCGCCCCGGTTCACGGACAGGGACAACTTCGAGGGCGTCAATCCGCCCCCGGCGCCCAACTACAGCTTGTGGACCTTTGGCGGCAGTTCGTTCCGAGTCGTGGGTTACATCTTCGCGTTTTCCGGAGGCGTGCTGTTGCGGGAGGAAAACAAGAACACCACGATCCTCTCGGAACTGGTCGGTCCCACGCCAACAACGAAAACCAATGTTCCCAACACGGATCGGGTGGTGGTGGCCGACGCGACGATCAGCGAGAACACCTCGGCCTTGCCCAACTCGGCGGGCAGCTTCATCAGCGTGGATGGCGGTTACGCCCCCAACGGCGTGACGAAACCTCACATCAGCCCGCATGTCAGGGGACCGAGGCCGGTCGCGGGACATTTGGCTTTCAAAGACAGCCATGTCGAGTGGCGGAAATTTGAGAGGATGCAGCAACGAGCCTCCTCCGGCCGCGGCTTCTGGTGGTGATGCATCCGCGTTTTACAGTTGTCTCTCATCAGTACCTCAATCAACACACAAACCAACTCATCAAGTCATGAAAACAACCATGCAGAATGCCCTTAAGTTGTCGGTGGTGGGACTGCTGCTCGGCTCCTTGTCGGCGCCGGCGGGAATCATTCACCGGTATAGTTTCGACGAACCCCCCGGCGCAACCACGGTTTCCGATAGTGTCGGCAGCGCCCACGGCGTCAAAGCCGGCTATGACGGAGACTTTGACGGCGCGGGCCAGTTGGTGCTGACCGGCACCGGGAGCTCTGCAAATAACCCGGTTTCTGGCTACGTGGATTTGCCAAATCACCTGATCAACGGGCTGACGGGCCTGACCTTTGAAACCTGGGTGACGTTGAATGGCAACGCCACTTGGCAGCGCATTCTGGACTTCGGCGTTTCAGGGGACGGCATTGAGGGGAACTCGAGTGGCAACGGCAATTACCTGTTCATTTCCTCTCCTGCCAACGTCAACTTGCGGTTCGCCGTCCGCGACCCGGCCACGCAAGCTGAACTCACGCAATGCACCGCCAGCAGCCCGCTGGACCTCTTCACCGAGGTCTGCGTGACTGCGACCTACGACCCCGTCGCTAACATCGCACGGCTATACGTGAACGGCGGCTTGGTAGCGACGGACGATGCCCCGGTGGCCCTTAGCGCCATCAACGACATCAACAACTGGCTGGGGCGCTCGCAGTGGGACGACGCCATGTTCAACGGTTCGTACAACGAGTTTCGCATCTACAACAACGCCCTCAACCCAGTCGAGGTGGCCGCGAGCTATTTCAACGGGGTGACCAATGCCAGCACGAGCGTGGATTCGCTCATGGGCATCCAGGGCGTCACTGTGACGGCTTCGCCAACCGCCCTGACAGTCCAAGACACCGTGCCCACGACGGCCACGGCGGATTTTGGCATGATCTCCGGCGTCAGCTTGGAGGGCGTGCCCGGCGTCACCTATCAATCCAGCAACCCCGGCGTTGCGACGGTGAGCACAAACGGGATCATCACTGCCGTCAGCGCTGGCAACGCCAACGTGACCGCCAGCTATCTGGGCAAGACCTCTGCGCCGTTGGCCATCACGGTCAAGCCGCGCTTGCAGGGCGTGGTGGTGGCGGGCTCCTTGGAAGTGGACCTTCGTGCGACCGATGTCAGCACCAGCACAGCCACATGGACCAACCGCGCCGCCGCAAATAGCGAATTCATCGCGGAAGGCAACCCGGTTTACAACCCGAACGTCGCCGATGGCATCGCCGGAGTCACATTCGTCGGCAATACGAATGACTACGTGGGCCCCCTCGCCAGTGAGGCCATCACCGCCAACAGCGACTTCTCCATCGAGGCGTGGGCATACATTGACTCGCCCAAAGCCGAGGCCACCCTTGTTTCTTGGGGTTACCGTGGCACCGGTGGCGCGGACGTCGTCCTGGGCGCCGGCAACCATGCCGTCTATGGCGCCGCTTCCTTCTGGGGTGGTGGCTACGATCTCGGATGGAATGGCCCCGCTCCGAGCAAAGGCGCCTGGCATTATTACGTGCTCACCTACAATGGCAGCCGCCTGGCGAAAGTTTACTGTGATGGAAAACTGAAAAACCAACTCACCGTTGCCGGTGA
This sequence comes from uncultured Verrucomicrobiota bacterium, assembly GCA_964548925.1. GTDB lineage: Bacteria > Verrucomicrobiota > Verrucomicrobiia > Limisphaerales > MWDV01 > MWDV01. The sequence continues at coordinate 47,425 of CAZJTM010000008.1, read as the reverse complement.
TCTTTCGAGCCTCGCCGGCCTGCCGATTCGCATTGGAGCCCAGAATTTGAATGCAGGGGGCACGGTGGACTTCGGACAAGCGCTCCTGGGCAGCATCGCCCTCGCGCGCGTCCATACCGGTTTGTTGAGCGACAACGATGTGGCCAACAACTTCCTCTATGGCGTCGAGTTGACCGCTCCTGGTGAGTTGCAGGGCCTGCGGCTGACATTTGCCAAAACGAACCTTCCCGGCGTTCGATACAAGACCCTCGCCTCGGTACGTCCGATTTACGCGAACCGGGCCTACTTGGTGGCCAACGGCTTTGCCACACTCACGTCCAGCGACCCGAGTGTGGCCACCGTGGATGCCAACGGGTACGTGACCGCCGTGGGGTTGGGCAGCGCACAGATCATTGCCAGTTACGGGGGACTGAAGGCCACCAATACGGTTACAGTCACGCCCCCGCCGGCCACCGCGCTGGTGCATCGTTACAGCTTCAATGAAATCGGGGGTACGGACGTGGCGGATTCGGTAGGCAGCGCCCACGGCACGCTCAAGGGCAACGGCGCGACGCTCGATGCGGGGAAGGTCAATCTCCCCGGCGGGACTGGCTCCAACGTGGATCCGCTGACGATCGCCGGCTATGTGGATCTTCCGAATGGCCTCCTGAGTCCGAGGGTCAACGCCACCTTCGAAATCTGGGCAACCTGGATGGGCTCTGGAAACTGGCAGCGCCTCTTCGACTTCGGCACCTCCAACCAGGGCGAGGACAGATCCAACGGCGAGGGCGGCTACATGTTCCTGAACGCGCAACCGTGGCGCTTCGCGGTGCGAGACATCCAACTCAACGGCGAGCCGGTCATCGTGAACAACGGGACCATGCCCACCGGCACCGAGTATCATATCGCGGTGGTCTATAACTTCACGGCGAACACCAGCCAGCTCTATACCAACGGTGTGCTCGCCGTGTCCGGCCCGGCCTCGGTCCAAATGGACACCATCAACTATGTCAACTGCTGGTTGGGCCGCTCCCAGTGGAACGACCCCATGTTCGCAGGCTCGATCAACGAGTTTCGCATCTACGAGGGCACGTTGACGGCCTCGCAGATTTCCGCTTCGTATGCCGCGGGACCGAATACCCTCCCAGTGCTCACGCCGCCCACTCTGACGGCTGGGCGCAATGGGAACAACCTAGTCATTAGCTGGCCGAGCTCTTACGCTGGCTTTACGCTCTATCAGGCAGGTTCTTTGGGTGCCGGCGCCACATGGTCGCCAGCCGCCGGCAGTGCGGTCCTCGTGGGCGGCAACTATGAGCAGTCGGTGCCCATTGGCGCCGGCCCGCAGTTCTTCCGCTTGCAGAAATAAAGCGGCACAATTGGTTGGTTGAGACGGTCATCCGCTGCGTGGAGCGGGCTGAAAAGCTCCTCCACGCAGCGGTGTTTTTGTCAGTAGAGCAGCGGGGAGAAACCTCACCCAAGCTTGCGCCCTGAACTCCCGCACCAAGGGCGTGCAAGGGCAGTGGAACAGCCATCCAGCCCCTTTTCCTAAAGTTCATGACTCATGGAGTGTCCCGAGGATTTGACGCTCGCGCATCCAAACCTTGAGCCAAGCGGAATCCCCCCAAGAATTCAATGCGTTCAGGGATTCCATCAAGGAATCCTTGGACGCTTCGAATTCTTGGGGGTACCCGATGCGGATGAAAAGAAGTCACCGGATTCCGACTCGCGCTCTGGGCCCTGAACTGAATGGACAATTCTGTGTTGCATGTGCAACGCGAGATTGTCCTGCCACAGATTGAAGTTCATGGGAGGATTGTCCCAACTCGATTTCGCAGCTTGCGATCCCCGAACCTTCGGCGCACGGCTGATCGTCGCCCCGGTCGCGGCACTCCGACCAGCGGGCATCCTGATGCCGTTTGGGTCCAACCGCTCATTGCGAGACGTTGCGTAGTTTGGCCGCATGCTGCAACGCCACGGTGTTTCCCGGTTGCCGCGCCAGCACCGCTTCAAACTCGCGCAACGCCTCGGCGGGCCGACCGCAGTTCATCAGCGCCACGCCGAGGTTCAATCGCGCCTCCATCACGTCCGGCAGTAACCGCGCCGCGGTGGCAAACGCCTCCGCCGCCCCCGCGTTGTCTCCCGCCCGGCCCAATTCGCGCCCCAAGAGGAAGAACACTTCGCCCGACTCCGGCATCAACCTGGCCGCCGCCGCGAAGTAATCCCGCGCTTCAGCAAACTGCCCGCGGGCCACGGCGCAGCGGCCCGCGTCCATGTGCAGCGAGCCGTCCGTGGGATTCAGCTTGATCGCCAGTGCAAAGTTGGTCGCCGCGTCCGCCAGCCAGCCTTTTGCCTGACAGAACCGCGCCAGCACCGCGAGATCGTCCCGCCGATTCACGCGATGCCGCCGTGCCGCGGCGTAATGCGCTTCCGCCTCGGCACTCTTGTCCGCGTCTTCCAGCAGCCGCCCCAAACCCAGGTGCGCCGTGCCATAACCCGGCTTGAGCGCAAGGGCGCGTTCATACTCGCGCCGCGCCTCCGGCTTGCGGTCCAACCGTACCAGGACCTGCGCCAGATTGTTGCGCGCGAAAACATTCTCCGGACCCAGCGCCAAGCCGGCCTCGAATGCGCGCCTCGCCTCTTCGTTGCGATTCTGACGCGCCAGTCCCACGCCTAATTGCATCCATGCCTCGACGTTGCGGGGCGACCGTTCCACCGCGCGTCGGGCCGCCTTGGTTGCTTCCTCCAATTTGCCGCCTGCTTCCAGCAATCCCGCCCACCGCAACAGCAGCACCGGATCATCCGGCGTCAACTGCAGCGCCGCGCGACAGCGGGCTTCGCCGTCCTGCAACAGCGCCGGCGCCGGCGGCAGCGCGTTCAACTCCGCGCCCAGCCGGGCCAGGTGCCAGGCATGATCGGATTGCTGCGTGAACGGCGGATCGTTCAGGCGGCCCAGGATCTCCGCGAGCGCGACTTGCCGCGCCCAATCCGACCAACCGAGCCGCCGCGCGCACTGGTCGAGACTCGCCCACTCCTGTTTCACCCCCGCCTGCAAGCGCACGTCCTCGGGCAACAGCGCTTCAACCGAAGCCGCAAGGGTGCGCGCCAACCAGTAATTCCCTTCAAACGTCAAATGGACGTGCTCGTAAAAACACTCCGCGCCCGCGATGCCGTTCGGCGACCGTCGAGCCAATGCCAGTTCGGCATCCGCCAGCAGCACGCGGTCACGCTCGCGCCCGCCCGCCACCCGCCGAATCGTGTCATTCAACCGGCTATCGCAGCGAAAGCGTAGTGTGTCGAGATCGCGGGCCCGGCTGAAATGCCCCCGGGCCTGGGTCGTGTTGGCCAAGGCCAGCTCGCAGTGGCCGCGTTGAAACTCCAGTTCCGCGACGCCGCCCTTGATTTGGTCCGCTTGCCGAAAGCAGTCCAGCGCTTCGGCGAACCGCCCAGCCTCTCGCGCCTGCGCGCCACGCTGCACCCACTCCCGCCAGCGCGTCTGTTGTTCCTGGCTCAAGCCAGCCAGCGGCGCCGAAGCGAACGGCGCGCAGTCCTTCAGATTCACCGCGACCGTGCTGACAACGAGGCCGACGCCCGCCTTCCGCCCAGCGGCGATGACGTCGCGCAAGTTGCGCTCGAAATGGTCGTAAGTCTTCGCCAAGCGCGCGTCGTTCCAAGACACTTGGTTATCCATGAACATGGCCAGGCCGCCCCACTCGGCCTTGTCGGCGGGTGGAGACTTCAGCCGGCGCACTGCGGCATTCAGCAACTGGCCGATGCGCGTTTGTTTGAGCACGAGTGTCGCGCGGATCGTGGCGAGCGAAGGCGTCTGCGAGCCGAACACCGTGCCCGCGCCAAACGGGCCGACGACTTCGTTGTTGCCCAGGTAAATCACCCAGATGTCGCCGTCGGCTTTGGCGCAATCGCGCGCGATGGGCAGTGCGACATGCGAATTGATGGCCGTCATGGCCGCGTTCACCACCTCGAAGCGCGTCCGCGGAAAGCGCTCGCTCAACAGCGCCTGCAACACTCGCGGCAGCCCGAAGTCCGGCTGCGGATCGCCATACGCCGCTGATTCGCCGTACACGAAGACGCGGACAGTTTCCGGGGGCTTCCGTTTCGGAATCGAAACCGTCAGCGGCGTCCGGGCCTGTTGCGCCCCGAAGAAGCGCCAGCCGAATCGAGGATTGGAAATCCAAACTTCCTGGCCGCTGATTCTGTCGGGCAGCAAGAAAGCCGTGGCATGGCCAAAGCCAACGAGGCGCAGGCCGAGTTCCAAGGCCACCAACAACAGCAGCGGCAACCCCACCGCCGCCACCAACCGAAACGCACAGAGTTTTGCGCGCGACGGCGGGCGCGACGCGGTGGTTGCGCGGGCTGGTGCTGTTCGGGCCATGCGTTTCGCAGAACGCTACGAAGTCACCTCGCGCCGCACAAGTCCGCAACCCGCGCCCTCAGCGCCGGTGGAGAATCTGACTGGGGAAACACCTCCGCCTCTCGCAGTTGCATTCCCGAAGCGCACGCAAGTCGGCCCCCACGCCAAACTCCCCAAGGGCAAGTTTCAACACCGTGCAAGGGACGCGGAGATTATTGTCCGCACGTGCCCGGGTGGCCGCCCACAGGCCGGCAAGAATGTCGGCGCTCCAAAATCCTGGCGCCCCCCGTGGGAAAGCAAGACGCGCCCCCTCTGCAAATCACCGCGCCAAGAGACTTGACGACAACACCGAAAGAGAGCCTGATTGCCCACATGAACCGTTCCCGAGAGCGCCGCCAACCGGAAGGCAGATGCCAACGCCCCGCCGCACCCTTCGCTCGCAGAGCAATACTCTGGTCTTTTGGATCAGTCTTCTCCGTCGCCCGGCGGGCCAGTTTGTGGTGTCTGACCCTCTGCGCGAGCGCGATCTCATCGCCCGCCGTTGAACGGCTCACCGGTGAAACGGAGATACACGATCCCTCCTCCATCGTGAAATGCGGCGACCATTATTGGGTATTTGGCACCGGTCGGGGCATCATCTCGCGCTCCTCGACCAATCTCGTGGAGTGGCACGCCGGGCCGCCCGTGTTCACGAACACCCCCGCGTGGGCGGACGCCTGGGTGCCGGGCCATCGCGGGCGGTTCTGGGCGCCCGACATCATCCACCTGCGCGACCGCTACCTGCTCTATTACTCAGTGTCCACCTGGGGCTCGCGCCAATCCGGCATCGGCCTGGTCACAACGCGTTCGTTGGATCCGCAGTCGCCCGACTACCGCTGGGAAGATCGCGGCCCGGTCTTTCAGACCACAACCAACGACACGTTCAACGCCATTGACCCGAGCGTGCTGCTGGACCGCGATGGCCGGCTCTGGATGGCCTTCGGTTCCTACTGGAGCGGAATCAAGTTGATCGAGCTCAACGCGGAAACCGGCGTGCGGCTCGCCACAAACTCGCCGGTGCGTTCGTTGGCCTGGAACGAATCCATCGAAGCGGCGGGCCTGTTGCGACGCGGCGATGACTACTTCCTGTTCGTCAACTGGGGTCAATGCTGCCGCGGAACGAACAGCACCTACGAGATCCGCGTTGGCCGGAGCAAGGCCGTTACCGGCCCATATCTCGACCGCGAGGGGGTGGACTTGATGAAGGGTGGTGGCAGCGTGTTCCTCGCGACCTCAGGAGATTACATCGGGCCGGGACACGCGGCTTTTGTAGAACGCGAGGGTGGCACTTGCGTGAGCTACCACTACTACAGTCCGGCCCGCTTCGGGCGCGGCACGCTGGATTGGTTGCCGCTGCGCTGGGATGCGGAGGGTTGGCCGGAGGTGACTGCGCGGGGAAGTCCGCCAAAGAGCGAAAGGTAGATGAGGTTCGTTGGAACTTGAGCTTGGTGGTGGGGGCTTGACGCCGCGATGGTTTCCAGCAACCACAGCGAAGAAACCCTTCGCACCGTCAGAGAGCCGTGGCGGACTTGAGCTGCTCCTGCACCCAGCGTTTCGCCGCGGCTTTGGTTCTCAGTTCATCCTGCAATTGCTTCTCCCGGATTTCGGCCAGCAACCTGCCGAGCGCCGGGCCGGGCTTCAGGCCGAGTTGGATCAAGTCGTGACCGGTGAGCAGAGGCGGGCGGACTTGCGGCTGGCGCTTCAGTTCCTCCGCTGCCGCCACGAGGAAGTCATAGACATCCAACCGGCCATGTGACCCGAGGCAATCTAGCCGGTGGAGCGCCAGTTCCAGCGGAAAGGTCGGACGCAGCAACAGCCGGCGGAGCGTGGCCTTGCGCATCTGCGGCGCGTCTTTGAACTGCATGTGGTAACGCACGGCTTGGGCGACGGATTCGATCTGCTTCCGCGGAAAGCGCAGACGCTCGAGAATCGCCGTCGCCATCGTGGCGCCGAGTTTCTCGTGTTCGTAGAAGTGGATGGAGCCGGTGGCGGGGTCGCGGCTGGCGGTGAGTGGTTTAGCGACGTCATGCAAGAGCACCGCCCACGGCAACAACGGATCGGCGCCCGGTGGCAGATGGCGCAGCATCAGGACCAGGTGCGCGAAGACGGAACCTTCGGGGTGAAAGTCCGGCGATTGCTCACAGGCGATTGTGGCGGCAACCTCGGGCAGAACGTGCTCCAACAAGCCGCTGGCGCGCAGTAATTCCAGCCCGTGCGCCGCCGGGGAAGGCAACTCCCGTCCGGACGCGTTTACGGGGCGGGGCGGCTGATCCTCCGTAGGACAGGCTTCCAGCCTGTCTCCATTCTCCTTCGGATGCGGACCAGTTCCGCCAGCATCGGCCCGCCGATGAAGCCGCAGACCTTGGTGTAGCCTTGAGGAAGATTGAGACAGGCTGGAAGCCTGTCCTACAGGGGGCGGCAGCGCGAACAACTTGATGAGTTCATCGCGAACCCGCTCGGCACTGATGCCTTTGATCTTTGGCGCCCAGCGCTGAATCGCGGCGAAGGTCTGCGGTTCGATCCCAAAACCCAGGCGCGCGGCAAATCGAACGGCGCGCAGGAGGCGCAGATGGTCTTCGGCAAAGCGCTCCTCGGGCACGCCAATGGTGCGGATGACGCCCGCCCGCAAGTCCGCCTCCCCGCCCACCCAGTCGTGTAACTTCCCGGCGATCGGATCGTAGAAGAGGCCGTTGACGGTGAAATCGCGGCGCAAGGCGTCCGCCCGCGCGTCACCGAAGGAAACCTTCTCGGGCCGCCGGCCATCGCGGTAATCCTCCTCCGCGCGGAAAGTCGCGACCTGGAATTGGTGTTGCCCCTCCACCACGACGATCACCCCAAACCTCCGTCCGACGGCGACGGTGTGTTTGAAGAGGGCCTCGATCTGCCCCGGCACAGCGGACGTGGCGATGTCGTAATCTTCCGGCTCGCGGCCCAACAGGAAGTCGCGCACGCAGCCGCCCACCCAAAAGGCGGAGAAGCCAGCCGCTTGCAGGCGGCGGACTATTTCGGTCGCCAATTTGCGCGTGGAGGCTTTGGATGTTCCGGTCATTTACGATCTACGATTTGCGAATCATGCGGCCTTTGGGCAACACCCTCGTCAATCGCCAATCGTATCTCGGGAAACGTCAGCCTTCGCCCCAGAGGCGCTTCACGTGGTTCACGCCGCTCTGAACCTCCTCCACCTTCAACACCGGGCTGAGTTCAAAGACCTTGAGGTGTTGGGGCTTCACAAAAGGCTTGAGCGCGGCGAAGTCCACCTGGCCCGAGCCGGGCGGGCAGTGGTCGCGACAGGGCGGACGCACGTCATGGATGTGAAAGCCGGCGAGCCGGTCCAGCAACGATTCGAGATGCATCGTGTGCTGGATAAAGCCGAGGTTTTCTTTGATCTGAGCGTGGCCGGTGTCGTGCCAGTAAGTCACCGCCGGGCTGGTGAATTCCTTGAAGAAGAACATGGCGTCGCTCTCGAAGGGAATCTCTTCGAGGGCCTCCCGGTTTTCGATGCCCAGGCGGAGACCGCGCGCCTCGGCTTCCGGCACGATCTTGCGCAGCGTATCGTAGGCGCGCTCAACGTAGGGCTCCTTCTTTGCCTCGCGCTTTTCGGCGGCTTCGGTGGCGATCGCCTCGTATTTCGCGCTCTCCCTGCGGCCGTCCGCCAGCAGGTTCTTGAGCTTCTCGGTGTAGTCTTTCATGTCCACGCTGCCCATGTGCAGGACGACCAGCGGCGCTTTCACCCGCACCGCAAAATCGAGTGTCTTCAGCGTGGCTTTCAGGGCCATGTCGCGTTCGCGCGGGGGTTCGGCGGAAAACTGGAAGAGATTGGGCGCGGCGTGGGAGACGCCCATGGGCAGCGGGCAAAAGTTGTGCAGGCTGGAAATCTTGATCTCCCCGGCATCCACCGCCTTCAGGATCCCCTCCACCAAGCTGATGCGGATGCCGTGGCTCAGCTCGGCGTATTCAAAGCCGAGGTCACGGATTTCGCGCAACATGGCGCGTCCATCGTTGTGGCGGTGGGAGTTCCAGCAAGTGGAGAGTGAATACATCTGTCAGGCCTCAAAACATCAAACCGTTGAATCGCTGATCACCACGCCGATTCCGCGATTCAACGGTTCGAGAATGCAACGGCTGGGAAAGTTTCAGGAACCGCCGGACGCGATCCCGGTCGGATCGCGCCCGGCGACAAATCCACGGATCACATATCCGCGTAGCGAGCCCTCAGCATGGCGGTGAAAGCCGCCACTTTTTCCTTGCGGCGGCGTTTCTCGCTCGGCTTCTCATAATGCCGATGGCTGCGAACGGTCCGCAGGGTGCCTTCGCGGTCGAGCTTCTTCTTCAAGCGGCGCAGGCCTCTTTCGATGGGCTCGCCTTTTTTCAGTTTGATCTCGGTCAAATCAATTCACTTCCTCTCCAGGGACCTCGAACGGCGGGATGGTGCAACGCCGGTTCTCTTCGGTCAGGCCCGGGAGTGTATTTCGCCGCCGGGGGGTGTCAACCGGCAAAAACCGGCGCAGAACCGGGCCATCGGCCATTCCGGGGCTTAAAAACGATCGCCGCGTCTTCCGGCGTGCCCTGCTTCGCCCCTCTGCTATCCTTCCGCCGTGCGCATCGGTTCGCTCCGGCTCGAATCAAATCTCTGCCTTTCGCCGCTGGCGGGTTATACCAACCTGCCCTTCCGGCTCGTGGTACGCCCCCTCGGCGGCCTCGGACTGGCCACCACCGACCTCGTCAACGCCCGGTCGCTGCTCGAAAAGCGCGCCAAAGCCCTCAAGCTGATCGAAACCCGGCCCGGCGACGAACCGCTGGCCATTCAGCTTTTCGGCAGCATGCCGGAGGAAATGCGCGATGCGGCCCTGGCGGCCGAAGCCTACGGCGCGGCGGTCATTGACATCAACATGGGCTGTCCCGTCAGGAAGGTATGCAAGGTTGGCGGCGGCTCGGCCATGATGACGGAGCACGCCCGGACGGCGGCGCTGGCCAAGGGGCTGGTGGACGCTGTCCGCGTTCCTGTCACGGCGAAGATGCGGCTGGGGTGGGACGACCAAAACATCACCGCGCCGGATTTGGCGCGAGCGCTTGAGGACGTGGGGATCGCCGCCATCTTTGTCCACGGGCGGACGCGCGAGCAAGGGTTTGGCGGCACGGTGAACTTGGCCGGCATTCGCGCGGTCGTGCAAGCGGTCAGGAACATCCCCGTCATTGGCAACGGCGACGTCACCACGCCCCAGGCCGCGAAGCGGATGCTCGACGAAACCGGTTGCGCGGGCGTGAGCATCGGACGCGGGGTCTTCTACGATCCGTGGATCTTCAAGCGGACCTGGCATTACCTGCAAACCTCCGGCAGCCGCGGTTGTGAAACCGTGGAGGCGACGCCAACGGGCGCACCACTGCGTTTTGACAAACGCGGCTACGGGGATGACGCGGATGGCGTTCGAGGAGATCAAGGCGGCGAGCTTCTGCCCGAGCCGTCTTTCGGCGAAAGGGTGCGGGTCATGGTCCGCCACCTCGATCTGATGGTCGAGATCTTCGGGGAGGAGTTGGCGTGCCGGATGTTCCGCAAGGTGGCGCCTTGGTATGCGCGCCGATTCGGTCCCTGCCACGAGTTCAACAAGCGCGTCGTTCTCCTGGCGACCCGCGCCCAGTTCGACGAAATCCTCGCCGACTACGTCCGCTATCGGCAGCAATTCCTCGATGAACAGGGTGAATTGCTCCCGCGTTTCCGCCCCGCGCCACTGGTGGCGTCCTTCATGCGCGAGCCGGGCGAACCCTCGGCGGGCCAAATCCCGCTGCCCAAGGGGCCGGTCGAAACCTGGTGAGGATTCTCCTGAATCCACAAACTCTCCGTGAATTCAAAGCGTTCACGAATTCGTTCGAAGTCATCCTTGGACGCCTTGAATCTCTGGGAACCTGTCCTCGGTTCATGGAGGGTTGGCCCATTTTCGTGTTTCGCTTGCCGGGTCTGCTGTGTTTCCCTCTGGACATGTGGACCCGATTGGCCCGACTCCCGTGGGTGTGGCGTTGCCTCGTGAAGTGGGGCTTGCTGGCCGGGGTCATCCTTGTCGTGCTCTACCCGCGGCTCGACCTTTTGCTCCGGCACGTCCGGCATCTGCGCGACGTTGAGTCGCTCATTCAGCCCGACCTGCCGGAGATCGCGGCGATGAACCGCGAGATTGACGCCCAGCTTGCCACCAACTCGCCGCGGCGGGACGAATTCAAAGCCGTGGAGCGCTTCGTCTATCAACGCGTGCCCTACAAGTACGACTGGATCAACTGGGGGAACCTCGACTACTGGCCCACCACGGCGGAAGTCTTGGAACGCCAGCGCGAAGATTGCGATGGGCGCGCCGTCCTCGCCGCCAGTCTCTTGCGAGCCCGCGGCTTCAAGACCGCTCAGATTGTCGCCAACCTCAATCACGTCTGGGTGGCTGTGGACAAGACCGAACTGATGGGCCCGCAGAAGGAGAAGAACCTGCGGCGCGTCGGCGGGAAAACCGTGGTGACATTGCCCGGGCTGCGGACGTGGCTGGGCTGTGCCGCCATGATCAGCGAGTTCCCCGCGATCCGCTCGCTCATCATCCTCGCGACCGTTTTGGTGCTGGCATATCACCCCCACCGCAATGTCACCGGGTTGCTGGCCGTGACCACGGCAGCCCTAGTCGGCTTTGTGTTGCTGCTGGATTGGGGCAACCGCTTGGAATCGCGCGACGAAGCCACACTCTCGGCGCAACTCCTCGCCGCGTTCGGGCTGTTGCTGTTGGCCGTGGTCGCCGCGCTGCTGGCGGGACGGTGGGTTGAGCGCCTCCGGGCACGTCGCTTGGTCGAACCGGTCAAGGCCACTTGAGCAAGCCATCTGCGGAGCAAATGGGGAAACCAGACTGCTTCGGATCAACTCGGCTGGGCGACCACTTGCCCCCCAATTCAGACCTGGCCAGTTCCGAGGCTTTTTCCGTGCAGCCCTTCCGCCCCGGCATTACAGTCCCACGCATGGACGTTCCAGACTTTCAACGCGTCCTGGCTGAAGGACGCGCGCTGCAAGCGCGGTTGGTTGAGTTGTCGCCGGTCGCGGTGGGCGGCACGGCGGCGGCGGTGCATTGCGGACATCGCTTCTCACTCGACGTGGACGTGGTCACGGCCCAACTCAACACGCAATTCGAGGAAGTGAAAGCAAATCTGGCGGCCTGGGAAGGCTGGCGCACGAACCGCATCAACCCGCCCGTCCTCATCCTTGGCGAACACGGCGGCGTGGAACTGGGCGTCCGCCAACTGCGCCGCGCGGTGCCGCTCCACACCACGCGCGCCGCCGGGTTGCTCGTCCCCACCGCCGCGGAGATGCTCCGCATCAAAGCCTTCCTGCTGACCGAGCGCCGGGCCGTGCGGGATTACGTGGACGTGGCCGCGCTGGCGTGTCACTTGGGCGACTCAGCCGCGGTCAATGCGCTGCGCGTGTTAAATCTTGTCTATGGTTCGCGCGCGCCGCTCACCTGGATCAGCGCCTTCGCCGAGGCGTGCGAAGCCGAGCCGGTGGATGCGGCGGCGGTCCCGCTGGCAACGTACAAGGGCCTCAAAGCACCGTTCACGGAATGGCCGCTCGTGGCGGAGGAGTGCCAAAAGCTGGGGCGGGCTTTGCTGAAGCTCGAACTCGACGGCGCGTTGCCAGCCGCGCTGCCGCCGGACTGGCCCCGGGCGGAACCCGCATGAATCCCTCGCGAAGCACCAACACGACGACGCCGCTGGATTGGTTGAACATCATCCAGCGCGGCGGTACAGACGATTGGAAGCGCCTGTATCAACTTTGCCGCGATGAAGCCGTGGCCCGACAGGTCGCGGACATTCTGCGGCTGCGCGACCCGGACTTGCTGGCCCCGGCGCGGCTTTGGAAGTTCCTGCTGGAGGATCTGCACCCCGGGCTGCGGGTTGAATTGAAGGAGACGCGGCAGGACCTCGGGGTGTGAACGGGTTCGCGGACCTCACAGCACCACTTCTGTTCCCACACCTTCGTCGGTGAAGATTTCCAGCAGTACGGAATGGGGCACGCGGCCGTCCACGAAAGAAACCTTCTCCACGCCGGCCTTGATCGCCGCCACCGCGCTGTCCACCTTGGGAATCATGCCTTTGTCCACGATGCCGGCGGCTTTGAGGCCGGGCACTTCGGTGGTCTGGAGATGCGGGATGATCGTGTCCGGGTCTTTCGGGTCGCGCATGAGGCCGGGCACGTCGCTCATGAAGACGAGGCGCTTGGCCTTGAGCGCGATGGCGGCCTGGGCGGCGGCCACGTCGGCGTTGCAGTTGTAGATCTTCCCGTCCTCGCCAAGCGCCGTGGGGCTGATGACCGGCGTAAAACCGCTCCAGATGCACTCCTTCAATGGCGCCGTGTCCACGGCCACGACTTCGCCAACGTAGCCGATGTCAATCTTCTGGCCCGGGTTTTCTTTGTCGTCCAGCCACAGCTTGCGGCACTTGAACACCTCCGAGCCGGCAAAGCCCACCGCCTGTCCACCGAGCGACTTGATGGTGGCGACGATCTCCGGATTGATCTCGCGGGACAACACTTCGTCTACGATCCGCACCGTGGCTTCGTCGGTGACACGCTGGCCCTGAATGAAGTTTGCCTTCAGTCCGGCCCGCTCCATCGCGCGGGTGATGGCCTTCCCGCCGCCGTGGACGACGACCGGGTCAATCTCCACGGCCTCAAGGAACACAATGTCGCGCGCCACGCCATTGCGGACGGCCGGGTCGGGGGAATCCATGAAGGAGCCGCCGTATTTCACGACGAAGGTCGCACCGCTGAATTTCTGAATGTAGGGCAACGCTTCCAGCAGCGTCGCGGCTTTGGCAATCAAGTTTTGCATCGTTCGCGGAGCCGGATTTAGCCACAGATGCAGCGTGGATGAAATACCGATCTTTCCGTTGGCCGGGCAACAAACGCATCTTCGTTTCCTGCGGGGTAGCCCAGGCAAGCTGCTTGTGCCAGTCGGCAACCCGCCGACCAGACCGCCAAGGGGCGTCGCTGCGGCCGTCGCGGGGTTGCCTTCCCGAGGGCGCTGCCAGGTGTGGTGGACGGGCAACGCGGACGCCACAACTCGATTCGCTCAATTTCCGGCTTGGGTGTTCGTTAGTGTTGGTGCATTATTTCGCTCAATTCAGCAAATTGTCTGCGCTTTACGCGCGGTCGTGGGGGTCGCGAAGGGCTTGTCAGTCGAACCACGCCGGGCGGTGCCGACGTCTCGCGCAACCGAAATATGATGGAACAGATGCCGGCCACAAGCGCCATGCTGCCGCGCCTCCGCGGGCTTTGCGGATGGGTCGCGGTCTTGCTCGCGTTGGGGAGCTTTCCCCAAAGCGGGAGGGCCGTCACCTTGGAGTGGGATCCCAGCCCCGATGCTTGGGTGGCCGGCTATGCCATTCACTATGGGACCGCCAGCGGGGCTTACGCGGTTCGCTTGGAACTGGGCAATCGCACTTCGGCCACGATCACGAATCTCACGCCCGGAACGACCTACTACTTCGTGGCCACAGCCTACACCTTTGATGGTCAGGAAAGCCTGCCCTCCAACGAAGTGAGCTACCCCGTCCCGGATGGCCCGCCTCCCGACCCACTCAACCAGCCGCCCTGGGTGTTTGCAGGGGATGATCAGGCGATCATGTTGTCATCAGAGGTAACGCTGGCCGGGGCAGTTTCAGACGACGGTCTGCCATCCAAGGGAACGACGCTCGGTTGGGAATGGTCGGCGGTTAGCGGCCCCGGCCCGGTGCGGTTTGAATCCGCCAAGGCCCTCGACACCTCCGCCAGGTTCACAGTCGCCGGGGTCTATGTCATTCGCCTGACCGCCACGGACGGCGACTTGGTGGCGTTTGACGATGTCGTTGTGACGGTCGTTCCGGATGTGCCGGAGAACCCAGTCGGCCTCGTCGTGGAAGCCGAGGAGGGTTGGCTGTCCTATCCCATGCAGCGAGGCTGGGGGGTGCGTGCCAACGGACACCCCACCGCGATTGCCTACATCTTCACGGACGACGCGGAGCAAGGAGCCGCCGGCTGGCGGTTGGAAGTTCCGGAGACCGGCGCGTATGTGATTTGGGCGCGGCTGAGCACGACCGACAACCCAGCCGGCTCGTTACGGTTCTGGTGCGATGACTCGCCGGGCGGCATCTTGGTGGCCAACTCCTCGACAGGCGAGGCAAACACCTGGCACTGGGTGCGCCTGATGAGAGGTGGCGAAGTCCCCCGAACCAAGGGCCCCGCACATCCCATTCTGGTTCCCGAGCCTCGCAGGTTCATCCTCAACGCAGGCCCTCACTGGCTCACCGTCACGGGTGGCAAGTCGGGCTTGCTGTTGGACAAACTTCTCGTGACCAATGACCGAAGCTTCGTCCCCGTGGAGCGAGTGGTTGCGCCGCTAGTGCCGGTCATTTCCGGGCTGCGGCTCGATGCCGGGAAGGTGTGCGTGACTTGGAGCAGCAGGGCCGGTGCAACGTATCGCTTGGTTTACAAGGACTCGCTGGCCGATGCTCATTGGTTGCCCGCTTCCCCAAAAATCGTCGCGGTCGGGAGCACCCTCTCGTGGTTTGAAACAACCGATGGCGCTTCCGGCCAGCGCTACTTTTCGATCCTCGCGGAGCCCGAGTGAGCGGGCCGGGTAGAAACAACGGCAAGGCGACGGCAGGCTCAAGCGCCCACTGGATTGAGTTGCCTGCGGGCGCGCTTGGCGTAGGTTGGCCCATCACCCGAGGCCGGCCAGGCCGAACGCAGAAAGAGAAAACTGAAACAAAACGTTTTCCGACCGGGTTTGTCTATTATGAACAATGCGAGCGACCGGCCGGAGACAGAACATTGGCCGAACCGCGTCTGGAGAGTGGAAATGAAAACGATTGAGGGAGCCCCTGGCGCCGCCACGTGGCCGGTCAAGCGCCGGTTCACGCGCGGCTTCACGCTGGTCGAAATGCTGGTGGTGCTCGCCATCATTGGCATCCTCGCCGCCATGCTGATGCCGAGCCTCGCCCGGGCCAAGGCCAAAGCCCACCAGATCAAGTGCCTTAGCAACCTCCGCCAGGTCGGTTTGGGGTTGAACCTGTATGCTGGGGACTACAATGGGGAGTTCCCGGCGCGGCGCATCCCGCCCAACGCCTGGCCGCACAAACTCAAGCCATATTACGTGGATTGGAGCCTCATCACTTGTCCCACCGACAAGTTCGGCATCGCGGGCGCGTTGGCCGATGAGACGAATCCCAATCGCAGCTTCCTCATCAATGGCTTCAACGATTATTTCATGCTCCGCCTTGATGGAGAGGACTACGCGCGTTACCAGCGCTGGCAATGGCCGCACGGAATGAAGGAAAACGGTATTCTGAAGCCCTCGGAAACCGTCATGTTCGGGGAAAAGCGCACCGGCTCGCCCCACGTTCACATGGATTTAGACCAGGGCCGGCAGGGCAACGATTACGAGGAGATTGAATACCGGCGGCATACTCGCGGCTCCGACTTTGTGTTTGGCGACAACAGCGTGCGGCTCCTCCGCCGGGAACAAGTGCTGTTCCCGGAAAACCTGTGGGCCGTGACCGACGAATTCCGCTACCCGCCCTCCGAGCCGAAGTGAACTTCCGCAAACGGAGCCCTGCCACCGATGGACGACCGGAAGCCCTGCGGCGGTTTCCCTCGCGCGAACCTCTTCCGTCTCGCTTCGCAATCGCAAACTCTGGTCCGTTGAGCCTCGACCACTCCGTAGGACAGGCTTCCAACCTGTCTCCAACTGCTCCGGAACAGGCTGTCGCTTGCCGACATGACTCCGGCCGACGCGCACGGCGACGTCTCATGGTCTTCGCAATGAAATATGGAGACAGGCTGGAAGCCTGTCCTACGGGCAAGAGCATCGCATGCGCTTCACTTCGAGGCCTCTTCTTCACAAACTGCGCGGTGATGGTCGCGTCGCTCTTCGGCTTGATTGCGACGCCGGCGGCTTCCGCGGAAGCGGCGGCACCGGCCCCGGAGCGCGTCGTGCTCAACGAGATCATGTATCATCCACCCAATGACGCGGATGATTTGCAGTTCATCGAATTGCACAATGCCGGCTCGAATCGCGTGGACCTTTCCGGTTGGTCCTTGCGCCAAGGGTTGGATTTCTTGTTCCCACGGCAGACGACCCTGCCGCCAGGCGGTTACGCAGTGGTCTGCCACGACCTCGTTGCGTTCAAGACCCGGTACGGCGGCACGGTGAACGTCGCGGGCGTCTTCGCCGGGAAGCTCAGCCGGAAAGGGCGGCGGTTGGAGCTTGTGGACGCCCAAGGGCGGTTGGTGGATGCCGTTGAGTATGGTGACCGGTCACCTTGGCCGCTTGGGGCGGATGGTTATGGAGCTTCGTTGGAACGCATCTGCCCGACCATACCCGGAGATGATCCGGCCAACTGGGCTTCGTCGCTTGTCGAACCAAGGGCGAGCGTCGGTGGCACGCCGGGCCGGCCCAATTCCTGTTTCTCGCCCGTGCCTTTACCGCGGATCACGGGCGTGCAGTTCGGCCCGACCCGTCCCGACACGCCGATTCCCATCTCCGTCACGGTGGAGGACGAGGCCGGGGTGCAGTCGGTGAATCTCGGCTGGCAGGTCTGGCAGGACCTGGGCGCCGGCGAGTGGACCGAGGCCACCCTGTCGTTGACTTCCGGCAATGCCCGCCGCGGGGTCTATTCGGGCTGCATCGCGGCGCAACCGGAAGGCCGCTTGATCCGCTTTGTGATCCGGGCGCGCAACGCCTCGGACGCCGAACGGATCTGTCCATCGCCAACCGAACCGCGTCCGACTTTTTCCTGCGCCACGGTCGCGAACACGAACGATGCCCGGGTGCCGTTCCTGCGCCTGCTCACGCTAAGCGCAGTGGAACGCGCGCCGGGCTCGCGAAAGGCTCGCTCGGCCACGGCCCATTGGGGCCGAAGTCCGCCTCAATCCCACGAAACCTGGGGCAGCCTAGCCGTCTATCTCCCACCCGGCGGCGAACCGGCGCAGGTGTTCGATCACGTTCACATCCGCCCGCGCAAAGGCGGAGTGAAGGTTCACTTTCACAAAGACCAGCCGTTTTGCGGCATGACCGGCATCAACGTCATCTTCGAGGACATGCCGGGCTGGCTGCTTTCGGAGCCCTTGGCCTACGACCTCTACCGATTGGCGGGCGTGCCAACGCCGCTCGCCCAGCATGTGCGGCTTTGGTCGGACGGCCAGCCGCTGGGCTATTACCTCGTGGTCGAACAGCCCAACCGAACTTTTCTCCGGCGCAATGGCCGCGATCCCGACGGCGACCTTTTCAAACTGATCTGGTACGAGCGCGGACTCGTCGGCCAGCACGAGAAGAAGACCAATCCCCAGACCGGTCACGCGGAACTGCTCCGGCTCATCGAAGGCCTGAACCGCACCTCCGGCGACGCCCAGTGGGACTTCATCCAACAGCACTTCAACGTGGACGGGATGATTGACTACTACGCCGTCAACATGTGCATCCAGAACTGGGACGGCTTCTGGAACAACTACTACGCCTACCAATCCCCGCGGGCCGGCGGCAAATGGGAGGTCTTTCCCTGGGATGAGGACAAGACCTGGGGCTATTTCGACAGTGGATCGCGTCGTGGGGATTGGTACGAGATGCCGCTGGATTTCGGCATGAATGGCAGCTCGCGGGGCTGGGGTGGGCGGTTTGGCGGCGGACCCTTTGGCGGGCCGTCCTGGTGGCGTCCCCCCGGCCATTTCTCCGGGCCGCTGCTGGCCAACCCGGAATTCCGCCGGCGCTTCCTGCTCCGATTGCGCGAGATTTGCGAAACCGTCTTCACGACGGAGAAGATGGCGCCCTTCATTGACACACTCGAAAAGCGCTTGGAACTGGAAGTGCCGATTAGCGCGGAGTTGCGGGGGCAGGATCCGTCACCGATCGTCAACCAATTCCGCGCGGACATTCAGGCGCTCCGCAACCAGGTCATCCATCGCCGCGAGTTCATCCTGAAACAACTGGCCAACGAGCCGGCGCTGAAATGAGGGCGCTACCGGGTGAAGCACGGTGGGATGACCTGGTGACTGCCAGCGTCTTGGAGTGTGGCAGCTCTTTGCCACAGTCCGGACGCGACCGCCAAAGCGGCAAAGGGCTGCCGCACTCCATGACGCTTCGCGGCGCAAGAACAATCTTGCCTCCGACCACCCTCAACCTCACTCTGGAAACCCAACGATGAACAACGCTTCCATGAACTTGTTCCCGAACGCCGGCACCGTCGCGCTGCCTGCGTTCATCCTGAACCTGGTGCTGGCCGCCGTGCTCGCCCTCGTGCTCGGGCGGGCATACATCTGGTTCGGCCACGCCCTCTCCAACCGAAAGCTCTTCGCGCGGAACTTCCTGCTGCTGACCGTGACCACGATGCTAGTCATTAGCATCGTCAAGTCCTCGCTGGCCCTCTCGCTGGGCCTGGTGGGCGCGCTCTCCATCGTCCGCTTTCGCGCCGCCATCAAAGAGCCCGAGGAACTAGCCTATCTGTTCCTGGCCATCAGCGTTGGCTTGGGTCTTGGGGCAAACCAAACTGTGGTGACGGTGGTCGCGCTCGCGGTCATCCTCGCCATCCTCGCCCTCCGGCATCTGATCCTCCATCGGAGCCGGCCGGAGCAGCCCAACCTCTTCCTCACCGTCACCACCGCCGCGCCGCAGAAGCTCACCGCCGCCCAAGTGCTCGAAGCCCTCACTCAATCCGGCGCGAGCGCCAGCCTCAAGCGCTTCGACGAGACACCCGAGCAAATTGAAGTCGCGTTGCGCGTCGCTTTCAAAGACGTGGTCAAGCTGGAGCAGTTCAACCGCCGGCTGCGGGAACTGAGCAGCGGCGTCAAGCTCAGCTACCATGAGGATCACGGGCTGAGCGCGTGAGCAGTCTCAGTTCGGCCCAATCCACTGTCAGCCCACTTCACGTTATGCGCACGATTCTTACTTTGCTTTTGGCGATGGTCACACTCGGAGTGTTTGCGCAAGAGCAGCCAGTTGTCACCAGACGCATTCTTCCCGAGGACATCGAGCAGGCCAGCATTCAGATGGTTCGCTTCTCCACGAATAGTTTCGCAGTCAGATTTAGCTACACGGAGGCTGGCGCTAAGAAGGCGCTGGCTTCTTGGGAGGCTGACCCGAAGCATCCAGCCATATCCGCCGAGTGGAGGACGGGCTGGCTCAAGCGCAGGACAGACAAGTGCTTTTTCCAGAGTGAGAGTGCAGCCACTGAGTTCATGAAGAGCATCAAGAGCAAATGACGACGTTGGCTAACTCACGGTTTACTACCGATCTGACGATCGTGTTCTCAGGGTTCGGGAGGTGCGTCACCTCCACCAGTCCATATTTAGTCGTCCCGTGTCGGCTGGGAAACCGGGCGAACACCTGTGACGTTGAAAGCTGCAAGGAGCAAGCCGCCTGACCCCTGTGTCACCGAGATCGCCTATCAGAGAAGCCACAACCCGGCCCAACAGGCGCGCTGTGGCCGTCGCGCGCCTTTGCGATGAATCCGAAGACCGAAGATAAACTGAGCACCTCCCTCGGGCTCGGCCTCCCCCCGGTCATCGCACTGCTCCCAACCGGGCCTGAAGTCCCCGCCCTCTCCCTCCGCTACGAGCGCAAGTTCCTGCCCGACGGGCTTTCGCTGACGGAGGTGTTGTCCGTGGTGCGTCAACATCCGGCCCTGTTCCGCGAGCCTTACCCCGAACGTTGGGTCAACAACCTCTACTTCGACACGCCGGAGCGCCGCCATTACCACGACCACATCAACGGCGCGACCAGTCGGATCAAGGTCCGCGTGCGTTGGTATGGCGAGCCGCGCGGCCGGGCGGAAAGGCCCGTGCTGGAATTCAAGACCCGGCACGGCTTGCTTGGCGGCAAGACCGCGCACCGCCTTCCCGCGCTGGAGTTGGACGGCGATCTCGGACACGCCGCTTCCGTCGCAGCCATCCAATCGCCCGACTTTCCACCGGCTCTGCGGGTGCGCTTGCAGGGCCTGGAGCCGGCCCTGATGAATCGCTACCGCCGCCGCTACTTTTGCAGCGCCGACGGCGCCCTGCGCCTGACGCTCGATTGGGAACTGCAGTTCTTCCCGCCGCGCGGCGCCAACGGCGCAACGCGTCCCCGGCCCCACAACGGCCCGGCCGTCATCGTCGAGTTGAAATATGCCGAAGCGCAGGCCGAAGCTGCCGCCCGCGCCGCCAACGAGTTCCCTTTTCGCCTCACCCGCTGCTCGAAATTCGTGCTCGGCATCGAGTGCCTGAGCGGCGTTTGAGCGGATCGGTTTGCGACGCTGGCTGTCTTGCGATCGCCGTTGATCCTCCGCGCGCGTGAAAGATGCCGGACCCGCGGCATCGCGTTTGACACTAGCCGGGCGAATCAGCAGAGTCTCCCCATGAATCGTTCAAATGTGTGCTGGCGTCTTGGAATGCGGCAGTCCTCTGTCGCTTTCAAGAGTCCGCGTGCAGACCAAAGCGGCGGAGGACTGCCACACTCCAAGACGCTGAAGCGCCGAAACCAGCCCCGGCCGGTTCAGAACTTCGCCGCGCGAAGTCTTGTTTCAGAGTCCTTTCACCTTGCCTCCCATGCCGGCCATTGAAGTCAGCGGCCTGACCAAGACGTTTCGTACCTACAAGTGGCAGCCGGGCTTCTCCGGCGCGCTGCGGGGGCTGTTTCATCGGCAATACGTGCAAACGGTCGCGGTCAAGGATGTCAGCTTCCGCATCGAACCCGGAGAACTTGTCGGCTTCCTCGGCCCGAATGGCGCGGGCAAGACCACCACGCTCAAGATGCTCTCGGGCCTGCTGTATCCCACGCGCGGCGAGGCCCGGGTGCTCGGCTACGTGCCGTGGGAACGCGCCGATGGCTACCGCCGCCAATTCGCGCTGCTGCTCGGGCAAAAGAACCAGCTCTGGTGGGACCTGCCCGCCCGCGAGTCATTCGAGCTCAACGCCGCCATTTACGGCATCCCCCGCGCGCAGTTGGACCGCACCGTCGCGGAGATGACCGAGTTGCTGAACGTCCGCGACAAGCTCGACGCCATCGTCCGCGAAATGTCGCTGGGCGAGCGGATGAAGATGGAGTTGATCGCCGTCTTGCTCCATCAGCCCAAGGTCCTCTTCCTCGACGAACCGACACTCGGCCTCGACGTGGTTTCGCAAAAGACCGTCCGCGAGTTTCTCCGGCAACACAACCGGCGTCAAAAGACCACCGTTCTGCTGACCAGCCATTACATGACTGACATCGAGGAACTGTGCGAGCGGGTCATCATCATTGATCACGGCACGATCTTCTTCGACGGCCGGCTGGGCGAGGTGCTCGATCGTTTCGCCGATTTCAAGCTCATCACCATCCAGTGCGACGCCAGTGAAGCGACCAGTTCCGCCTCCTTGGAAAGATACGGCGAAGTCGTGGAGCGGACGCCGGCCAGCGTTCAACTCAAGGTGAAGCGCGAGCGCGTGATCCCCGTGTGCAAGGCGCTGCTGGACGAACTGCCGGTGCGCGACATTGACATCCAGGAAGTGCCGATCGAAGACGTCATCCGCCAGATCTTCGCGCGTGAGCCGGCGGCGGGTTGACGCCGGGCCGAGTCCAGCCGTTCAACTTGGTGACGTTGCCTATTCCACTTTCCCCGTTGCGGCCCATTCGCACCCGCGCTGGATGAGCTTCTGCACGGACGGGTTGCGAATGGCTTTGCCGTCGTGGCCAAAGGCCTCGTGGAAGACCCGCCCTTTGCCATACTCCAACGTGAACGCCAGCGGCTCGGTCTTGTTGCTCCAGTCCGAGTCCGCCTCCACGAGCACGTTGATGGGCACGTCGCCCTGCATCTTGGCGTAGAGTTCGTCGTCGGCCTCGAAGTCGGCCAGGCCTTGGGTGATTGGATGCTCCTTGTTCACGACGCGTGCTTTGAACACGCTGCGCGGGCCGTGGCCGGACTTGCCCATGACCCAGTAACGCCCGCACAGCTTGCCGAATTCCGGCCATTCCTTGAACGACGCGCTCGATAGGTGGGACACCGCGAACCCTTTGCCGCCTTTCACGAACTGCAGCAGGTTCTCCTTCGCCACGTCGGAAAGCGTTGGCGTCTTGGCATTGAAGAGGTGCAGGAAGACGAGATCATAGCGCGCCAGCGTGGCGGCGGAGTCCAGCACGCCGGCGTCCTCGCAAACGCGCGCCTCGAAGCGCTGGCTGTCCACGAGCGTTTCCTTGATGGCCTGCGAGACTTCCGCCCAGTTGTGCGCCGGCGCGACGTCGTCGCCGGTGATAAGGAGGACCTTGATCTTCTTCGCAGCATCCGCTGCTTGGAGAGGACACTGCACGGTCGCCGCCGCGAAGAGAGTCAGGGTGAGGAGGCAGAGTTGGAGCCAGGATTTTGTGCGCATAAGTTCAAAGTTGGTTCGTTTAACGCCGCCTTGAATCCGCGAGAAACGCCTCCGTGTCAAGGCTGGATCGCGGGTGAGACAGGTGAAGCTGGCTGCCCCGGGCTTGCCAGGTTTGGCTCATGGCGGCGAGACCGCATGCGGCGCTTTCCTGCTTTCCCGGCTCCGGGGTTCGTTCGTATGCTTCAGGCATGCGAATCTTATCCGGCATCCAGCCCTCGGGTTCATTGCATCTCGGGAATTACTTCGGGATGATGAAGCCCGCCATTGAACTTCAGGAGAAGGGCGAAGCGTTTTATTTCATTGCGGATTACCACTCGATGACGTCGTTGTTTGATCCCGCCGAGCGGCGGCGGAACTCGCTCGACGTGGCGCTGGACTTCCTGGCGTGCGGCCTCGACCCGAAGCGCACGGTGTTCTTTCGCCAATCCGACGTGCCGGAGGTGTGCGAATTGACCTGGCTGCTCGGCACGGTCACGCCGATGGGCCTGCTTGAGCGCTGCCACAGCTACAAGGACAAGCTCGCCAAGGGCATTTCGTTCAACTTCGGCCTGTTCGCCTACCCGGTGCTCATGGCGGCGGACATCTTGATTTACGACTCGAACGTCGTGCCGGTCGGCCAGGACCAGAAGCAACACGTCGAAGTCACGCGCGACATCGCCATCAAGTTCAACGAGCAATACGGCGAGACGTTCGTCATCCCCGAGCCGCAGATACGCGCCGAGACGGCCAAGGTGCCCGGCACGGACGGCGAGAAGATGAGCAAGAGCTACGGCAACACCATCGAGATTTTTGGCGACGAGAAGGCGCTGCGGAAGAAGGTGATGAGCATCAAAATGGACAGCCGCTCGCCGGGCGAGCCCAAACCGGACGCCGATCAGAACCTGGCGATCCAGATTCTGAAACTGGTCGCGCCCGAAATGGAAGCGAAAGCCACCGAGGAGAAGCTGCGGGCGGGCGGTTTGGGCTATGGGGATTTGAAGAAGGCGCTCTTCGAGCACTACTGGAGTTACTTTGCCGAAGCCCGGAAAAAGCGCGCTGAACTCGTCGCCAACCCGGATTACGTCCAACAGGTTCTGCGTGATGGCGCGAATCGGGCGCGGACCAAGGCCCGGGAAGTCCTGCAACGCGCCCGCAAGGCGAGCGGAGTGGAGTAAGTGCCGGGCAACGAACGCGGAGATGCGGAGGACGCGGAGAAGCGCGGAGCCGGGCCCTTTCCCGGGTTTCTCCGCGCTTGACGTGTTCCGCTCCTCTATTTCAGCGGAATGCTGAACAGGGCGCAACTCAGCGGCGGGACGCGTAAGCCGGGAGAAACCGCGACCCCCTCCGTGCGCTGAATGTCCACAACCCGCGGTTGCCCCGGCGTGTTGTGGGCAGTGGGCGCGGGACCGGTGATGTGCCAGCGCGTGGCAGGGCCGGAAGCAGTCGCGCCGGCGACTGTGGGGCGGATTTCCACTTCTGCCTCCGTTGGGTTCATGACGCCGAGGGTCAGCGTCTTCCCGTCTTTCGAGAGCGCCGCCGCGACATCGCACGGGGCGAAGTCCTGCTCCAACTTCAGGGGAATCTGCCCGAAGTGCGCCCGGTAGAGCTGCAGCACCAGGCCGGTGGTTTCCAGCTCGGCAGCAGTGCGGGTAGTCTTGATGGCACCGATCACGTTGACCGTTTGGGCGTAGTGCGCCATCTGGATGAGGTCGCTGTGGCGGAAGTATTCGTGCAATCCGGCGGCCACACCCAAGCCATCGGCGAGGTCATAGACGCAACCGAGCTCGCCATAGACGTACTCACGGTGCCAGTAGTTCCACTCGTCCATGGCAATCGGAATGAGCCGGCCCTTCAGATGGGGCAGGCTGGCCTGGAGGGCGCGATGCCCCTCGGCCTTCTTGCGAATCGAGTCCTTCAACATGCCGACGTGAGTGATCAGGTCGGCGCGGGGTTCTTGGGTCCAAGGCAGGCGGCCGCGATAAAAATGCTCCGAAAGCAAATCCATGTGATCCGCGCATTCCTCCAACATGATCCGCGAACAGGTCTTGCCCGACTTCGCCTGATCCGGATCGTGATCCTTGTTGATCGTCTCCAAGTCGCCCACCGCCGTGAGCGTCACGGTGGGGTCCGCCTTGCGCATCGCGTCCACCACGAGGTTGTTTTTGAGCGTGTAATGCTGCATCTGCATGAAGCCGAGCTGCCACGGCCCAAACATCTCGTTGCCGACGCACCAGTACTTCACGCCGTAGGGCCGCAGGCTGCCGTTCTTCGCGCGCCAGCCGCCGCCGAGGGTTGTCTTCGCGCCATTGCAGTACTCAACCCATTGCGCGGCGGAGTAGGCATCGCCGAACCCGGTGTTCGCCGCGATCATGGGTTCGGCTCTGACCTCCCGGCAGAAAGCGATGAATTCATCCGTTCCAAAATCGTTGTGCTCGACACCGGTCCAGGCCGGGTTCTTGCGTGGCGGACGCCGATCACGATCGCCAATGCCATCCCGCCAGTCGTAGCCGCTGACAAAGTTTCCGCCGGGCCAGCGATAGATGGTTCCGTTGAGTTGCTTGAGCAACGCCAGCGTGTCGGCGCGCATGCCCCGGACATTGTCTGCCGGCATCAGCGACGGCGGGCCGAGGAGCACGTCGCCGCTCAACACGTGGATTTCAAACACTCCGTTGGTTTCACCACCCCCGGTCGCGGTGAGGGAGAAGGTCTGCCGGGAATACTTCGCGCCGCTGAAGGTTAGCTTCTTTGTGGCGCGGTCCGCGGCGCCGTTGCCCCAAACCAGGGCGACCTCGACCTCCGCGCGCCGGCCCAACGGTTTGGCCCAGAGATAGCCTTCGTACCGCCTGCCCGCGACCAGCCCCAGATCGCGTTGCCGGAGGCCGGCGCCGGCATTGACGCGCGGCGAATGATCTCCAACGAACGCGCCGTCCTTGACCATCGTGACCGCGCCAGCATCGCCGAGAATCTGCCAGGGCGAGGCGCCGACGACCGGGAACGGTGTGTCCTGCAAGCTCCGGTAAGGCGAGTAGTTGGCCGTGATGGGGAAGTAGAACTTGCGATCCTCCAGCATCTCGGCCCAGATGCCGCCGTAGATGCAACGCCCGAGGTGCTCGATGAATTGGCCATAGATGAAGGGGTTGATGGGCGCCCCGGTCTTGCTCGTGTCGAGTCTCACGTCCAGCGGGGCGGCAAGGGTGACCGAACAGGACAAAAATCCCGCCGGGAGCAGGGTGAAAAGGTGTTTCATAACGGGCGACAGTCTGGACAAACCGGTCGTGGCTGTCGAGCGACCGTTCACAGTTTCTGCCGTGTCCCGGCGTTCAATGCAACCGGCGCAAACGCACCGTCACGGCTCAATTGTTCGTGTCCGTCAAGACGCGCAGTTCCGCCAACGATGCCCACGGTCCCTCAGCATGACCACTCAGCGCCGTCAGCTTGATAAACTTCGCGGAGATGGGCTGGGTGAACTTCACGGTCTTCAGCGCCGCATTCCGCGCGAAAGCGCCCCGCGCCATTGGCTCACCCCACAACTTTCCATCCGCGCTCACGCAAACAGAGTAGTCCCTGATCCAACCGTTGGGGTTGCCATCCTGTCGCGGCAGCAACGTCAGCCCGGTCAGGCGCGTCGGCGACTCGAACTCCACCACGAGTTCGTGTGGGAAGCCCGCGGCCAACTCGCCCCAAGTGGTGTGCCACATCGTGGCCGGGTCGCCGTCCAGCGCCCGTTCGGCTTCGTAGCCTTCCTGCTCGCTGCTGGCTTTGACGTTGCGGACGCCCGGCAACGCGACGCCGCGCGGATCGCCGATCAGGCTTTGGATGTTCTCCAGCACCAACGTCGTTCGGGGCGCAAACTGCCGCGAAGCCATGTAGCGCAGCAAGCTGGCACGCATCTGCCGGGAAACGGGATCATCAGCGTCCCGCGTGAGATCGAAGCCGCACACGATCACCTTGCCCCTTCCCACCTTGCCTTCGACGATCAACCCCAGCGGACGGGCCGTGAACCAGTCGTCAATCACTCGCACGATGGGTTCGACACCACGCGGCAGCAAGTCGAGCCGCAGCGCCCCGGCACGATGGATCAGATACCACCATTGCCAGTTGCTGTGGGAATCGGTGGGAAACTGCGCCAGCGCGGGGTGCTTCGGGTCACAAAGAATGCCGAGGGTGGTTGGCGCCTGGCGACCGGTCCAGGCGGTATTCCAGAAGATGCTGGAGAACCCGAATTTCACCGGGACGGTGTCGAAATTCCGGACTTGCTTGCCGGGAATCGTCAGCAGCACCTTGCCGCCGGAGCGCAGGCGCGCTTGGGCCGCGTCGTCAAACTGCGGAGTGATTAGAACATCGTCAGCCGGGGCCACCGCTTGGTTGGGCGGATAGACCCAGAGGTCCCATTCGTTCTCGAACGTAGGACAGGCTTCCAGCCTGTCTCTGGATGAAGGCTGTCGGGATGAAGATGGAGACAGGCTGGAAGCCTGTCCTACGCTCACGGCGAGTTTGTAGCGGGCCGGCGCAGGCAGGCCGCGCAGATCGAAGTTCAGCGGCGACAGCCGGATGCCGTTTCCGATCGGCACGTCCTGCGGCGTCAACCGCACGTCGAGATGCGCCTTGCCGTCGTCGCCGAGAAGTCGCGCGCGCGGTTGAATACCCTCCAACGGAGTCGCTCCGAAGTTCGCCACTTCCAGTTCCGCCGTCAGAATCTCCTCCGTGGTGAACACTCGTTTCGCGAGCCGGGCCAGTGGCACGACGCGGTTGCAGAACCGGCTGTATTCCTCCGCTGTCACGTACCCTTTCTCCTCCCAAAACGGATCCTGCACGCCAACGAGCGCCGTCCCCTGCCCCGGAAAGTCGTGGAGGCCGAGCAACTGGAATCCGCCCATCCCGGGCGTGCGGAGGGCCGACTCGATGTCCTCCTTGTAGCACAGCGTTTGGAGCTTGCCGGACGCGAGCAGGAACGGCTTCGCCAGTTCGCCCAGGCCGTTCGCCTCCAGCCGATCGCGGAAGATCTCGAAGTTTCGCGGCTTGAGATAGCCCGTGTACTTTTCCATCTCCGCGAAATTCGGATACACGCACCACTGGCCGATCTCGTGGCTGATCACGGGCACCCCGCGCCTGCCGATGTAATCACGGTAGTCGGTCATTGTTTCGGGGGGCTTGGCGTTGATGCGCGACTTCAGCCCCTCGCCCCACCCCTGAACGCGTGGGTCCGGCGTGGAGTGCCATTGGTTCTCCGGCAACTGCGGCCAACCGGCGCCACTGGTCCAGAGCCGCCGCGGATCAAGCGCCTTGTAGTGGTTAACCCACTTGGCCAGGTAAGCGTTCGCGTTCCTGCCGCCGGGTTCGTTGCCGTAAGCCATCAGCACGAAGGACGGGTGATTGCCGTAGGATTTCAGAATGCGATCCGTCTCCTCGTAGATCCAACGGTCCACAGGCTTGCCGTCACCCATCGTCGTGGACTGGTTCGCCCAGGAAGACGCCTCGACGTGAAAGTAGAAGCCGAGTTCGTCCGCCGCGACAAACGCCGCTTCCGGCGGACACCACGAATGGAAGCGTATCATGTTCAGCCCATGCGCCTGGCAGACCCGGATGAGGCGTTTCCACTCCGCCACCTCCGTCGGTGGATGGCCGGTCTTCGGAAAGATGGCGCACTCCAGCGTGCCACGGAAGAAAGCCTTGCGGCCGTTGATGACGAACTGGGTGCCGTCGGTGGAGAGGTCGCGCAGGCCGAACGTGATGTGACGCGTGGAACGTGAAGCGTGAGCCGGGTTCAGCGTCGCGGCCAATTCGTAAAGCGCCGGGTTGAATTCATCCCAGAGCACGGCCTCCGCGCCGAGGGAAATGGTCGTCTCAAAGGTCCCATCCGCCTTCGCCGTTGCGCTAACGCGCTGCTCCGGCCCGCCGCGACCAGCCACCTTCACCGTCAACTCGACGATGCTGGGGGTGGACGACCCCATCAACCCCAAGCGGCCTTTCACCAAGACCGATCGAGAGTTGGCTTGCGGATAGACCTGCAACTCCTCCAGCCAGGACACCGGGGTGGCCCGCCATTCGATTCGTCCCACAATGCCGTTCCAATTCCCCTGCGTGTGGTCGCTGACGCTGTGGGAGTTTTCTCCCACGTCCACGATCAACCGATTGTCCACCCGGAGGGTGAGCGTATGCTTGCCGGGTGTCAGCACCGCAGGGCTGGCGTCGTGCCTGTCTCCATTCCCGGTCTGAGACAGGCGCGAAGCCTGTCCTACGCAGCCGAGGTCGTATTCGTGCGGAGTGGCCAGCGCGTTGTTCGTGCCAACCGGGCGACCATCCACCCACACTCGTGTTTCCCAATGCGGGCGCTCCAAGAACAACACCACCCGCTTGCCCTCCCACTCCGCCGGGATCACGATCCCCCGCTGAAACCACGCCGCGCCCGCGTAGTAGCGCTCCGGCTGCAGCCAGAACGGTACCTTCACATTGCCTGGCTTGCGGTACTCGGCGAACTCGGGGGCCGTGAACCACGACTTGTCCACGATGCCGCCGGTCCACTTCGTGTCCACCGTCACCGGATCGCCAACGCCCTGTTCGCTGAGGCCGCCGGGCAGCTTGATCGTGCCCGGCAACGTTTGCGTGGACCACTGTTCCGCCAGGCCGGCGTCGGCGCGGTCCAATTGAAAGCGCCACTTGCCGGAGAGTGAAACCGTATCTTCTCCGGCGAAGGCGCCGAGGCTGAAGGCCAGACAGACAAGGGGAAGATCAATGCGTCGCATAAGCCGCTCACCAGAAGACCACAAAAAACACCAGCACGCCAGCAATCACCGCCAGGCCGGACGCCAACACCGCGGGCGAGGTGCGCGTGTCCAGCTCGCTTCGCTCCGGCAGTCGCCGCGGTTCCTTCAACGGCCAGACCAGCGTGATGAACCCCATCACCGCGATCACAAGACTGAAGGTCAACGTCACCTGCACCAGAAAGTGCATTTCCTTGGCGAAAGTCTGGAAGACGAAATAAACCGCCGGACCGCTCACCAGCGCGGCCACGCCCGCCGCCCCCGGCGCACGCTCCGCCACCAGGCCAAATACGAACGCGGCCACAACGCCCGGCCAGATGTAACCTTGGAACTGTTGGATGAATTGAAACACGCCGCCGAACTTCGGATGATCCAGCGCTGGCCCAAGCCCGCAGCCGACACCCATGCACAACACCGTCAGCGCGCGGCCCAGCCAGACCAGCCGTGTTTGCGACGCCCCCGGGTTGACCAGCCGCCGGTACACGTCCATCGTCGCCACCGTCGAAACCGAGTTCAGCAATGACGCGAGCGTGCTGGTCACCGCCCCGGCAATCGCGGCGCAAATCAATCCGCGCACCCCGGGTTGAATGAGCTGCTTGATCAACGTGGGAAACGCCGCATCGCTCTTGTCGCCCAACTGCTCGCCGTAGAGTTGCCGCGCCATCAAGCCCGGCATCACGATGGCAAACGGCACCAGCAACCAGAGCGCGCCGGCGAAGATCATGCCCAACTGGCCGTCCCGGACCGACCGCGCCGCAAGATTGCGCTGCACGATGAATTGGTTAAGCCCGCAATAGTAGAGGATCACGATCCACATGCCCGAGATGATGCCGGTCCACGGTAGTTCCTTGTTCTCCGCCGGCAGGATCATGTGCAGCTTGTCCGCATTGAACCGGGAAAACTCGCCCCAGCCGCCCACGGCGTGCAACGCCAGCCCGAACACCAGAAGTCCGCCCGCGAGCAACGCAAGGCCCTGCACGAGGTCCGCCCACGCGATCGCCTTTAGCCCGCCGAACGTGGAATACACGGCGCCAATCAAGCCGATCACCCATACAGCAGTCACGAGGTCCAAGCCAGTCAGCGTCCGCAACGTCACGCCGCCCGAGTACAGCACCGCCGGCAACATGACCACGGCGTAGATCACCACGGTGAGCAGTGCCATGATCACACGGGCGGCGGGGTTGTAGCGGTATTCGAGAAACTCCGGCATGGTGTAGATGCCCGCGCGCAGAAACTTGGGCAGCAGCGTGAGCGCGATGAGGACGATACCCACGCTGCCGACCAACTGCCACGCGCTCACGGCCAGTCCCACGCTGCCCGCCGCCTGTCCGGCCATGCCGACCATTTGCTCCGTGGAGATGTTCGCGGCGACGATGGAGATGCCAATGAGCGGCCAGGTCAGCCCGCGCCCGGCAAGAAAAAAGTCTGAACTGTTCTCCGCGTGATCACGGGCGCGGCGGCTCTTCCAAACGCTGAGGCCGACGACGACAATGAAGAAGCCAACGAAGACAACCAGGTCCAGGGCGGAAAAGCTCATGCGCCGCAGCCTAGGGGATCAAGGTCGGGCAATCAAACCCGAAGCCAGAACGCGGGTGCGCGCGAATGGGATCACGTTGCCGCACCCTGACGAGAAATGGTTTCGCCCGCCACTGCCGGACGGTCCGGATACCCCGCGGGAGGAAAGCCCCGCTAGTCTTCACCTCCCGCGAGCTGGGCAAACGGTGGGTCAGTGTTGCACTTGGACAGCAGCGCCCATGGGCTGGCCGATGTCTTTGAGCAACTGCACAAACCAGTCGGTGTGGATGTTGAACGGCTTGCCGCCTTTGATGCGTTCGAACTCGATGGCACGGAGCTGGCCGCCGCGTTCCTCGTCCTCACCCACCACGCCACCCTTGCCGGCCAACGCGCATTGCACCGCCTTGGCAGCGCAACGCTTGATGAGTCTCCGGTCGGCGGCGTTTGCGGCGGCGGCGCGACTGTAGTAACCGCTCTTTTGCACCAGCGTTTTCTCCGCGCCCAGCATCTCGGCGAACTGCTTGGCAAACCACGCGCCCACGTTGACCTTGTCCAGTCGCACGTGCCCAAACGCATCCCGCGGGACTTCCTCGCCGCGAGCTTCCATTTGCGCGACGATAGAGGCCACGCACGCACCTTCGGACACAAAGAGGTTTACGCAATCATGCTGGTCCATGATCCGACGCAGGCGTGCCGCTTCCGCGGCGATGTCAAGGGCCATCTCGGGGATGAAGACGCCGTGGACTTCCCGGCGTTCGCAGCTCAGGCCCAAGTCCGGCACGAAGACCATCTGCCCCATCAACTTCCGGTATTCCACGGCGGTGGCGGCGGTGAGCCAGCCGCAGTTGCGTCCCATGACTTCGTGGATGATGAGCATGCGGGGATTGGCGTTGTGCTCGGCGACGACGTTTGCGAAATAGTGCGCCCCCTCCTCGGCCGCCGTCCAGGCCCCGAGGCTTTGGCGGATCGGAATGACATCGTTGTCAATCGTCTTGGGCAGGCCGACGACCGTGAGATCGTATTGATTGGCCTTGAGAAACTTGGCGAGTTCAGCGGCGGCCGTGTTGGTGTCATCCCCGCCAATGGTGTGCAGCACATCCACGCCATCCTTGACCAGTTGGTCCGCCGCGACCTTCTGCGGATCCTGGCCTTCCTTCACCAAGCCGCGCTTCACGCAATCCTTCACGTTCGTCAGCTTGACGCGGCTGTTGCCGATGGGGCTGCCACCGTGGGAGACAAGGGCTGCCGTGTTCTGCCGCACGGCGGGCGTGACCTTGAGGTGCTCGCCCTTCAGCAGGCCCATGTAGCCGTTGACGTAGCATATAATCTCCACCTCCGGCGCTTTGCGGGTGTAGTTCTCGATCAAATAGCCGATTGAAGCGCTCAAACAAGGGGCCAGCCCCCCGGCTGTTAGTATCCCAACTTTCTTCACATTCTTGCTCATAGTAACAACAAACCGATGGCGACCTTCCCGGTCGCGGAAGGCGCGCATACTGGCAGACCCGCGCAGCGGGAATCAAGAAAGGACTCCGGGCCGGGCGCGGGTCGCGCTGGCCGGCACGCCCGGCTTGCGTAGGACAGGCTTCCAGCCCTTGTCATTACCCACATCTTTTCCGGGGCACCATCAGCGAATCTGCTCTGCACCTCGAAAAAGGCCTGGAAATCGCAGAATGCTGCGATCCAACGGCCGGCGATGCACTTGGAATTCCGCTCGCCAAGTCCGAGAGGGACTCGCTCCGTTGGGTCTGCCGACAGACCGAAAACGCAGAACCCACAGCTTCTTGGGAAACAACGGCTTGCACGATCAGTTGTCTTCAGCGATTCGCAGCGAAGATGTGGGTAATGACAAGGGCTGGAAGCCTGTCCTACGGCCTCGGCCCGGCCGAATAGGGCGATCTCTTGAAGTGCGACGGCCATGCGGCAGTCAGCGGGCCGGCCCTTTGACTTTTGTCAAGGCCGGCGACGCGAATGTGTGGCAACCTCTGGCCATGAGTGAATTGCCACTGATTGGATTGGACCGCGAGCAGATCGTTTCGCTGGCGAAGGAAACCCAATTTGCGCCCAACGGCATCGTCAGCCGCACGCTGCTGCGCGCTCCAAATGGACGCGTCGTGCTGTTCGGCTTTGCCGAAGGCCAGGAACTGACCGAGCACACCTCGACGCAACAGGCGCTCATCCAGATTTTGTCCGGTGAATGCGAGTTCTCGCTCGCCGGCAAGCCGCACCTGATGAAAGCCGGCGACTTGCTTTACATGCCGCCGGGCCTGCCGCATGCGGTCAAAGCGACACAACAGTTCTCCATGCTGCTCACGCTGCTCAAGCCGGCCTGAGCCCTGTCCATGCCGTAGGACAGGCTTCCAGCCTGTCGCCATACTCCGCCTGATTACCCCCCGCTTGGCAAGCATGTGACCGGGTGCGCCTGCCTGCGCGACGGCGTGCTTTCGCTGAAGTTTGAGACAGGCTGGAAGCCTGTCCTACGGCAATGGCCACGGCTGCGGGGATACCGCGCCAGTCATCGGTTCGTCCGCGTTGTGGACCGGCCGCGGTCCAACAAACCGCCCAAGCCCCGGAGAAGATCACCCACCGGCGCGGCAGGCGAGGTGTTCGTTGCCGCTGGCGCAGGCGCATTCGTACTGGTTGCAGGTTGCGCCGTGCCGCCGCCAAGCAAACCACCCACGGCGCCGAGGATGCCGCCCACTTTCTCACCCGTGGCCCCGCCAATGTTCTGCACCACGCCCGCGCCTGTTTTCGCCGCCAAACCAACCAAAGCCAGCTTGTTGATGTCGGCTTTCGGCTCCCCAATTGTGCCTTTCATCTTTAGGAAATCAGGCAGCGCCACATACACCTGATTCGTCGGGGTGTTCGCCGTCACCAGTCCGATCTTGTCCCCCAACTCGCGGCTGAGCGACACCGTGACGGGAAACAGAATCGCGGAGTTGGTCAGCACGCGGTCGAGGTCAACGGCACCCGCAGCCGTCGCCTGAAAGGCGGCGCTCCGCACTTCCGCCGTCCGTAACTCCACGCGGCCATTGCCCGCGCTGCCTCGCACATCAATGAAACTGATCGGCGAGGCGGTGAGTTGTTCGGCCCAGCCCGTGCGCGGGCGGCTCGCGCCCGACAGGCTGCCCAGCACGTTGCCGATAATCGCGGTGGGATTCCGAATCAAATCCGGGATGCCGACAATGACATTAATGATCGTGTTGATCAGCGGGCTGCGGACGTTCGCGATGGACAAGTCCATGTTCGTCGCCAGCAGGCTGAACTGGCCGGTCAGGTTCTTCTGCAAGTTGGCGCCAGTGACGCCCGCACCCCTGATCTGCGCGTTGGCGGTCGTGGTACCGGCAATCTGTCCCTTGCGCTCGGGCACGAAGCTGTTCACCAAGGGCGCGAGCGGAATATTGTCGGCGTTGAATGCCAGGTCGTACTTGAAACCCGGCACGCCCAAGTCGGCATCCACGGTGGCGCTGACCGGCGCGCCGTTGAGCGCAAGCTGGAACGGCTTCACCGCGACATGCCCGCCATCGAGCTTCACCGTGGTTTGCAGGTTGGTGATGGCCACCTCGCGCAGGTAGAAGCGCCCGATGCCGGCATCGAAGGTGAAGTTGCGGAGCGGCAGCGTCACGGCGTCCGGTTCTTTGTTCGGATCGGACGCCGGCGGCGGGGCGGCGGCGGGAGCGGTCGGGGCGGTTGCCTTGGTGTCTGCGGCGAACAGATCGTAGTAGCGCGTCACGTCGAGCGACTCGGCGGCGAGTTTCAGGCTGCCGGTGATGGCGTTGGTCTTGGAGAAATCCACTGAGCCCGTGAGGCCCAGTTCATTCTTCGCGCGATCCGTGGGCGTGAGCGTGAACTGGAGTTGACGCACCTGCGCGACTTGCTTCGCCACCGCGGCGTCGGCCTGCACCCATGCCTCGAGCGGTGTGGCGGGCAGACCGCCTTTAGGATCATTCACGACGAGATTTGTGACCTGCAAATCCGCCTTTGCGCTGGCGTCGCCATTCGCGGCCAGATTGGCGGAAACGGTGGAATGAATCGCCACGGAAACCAGCTTTTTGTCGCCCAGCGCGGAGGCGAGGAACGGCGCGAGGGCGTTCTGGTTCAAGTTCACGAGCTTGAGCGCGATCTCGCCGGCGTTGGTAGCGAGGTCGTAGCTGCCGGAAGCATCAAACGCCCCGCCCGCCAGGCCTCCGTTTGCCAGCGTGCCGGAGGCTTTTCGGATTTGAACCTTCTGCCCGGTCTTGAGGATGTCGAGATCGGTTTCCACACCGAAGTCCGTCAGCTTCGTGGTCGCGAGCGTTCCGGTGAGGCCGCGCAGAGAGACCTTGCCGGTCACCGCGTCACTGTTGGTGGTGTGCGCCAACTTGGTTTGCAGCTCGACGGCGCCAGCCGTGATGCTGATGTCGGGCAACGGGTTCATCTGCATCGCCGCCGGCAAAGCGAGGGTCGCCTTGGCCTCGGCGTCGGCCGCCTGTGTCGCCAGGTTGTAAGCCCCCGTGCCCTCGGCGGAGAGAATCTGCCGCCCGTTCTGGCCGAACTGCGCACTGTACCGGGTGAGCCGGATTTGTTTCAGGTCGCTGGCCTGCCCTTGCGCCGTCACGTTCAGGCCCAAACCGGCGAAGCGGTTCGTCCCCGCTAGGACAAGCAGGTCAGCCACGCCGGCCCTGGCCTCGAACTGGAGTTGCTGGCCCGCCTTTTGCGAGAGCAGCTTGACGTTCACGTCCACCTTGCCTGCCGGAGCGATTTCGCCAACGAACGGTTTCCAATCCGCCAAGTCGAGCGCGTTCACGGTCAGGTTCAGTGCGGAATCACCCACCGCGTTGGCGGTGTTCCCCCACGCCACGGTCATCGGCGCGGTGAGCATGGCTTGCAGCAAGGGGCGCTGGCCCTGCGTGCCGGTGAGGTTGAGCGACTTGAGGACGGCGGACTGCGCGGTGTTGTCCACGGTGACGCTGTAGTCACAAAGCAGATCGAAGGTGGGGGTGGTCTGGCCCTGCTGCGTGACTTGGAAGCGCGCGATATTCAGCCGGCCGCTGGCGGCAACCTGGCCGCCCGCCTTGGTGAGTTCCACCTCAGTGGTGAGGCCCACCGTGGTGCTGCCGAAATCCAGGCCACCCGCGGCGCCGGCGAGATTGAGGAGCTTCTTGTCCACGCCGGCCAATTCGAGCTTGAGCTTGCCTTCGAGCTTCGTGGGGTCAAACGGTCCGCTAACCCGCAACTCGCCGAGCGACTCCGCGGCCTTGGTGAAACGCACCGCCAATTGCCTGACCTCCGTGGGCGTGGCTTCGGCATCCAGTTTGATTGCAAGCCCGGCGGCCTCGGTAAACGCGCCGGTCGCCCGGTCCACTGCCAATGTCAAATTGCCCTTCGCCGCGCCGGGCATGAGGTCTTTGGTGAGATCAAAGGCAAACGCGCCGCCGGCCTTCGCGCGCAACGAGGAAGCGGGCGTGTTGGTCGTTGCGCTCTGGTCCAAGGCCAAAGCCGCGCTCAACTCCAGCTTGCCGGTTTGCCCGTTCTTGAGATCGCTGAGGGTGAGGTTGACGCCGGAGAGTTCCAGCACGTCGCGTCCGCCGCCCTTGAAGTTTTGGGTCCGCCGCACGGTGGCGTTGCTGAGCTTCACGGACTTGATATCGAGGGCCGGCGGCGCGGAGGGCTTGGCGCCCGACGTGGAATCCGGCTTCCCAGTCGGCGGCTGCTGCGACTTGAGAATCGGATCGAGGTTGCTGGTGCCATCGGCGTTCTCCACGAGCGTAACCGTTGGGTTCACAATGGCGACCTCCTCCACGGCGATGTTGCCGCCGAGGATGGCCATGAGGCGATAGCGGGCGCGCACTTCGGCGGCGGTGAGCAGCGGTTCGGCGCCCTTGGGCACGACCTTGAGATCGCGCAACACCACCTGCGAGAACGGGCTGAGGCTGGCGTCGGCTACCGTGACCTCGGCGTTCATGGCCGCGCCGACCCTGGGCAAGACCACGCCTTTGAAGAACGCGCCGCTCGTGACCACAAACCACGCCACGACCAGCAAGATCACCAAGCCGCCGGCAATCCACACGAGTTTTCGCAACCAACCGCCGCGCGCGGGCGACGGTGCTTCCGCTTTCTTTTCAGTCATAGTCAAGCCTCACTCCAGCCGGGCTGGCACGATGGGGTTTTCACCGCGACCAACCGGCATGAAATAGACTAGTCCGGGGTCGCCAGAGTTCAATTGCAGAAATGGGGCGTCCCGGCGTGGGCCAGGGGCGGCCGCTCAAGTGGCTTTCGTCCCAGTCGCTTCCGGCAAGGTGAAAAAGAACGTCGCGCCCTTGCCCGGTTCGCTCCTGGCCCAAGCCCGGCCTCCGTGGCTTTGGACGATGTGCTTGACGATGGAGAGGCCCAGGCCGGTCCCGCCCTGTTCGCGCGAGCGGGCCTTGTCCACCCGGTAGAAACGCTCGAAGACCCGCTCCATCGCCTCGGGGGGCAGGCCGGGGCCGTCGTCGCGCACACTCACCTCCAGCAGGTTCTCCGGCAAAGCGCGCGCGCCGATGACGACCTGGCCGCCGGGACGGCCGTACTTGATGGCGTTGTCCACGAGGTTGGATAGAACCTGCTCCAAGCGCGCGGCGTCCGCCCGTGCGCGCACTTCGGGCAGCTCGTTGGTGAGTGTGACCGCGCGGGCGGCGGCGCGGGCTTTGAAGTCATCGAACACTTTGCCCGCCACGTTGCGCAGCGACACGGATTGCAGGTTCAGCAACACGCGACCCGATTCCAGTTCGGAAATCGTCAGCAAGTCTTCGATGAGCAACTGGAGACGGCCCGCGTTGCGTTCGATGGTTTGGAGGAAGCGGGTGGCGACCGCGGGGTCGTCCTTGGCGCCATGCAGCAGCGTTTCGACGTAGCCTTTGATATGGGAAAGCGGCGTGCGCAACTCGTGGCTGACGTTGGCGACGAATTCCTCCCGGGTGCGCTCGAGCTGCTTGAGGCGGGTCACATCGTGAAAGACCAGAATCGTGCCGTGGCGTTGCTGGTCCGCGTCCAGAATGGCCGCGACGCTGACTTGCAACCAGAGTTCGCCCGCGCCGGGGAAACGCATCTCGCGGCTCCGCCAGCGTTCCTTGGCGTCCAGGCTGGCGACCAGATCGGCCAGCTCATGCCAACGCAAAACTTCGAGCAACGGCTTGCCGGCGTGGTCGCCGGTGGTGGCGAAGAGCCGGACGAAGGCGCGGTTCGCCAACTGAACCCGCCCGGCGTCGTCGAGCAGCAGCAACCCCTCGATCATGCTGTTGAAAACGGCTTCCTGCCGCGCCTGCTCGCGGCCCGCGATCTGTTGCTGGGATTGCTGGTGGGAGGCGAGTTCCTTGGCTGACGCTTCCAAGGCACGCGCAAACCTGCCGCGCCACCAGAAATGCAGCGCGATCAGGCAACCCAGCAGCAAGATGGTCAGCGCGGGCCACATGCGAGAGGAATCCGAAATCCGAAATCCGAAATCCGGAGCGCCAGATTCAGGGCTTCCCGACCGCAGCGGGGTGTCGGCAGAGCACCGCCGCGCTGGAATGACAAGCCATAGTGTGCGGCGCTCTGCCGAGCCGCCGCTGCGGGATTCTGAACGGGCCGTCGGGATACATCCAATCCTCCAACACTGAATCTCTGTTTCCCAACAGTCCGGATGCAGGCCCGGCTTGGGCTTGGAGGTCCGGGACTCGCAGCTTGCTGTTCGGCCAGGCCGTTCATTCCACAAAGCGGTAGCCGACGCCACGCACGGTGTCGAGATGCTTTGCGGCAACGCCCATCTTTTCACGCAGCCGGCGCATGTGGGTATCCACCGTGCGCGTATCCACCAGATTGTTGTAATCCCACACGTCCCGCAGCAGTGTGTCGCGCGACTGGACCCGGCCTTGTCGCCGTGCCAGCAGGGTCAGGAGCTTGAATTCCGTGGCCGTCAGTTCGAGCCGCTTGCCGCGCACACTGACGAGATACCGCGGCACGTCAATGAGCAGGTCGCCAAACTTCATGGTTTCCGGCTCGTCGGTCTTCGTCTGCCCACGCTCCAACAGCTTCTTGATGCGCAGCACGAGTTCCCGCGGGCTGAAGGGCTTGGTGACGTAATCGTCCGCGCCGAGTTCCAGCCCCAGCACACGGTCGAGCTCCGCCGCCTTCGCGGTCAGCATGATGATCGGGATGGCGGCGGCGGCGGGGTCGCGGCGCAGAATCTTGCAGACTTCCAAGCCGCCCATCTCGGGCAGCATGAGGTCCAGCACGATCAGGTCGGGAAGCTGGGCACGGGCCTTTTTCAGCGCCTCGGCGCCATCGGTCGCGCTGAGGGTGTCGAAGCCGGCCTGGCGCAGGTTGAACTCCACGAGCTCGACGGTCTCGGGCTCGTCGTCCACGACCAGAATACGGGGTTTGGCGTTCATGAGACAGTTGGCGCTTTGAGGGTGTGACGAATGTCTTGGGCCTCGTAAAGGTAAACGACCTCTTCGGCGATGTTCTTGGCGTGATCGGCGATGCGCTCCAAGCTCTTGGCCGCCGTGATCAGGTGCAGGCAGCGGGCGATGGTGTCCGGGTTCCGGGTCATGAACTCGACCAGTTGCGCCTGAATGGCCTTGTTCAAGGCGTCCACCTGTTTGTCCTGCGGAATCAGCGCGCGGGCGGCCGCCGTGTCGCGCCGGACAAAAGCGTCAAGCGAAGCCTTGAGCATCCCGAGCGCGAGTTGGGCCATGCCGGGGAGATTCACCGTCAGCTTGACGGGCACTTCCTCACTGAGATCGCGGGCACGCTTGGCGATCTTGGAGGCCTCGTCGCCCACACGCTCGAGGTTCTGGCAAATCTTCATCGCCACTGTGACCAGCCGGAGGTCGCTCGCCAGCGGTGCCTTGGCCAGGACGGTGATGGCTTGCTCGTCAATCTCGACCTCGTAACGGTCGAGGATTTCGTCGTCGTGCCGGACTTTTTCGGCGAGGTCGTGGTCGCGGTTGACCAGGGCCCGCACGGCTTCGTTGACCGCCTTTTCCGCGTGGCTGGCCATCGTGAGCAGTTGCGCCTTGAGGCTGCCGAGTTCGTGTTCGAAGTGTGTTTCCATGCTGTAATCGTCGCATCGTTAAACCGCCAACGCGCAAACCGATTCAACGAGTCTGCGGTTCCACGGTTTACCCGTTCGCTAGCCAAACCGACCGGTTACGTAATCCTCCGTCCGCTTCTGGGCGGGATTGGTGAAAATCTTCTTGGTCGGACCAAACTCGATCAACTCCCCCAGGTAGAAGAACGCGGTGTCATCGGACATGCGGGCGGCTTGTTGCATGTTGTGCGTGACGATGACGATGGTGAACTCCTTTTTCAATTCCAGAATCAGGTCCTCGATCTTGGCCGTGGCGATGGGATCAAGCGCCGAGGCGGGTTCATCCATGAGAATGATCTCCGGCTCGACGGCAATGGCGCGGGCAATACACAGCCGTTGCTG
This sequence comes from uncultured Verrucomicrobiota bacterium, assembly GCA_964548925.1. Taxonomy (GTDB): domain Bacteria; phylum Verrucomicrobiota; class Verrucomicrobiia; order Limisphaerales; family MWDV01; genus MWDV01. The sequence continues at coordinate 6,992 of CAZJTM010000008.1, read as the reverse complement.
CTGGCCGCCGGAGAGTCCCAGGGCGCTCTCGTGCAGCCGGTCTTTCACCTCGTCCCACAGCGCCGCGCCGCGAAGGCTCTTCTCCACCACAGCATCCAGTTCGCCGCGGCTGCGCCGGCCTTGGAGGCGCAAACCGTAGGCCACATTGTCGTAGATGGACTTCGGGAACGGGTTGGACTTCTGGAAGACCATGCCCACGCGCTTGCGCAGTTCGATGGCGTCCACGTCCGGCGCGTAGATGTCCTGCCCGGCGATCTGGATGCGCCCGTCAATCCGCACGCCGTCAATCAGGTCGTTCATGCGGTTGAAACAACGCAGCAACGTGGACTTGCCGCACCCGGACGGGCCGATGAAGGCGGTCACGACACGCTCGCGCATGGCCAGCGTGATGTCCTTGAGCGCCCGGGCCGCGCCGTAGTAGAGGGACAGGTTGGATACTTCGATCAAGGGGGCCGGTTGGACGACGCTGGTGGACGGCGTCTGCGCGAGGGTCTCGATTTTGGGAAGCAGGGTTTCCGCCATAGTCTTAGTTCAGCCCAAGGCCCGAAGTTTTGCCCGCACGCGCGCCCGGATCAGGATCGCCGTGAAATTCAGCGTGAAGGTCAGGATCAGCAACACGAGCACCGTGGCGTAGAGGATGGGACGCGTTTGCTCGATGTTCGGCGACTGCGTGGAGAGAACGAAGACGTGATAGCCCAAGTCCATGAACTGGTCGCTCAACTTGCGCGGCAGGTCGGCCATGTAGTAGGCCACGCCGGTGAACAGGATGGGCGCGACCTCGCCCGCGGCACGGCTGACGGCGAGGATGCCGCCGGTCATGATGCCAGGCAGCGCCTGCGGCAGCACCACGCGGATGATGGTCTGGAGCTTCGTCGCCCCCAGCGCCAGGCTGCCTTCGCGCAAGCCCATGGGAATGGCCTTCAGCGATTCCTCGGTGGCCACGATGACGACGGGCAGCGTCATTACCGCCAAGGTCAACGAGGCCCAAATCAACGCGGGTTGCCCCCAAACAGGGCCGGGAGTGTCCAGCAACTCATCAATCCGTCCGCCGATGAAGGTGATGAAGAAACCAAGCCCGAAGAGGCCGAAGACGATGGACGGCACGCCGGCTAGGTTGTTGACCGCCGCGCGGATGATCCGCGTCACGGGCGACGTACCCGGCGCGTATTCCGTCAGGTAGATGGCCGTGATCACGCCGACCGGCAGGACGAAAAGGGTCATGACAAACACGCGAATGGTCGTGCCGATAATCATCGGAAGCACGCCGGTGGTCGCCGGGTCAAAGAAGTCCTTCTTCGGGATGGTGGAAACGAAACGCCAAGAGAAGGAGGGCAGCCCGTGGAGAATGATGTTGCCCAAGATGACGACCAGGATGGCCAGAATCAAAAGTGTCGCCAGCCCGGTCAGCCCCGAGAAGAAAAAGGACGCGTAGTCGAACCGCTCCGCCTTGAACTTCCGGATTCCGCTCATCGCTTCCCCTCCAGGCGTTCTTTGAAGCGGTGGATCACCAGGTCGCCAATCATGTTCAACACGAAGGTGATCGCAAACAGGAGCGCGCCCAACATGAACAGCATTCGGTAGTGATGGCCACCCGCCACGGTTTCGGCCATCTCCGCCGCAATGGTGGTGGTGATGCTCCGCGCCGAGTCAAAGATGTTCCACGACATGACGCTCGCCGAGCACACCATCAGCACGATCATCGTTTCGCCGATGGCTCGCCCGAAGCCGAGCACGACCGCGGCGAACACCCCCGGCAAGGCCGCCGGCAACACGATTTGCCAGGCCGTTTGCCAGCGCGACGCGCCCAACGCCAGCGCCGCCTGCGTGTAACTGCGCGGCACGCTGGTCAGCGCGTCCTCGGCGATGGAAAACACGATTGGAATCACCGCGAACCCCAACGCGATGCCCGCGACAAAGGCATTCAGCCGCACTTCGTAGCGGAAGACCGTCTGTAAGAAGGTCGCCATCACGAGCAAGGCAAAGAACCCCACCACCACCGAGGGAATCCCGGACAGCAACTCGATGCCGGGCTTGACCAGTTCCCGCAGGCGGGGCCGCGCCAGTTGGGACACGTAGATGGCCGCCGCCACGGCCAGCGGCACGGAGAAGAGCAGGCCGAGCAAGGTTGTCTTCAGACTCCCCACGATGAGCGGCATGATGTTGTATTTGTGGATCTGCCCGACGGGTTGCCAGATGTATTCCGGTTTGTCGTATCCCTTCCACTTGTGGGGGCGAAGCAGATAGCGCCATTCCGTGGTGTTGACCCGCGCGTCGGGATCGTCCCGGAACTGCTGCGGGATCTCCGCCTGTCCCTCCGCCCGCACCTCCATGAGTGTTTGGAGCGTTTCCTTGTCCATCGTCCGGTATTGCCGCGGGGTGAGGCCGAGGTAGGCGGAGATTTCGTCGGCGGAGTGCTTGTCCAAGTCCCCCGGAGCGATGACCTCCTGGATCAGCGCGCTGTTCGCCCGCCCCAAAAAGATCGGCAACGCCTCGCGGGCGACGAACAAGAAGATGAGAAACACCATCAGGATGGCCGAGAGCGACACCCCGAAGATCACCTTCTCGGCGCACCATTCCAAGGGGCGGGCCTTGTGGCCACGATGGATGCCCATCCAGCCGTGCGACCGTTTGGACTCGCGATGGAACAAGGCTTGGTTTTGTTGAGGCATGAATTCGTCGAACCGTTGAACCGTTGAACCGTGAGCCGTTGGAGACAAACCGATTCAACAGTTCAACGATTCACCATTCAACTCCCTCCGGAATCACTTCTCTCGCAGTTGGGCCGGCAACGGGTAATAACCGACTTCCTTCACGACCTTTTGCCCCTCGTCGCTGCGAATCCAGTTGATGTAGGCGGCAATGTCGCCCTTGTCGAGCGCCGGATTCACGTAAATGTAGAGGTAGCGCCAAATGGGATACTTCTGGCTCAGCACATTCTCTTCCGTGGGATCAATGGCCGGCGAATCGGCGTCCACCTTGATCAGGAGATGTTTCGCTCCGGCGCCGTAGGCCGCGCCGCCGTAGCCGATGCCGTTCTTGTCCTTGGCCACAGCCTGGAGCACCGCCGCCGTGCCCGGCATGGTCTGCGCGCTGGCGGCGAAATCCTTGCCTTTGAGCACGTGCTCCTTGAAGAACTCGTAGGTGCCCGAGCTGTTCTCGCGGCTATACACCGTGATCGGGGCGTCCGGGCCGCCGACGGCCTTCCAGTTCCTGAGCTTGCCGGTGAAGATGAGTTCAAGCTGTTCGAGCGTGAGTTCCTTCACCGGGTTGTCCGCGTTGACATAGACCGAGAGGCCGTCCACGGCCACCTTGTACTCCGTGGGACGCTTGCCGAAGGCCTTGACGCACGTTTCGATCTCCTTTGCCTTGATCTTGCGCGAGGCATTGCAGAGGTCTGTGCTCTGGTTCTGCAGGGCGGCGAAACCGGTGCCGGTGCCGCCACCGGTGACTTGGATCTTCTGGCCCGGCTTCTTGCTCATGTAAACCTCGGCCCACTTCTGGGCGAGAATGACCAGCGTATCCGAGCCTTTGACCGTGATGTCGGCGCGGGCAGAAGATGCCACGCCGAGGACGCCAGCCGCGCAGGCCAGCGTGAGAATGCGAGTGATGGTCTTCGATTTCATATTGTTTACTGATTCCAAGATAAGTGCCGAGTTGAGCAAATGGTTTACGGGAAGGTTACAGGTATGTGACGGCTCGTGGCTCAGAATTTCACCACAATGTCGGCTTGCACACGGTTCATCTCGCTATCCGTGCCCGGGGCGTACGGTTCGATCAACTCCAAGCCCAGCCAGGTCAGGTTGAGCGTGACATGGTCGAACGGGGAGTAACCCACCTTGACCACATGTCCCTTGATGTTCGTCCCCGAGCCATACCCCGTGCCCGGCGCGCGCAACGTGGCTGCGGCAGCGGCCGGAGCCGCAGGGCCCGTATTCCGGTAGAATGCCCCGCTGTCGGAGTCGGTCAACTCCTCCCACCACGCGTCACCACCCAAGTATTTGTATCGGTAAGTCACCTCCCACGTCTTGCGCTTGCCCGCCTTGCCGAAAGTGACACCCGCCTGCCAACCCTCGTTGTCCGAGTCCGACGCTGCCGGGTTGTTGATGTACTCCCCGAACACGCGGACCGGGAAGATGCCGTTGTAAAAGGGCGCGGACTCAAGATTGTAGGTCAGCGCCGCATCCACGACGAATGGATTGAAGTCATAGACCGGCGCGCCGAGCGTGTAAGTCTTGCCGTCTGCGCCACGCGTGGCAATGCGGGTATTGCCCACGTTGATGTCGGGGACAGTGTCGCTCTTCAACTGCTCCGTCTGCTGAATGCTGAGGTAGGAAACGCCGAGCGAACTGGACAGCTTCGCGTTCCACGTGGATTCCAGCCGCACCTGCGCCCCGGCCAGCCAGGCGTCCTGGCCAGAAGGACCAAGTTCGTCGAGCACGAATTCGCCGGCGTTCAGTTTCAGGGCATGGGCCGTGTTCACTTGATAGCCAAACTGCTGGCCCGCGCCCTCCGGGGTGTAGTCCCCGTCGAAGAGCAGGTCCGAGAGCACGAACGGGTTCTCCATCTTGCCGATGGTGAAGGCGCCGCTCCATTGCGGGGTGTGGATGGGCGACCACTTGAAATAGGCCGTATCGAGGAAGATGCCCTTCTTGGAGCCGTTGTTCTGAAAACTCTGGTTGTTCGAGATCGGATCCGTGCCCGATGTGATCTTGCTGGCGCTGTCTAGATCACCCGAGCCCAGTCGGAAGCCTGCCTCGAAATCGTCGAACATGGACATGGTGAAGCCCGCGCGCAGCCGATAGCGAAAACGGGTGCGGTCCACGAACGCCTCGTTGTCGTTGAAGAAACTCTCGTAACGGCCCCGGACATCACCGTTGAACTTCACCGCCGTGCCCCACTCGGGCATGCCGTTCTTGGACGACAACGCGGTGGTGAAGTTTTTGTCGCTTTGCTCGCGGAGTTCGTTGGCCTCTTTTACGGAGAGAATGCCCTTTTCCACGAGCTTGTCGAGGATGGCGTCGGCGGACTGTGCGGCCACGTTAGTGACCAAGCCGCACGACAATAACACCGCCGCGGCGGCGGCGGGCGCGTTGAAACTGCTGAGAATAGATCGTGTCTTTGTGACTTGCCTTCGTAACATGGGGCGAATCCTGTGACAGCCATGTGACAAGGCCGTGGCGCGCAGGTTACGATTCTGTGACAACCGGTTTGGATCGCCATTTCGTCATTCTTGGTTCCTAGAGTCCAGCGTTGGAAGGTTGCTGCTTGGAGAATTGCCCGCGCCTTCTGCTTTCCCCCGCACTCGCGACGTCCCAATGTCACCCTTGAGGAAAGCCGGAAGCTTCAGTTTTTCCCTCAGGGTCCTTCCAGACGATAGAACTGCCGCGTGACGAAAGGCAGGGGCAGCGAGAACCGCCATTCCCCGTCCACCAGCGCCCCCTGGTTGGTGAGCGGCATCCACGGAATCCGTGATTCAACATCAGCGGTCACGCACAGGCGAAGGTTCCAAGCGTTCTGCGGCCAGGAGAATCTGAGTTGGCCGCCCTCCCGTTGCAAGCCGAGGCGCAGGGGCGCGGCATTGGTGAAGGTCACATTGTCGAACCGCGCGTTGCACCGGAAGGCGCGCACGCCGATCTGGCCGCGCCGAAACGTGCCGTCGGTCCAAGTGATCTTTGGCTGGACCATGTCGTCCACATAGATGCCGAAGTTGCTTCCCCGTATAGTGATTCTGAGGTGATGCCAGGTGTTGGTCGGGACGGTCGCCGGCGCGGAAGCCAGCAGCTTCCAGGCGTTGCTCATGCGGCCGAGCACCACCGCGCCGGCGGTGTCCAGTCCGACGTAGTAACCGAGCGCCGCATCCGGCCCGGTGTCATCGGGATTGGTGGTCCGGAACATCAGCCCTGCGTTGCCGGGCGTTGCGATCAGCACGTCGGCTTCCAGTGTGCCGTCGGTCCAGAAGCCGTCCCCGACCAGCGCCTTGCCGAAGGTGTTCGTGTTGTTCAACAGATAGCGCCCGTCGCTGAACGCGAAGTTGCCGCCATAGCGGGTCCACAGCGTGTCATTGGCGCCGCTGAAATCCTGCGTGAAGGGATTGGGCCAGACCGGGGGCGGGGAGAGCGTCCCGAAACGGAGCTTCAGGGTGGGGTGAACCACCAGGACGCCGACCTCATTGGTGCGGATGCCATACACCGCCGGCCAGGTGTGCGCGAAACCCAATTCCCACGCCGGCGGAGTGATCTTCTGCCAGCTCACCGCAAAGTCCTCGCTGACCGACACCTGATTCTCACAGGAGGTAAGGAGCAACCGGCCGTCGGGCAGCGACGTCACAAACGGCGCGCAATGGTGACACGGAATGGGCGCGCCCAAGCCACTCGGCCACGTGATCCCGTCGGCCGAGGTCTTGCCGTAGACGTCGGCGTTACCCACCCCCACGACTTCATAAACCAGCAGATAGCGGCCATCGCCCATGCGTGTCATCTGCGACATGCCCGGACGCAACGCGCCGCCGCCGGGTTGGGAGACGGCCCAAATTTCGTCGCTCCACGTGGCGCCGTGATTCGTCGAAACCCGCTCAGAAATGATCTGGCTGTAGCCCCCGTGCTTCTCGTTGGAATACGTCACCACCAGCCGTCCATCGTCGAGCACCCAAAAATCCGGTTCCCACAACCCGAGCGAGCCCAACCCCTCGCTGCTGTCCACGGTGCTGAGATGACTCCAGGATTGCCCGCGGTTGGCGCTGCGGTACACGGGCAGGCGATAGGAAATGCCATTGATGAGCGAGCGCATGGTCAGCAGCACCGCGCCGTCCGGCAGCGCGACGAGTTCACCGTTGTCCAGCATGCGTCCATCTTCGGCCACCTTGGAAAGCAGCGTCCAAGTCCGGCACGCGTCGGTGCTGCGGTAGATCGCGAGATGGCTGTTGGTGCCGCTCGGGAAGAGTGTTGAAACGCAAAGCCAGTTGCCGTTGGTCAAGGTAATCATGCGTCCCCAGC